>NZ_JARWAK010000010.1:0-164749 GCF_031451675.1 Halomonas koreensis | reverse complement strand
CGAGGTTCGAGGTTCGAGGTTCGAGGTTCGAGGTTCGAGGTTCGAGGTTCGAGGTTCGGCAGACAGGATGATGGTGCCAAAGGAGTGAGCCAAGGGGTTTCCTCGCCCCTCGCCCCTTGTTCCTTACCCCTTACGCCTCTCCCCTTACCCCTTGCCGATCTCCACCCGGAAGCCGGCGGCCGACAGCGGCCCGGCCAGGGCCTCGGCCGCCGGACGCAGGGCGACGGCCAGGGTCGAGAACTCCCGACGCAGCGGATAGCGGGCCCGGCAGGCATCGAAGCCCGCGGCCAGGCCCTGGCGCCGCGCCTCGCGGCGCAGGGCATCATGGTCGCGGCGCACGTCGTGCACCGCGCGCATGCACAGCCGCAGCGCCTCGTCCACCGAGAGGCCGCCGTCCAGGGTCAGGGAGGCCAGCGGCGGCGCCGGTGCCAGGTCACCCAGGGTCAGCCGGGCGGGCAGCCCCAGGCGGTGGGCCAGGGCCCGATAGATCTGCTGGGTGCCGCGTAGCTTGCCGTCCAGGCTGTAGCCGGCCACGTGGGGCGTGGCCAGCTCGGCCAGCTCGAACAGGCCGGCATCGATTCCGGGCTCGCCTTCCCAGACATCGAGCAGGGCGTCGAGATCGCCACGTTCGGCGAGTCGCTCGCGCAGGGCCCCGCCGTCCAGACAATCGCCGCGGCCGGCGTTGAGCAGCACCGTCCCCGGCGCCAGGGCGGCGATGCGCCGGGCGTCCATCAGATGGCGAGTGGCGTGGGGCCCTTCGCGCACCAGCGGGGTGTGCAGGCAGATGACGTCGCAGCGCCCGATCAGGGTGTCAAGGTCGACGAAGCCGTCGGCACCCTCCGCCTCGGCCCGGGGCGGATCGCAGGCCAGGCAGTCGACGCCCAGCCCCCGCAGCCGCGCCAGCAGGCGCCCCCCGACGTTGCCCGCGCCGACCACCCCGACACGCCGCTCGGCCAGCCGGAAGCCCCGGCGCTCGGCCAGGGTCGCCAGGCTCGACAGCACGTGGTCGACCACCGCCTCGGCGTTGCAGCCCGGGGCACTGGCGAAGCCGATCCCGCGCGCCGCCAGGGCGGCCCGGTCGACGTGATCGGTGCCGATGGTGCAGGTGCCGACGAAGCGCAGCCGGGAACCGGCCACCAGGGCCTCGTCGACCCGGGTGACGGAACGCACCACCAGGGCATCGGCCTCGCGCAACGTGTCGGGGGCGATCTCGCGACCCGGCACCGGGACCACCTCGCCCAGGGTGCCGAAGCAGGCCTCGGCGGCGGGCACATTGGCATCGACGACGATTCTCATGACGCTCCTCTCCCAAAGCGATCACAGCGGGTAATGACGAGGGGCGCCGGGGACAGGCCGCAGAAGGGGGCTCTTGCCCAGGGGCGAGACGGATGGAGAAGAACATCCAGTGAATGACCTTCCCGCCGAGCGGGTTGGCCATGGATGGCCACCCCAGGCCCCGCAAGCGCCGCAGGGCAAAAGTAGCGCCCATGGAGGGGCCACAGCGCCCCCTCGTAGGCCTGTCGACGGATCGGCCCCGCGTGACAAGGCGATGTGATCGCCCTGTCCCTTCTGCTGGTTGACTTGTCCACGGGGCACAAGCCCTTACAATACCGCCCCATGTTACACGAGCGGCGCCCCCGGCGCCGCCGCCGACTCCGGGAGCCGCCGTGATCGTCCGCTGGGAAACCGACCATGACTATGTGCTGGTACACGTCCATCAGGACATGTTCGGCGACTGGATCTTCAGCCGCGCCTGGGGGCAGATCGGCACCCAGTTCGGCGGCCTCAAGCACCGCCTCGCCGACGATCACGCCCAGGCGATGCTATGGCTGGAGGACGAGGCCACCATCCAGGCCTCCCGCGGCTTCCAAAAGGTCCTGGAGGCCGACGATCACAGCCCCGAAGGCCGCGATGCCGTGCGCCAGCTGTCGCTGCTCGATGCGACCTGAAGGCACAAGACGCGGCTGCGCCGCTGGAAGAAGGAAGTACGGCGCTTCGCGCCTTGAAGAGGGAAGAAGAACCACAACCCTGGTTTCTTCCCTCTTCCCTCTTCCCTCTTCCAGCTCGCGGCTTAACGCTTCCCCGCCGGAGACAGGTAGCGGCGCCCGCCGCGCATCTCGGCGCCCCGGGGCGCCGAACGCCCTTCCTCGCCTTCCCGGGCGGCCCGCCAGGCCGCCTCGTCCAGCCAGCCCCGCTCGCCCAGCCAGGCGGCCAGCCGCTCGGGCTCGAAACCGCGATCCAGCTCGTTGCCCGAGGCGTCCGCCAGCACCGGAATGCGCACCCCGTAGCGGGCCATCAGCGCCTCGTCGTCGCTGATCTCGACCCGGGACAGCCGCACCTCGACGCCGGCCAGGCGCCCCAGCCAGTGTTCCAGCGCCTCGCACAGGTGGCAGCCCAGGGTGGTGTAGAGGGTCAGATGGATCATGCCTCCTCCCGGTGACGGATCAGGAAGCAGTGATGCAGGTCCGGGCGGCGGTTGAAATCCGGATCGAAGGTCTTCGCCGAGATGTCCTCCACCGCATAGGCCTCCGCCAGGTCGGCGTCGAGCCGGAAGCGCCGCTGGTTGTTGGAGAACACCAGGGTCCCGCCCGGCGCCAGTCGGACCATGGCCAGGCGCACCAGCCGGCCGTGATCGCGCTGCACGTCCAGGGTGTCGGCCATCTTCTTGGAATTGGAGAAGGTCGGCGGGTCCAGGAAGATCAAGTCGAAGGTGCCGCCGGCGGTCTCCAGCCAGTGGAGGCAGTCGTCGCGCACCACCCGGTGCCGCGAGGGATCGAGCCGGTTCAGGGCGAAGTTGTCCCGGGCCCAGTCCAGGTAGGTATTGGAGAGGTCCACGCTGACGCTGTCGACCGCCCCGCCGTCGCGCTCGGTGCCCAACGCCGCCTGCACGGTGGCCGTGGCGGTGTAGCAGAACAGGTTGAGGAAACGCTTGCCGGGAGCCATCTCGGCCAGCAGTCGCCGCACCGGGCGATGATCGAGGAAGAGCCCGGTGTCCAGGTAGTCGCGCAGGTTGACCCACAGCCGCGCGCGGCCCTCGCGGACCTCGAAGCGCTCGCCGCTGGCCGCCTGCTTCTGGTACTGGGCGCGCCCGCTCTGGCGCTCGCGACGCTTGACGACCACCCGCGCCGGGTCGACATCCAGCACCTCCGGGATCACCGCCAGGGCGTCGAACAGCCGCTTCTGGGCCTGGGCGGCGTCCACCGACTTGGGCGGCGCGTACTCCTGGACATGCACGTGCGCGCCATAGACGTCGATGGCCAGGGCATATTCCGGCATGTCGGCGTCATACAGACGATAGCAGCTCTCGCCGGTACGCTTGAGCCATTTCTTCAGCCGCCGGCGGTTCTTCTCCAGGCGATTGGCGAACATCTGCGCGCCCGCCGAGCGCGGGGCCGGCGCGTCATCCTCCTGGCCGACCTCCTCGCCCTCGCCCGCCGGCACGTCCATCAGCAGCAGCTTGGCGTCCAGGGGGCCGTTCTTGAGCGAGTACTGCTTGTGGGCTCGCAGGCCGGTGCGATGGCCGAGGTCGGGATTGGCGGTGAACAGCGCCAGCCGCCAGCCGGGGAAGGCGGCCCGCGCCCGCTCGCCGAGGCTGGCATAGAGGCCCACCAGCTCGGGCAGTTCGCCGAGGCGCTCGCCATAGGGGGGATTGGTGATCACCAGGCCGCGGGCCTCGGGATCCAGGTCGGCCGGCCGCGACAGCGACTCGAGGCGCGCCCCGTCGAAGGCGATCAGCGCCGGGATGCCGGCGCGCATGGCGTTGGCGCGGGCCGCGGACAGCGCCGGCGGGCTCTGATCGAAGCCGAACAGCCGCGAGCGACAGCGCTTGCGGCCGATGCTGGCCCGCGCCTCGGCCTCGCGCCGGAGCTCGCGCCACACGGCCGGGGCGTGCCCCGCCCAGCCATGGAAGCCGAAGCGCTCCCGATGCAGGTTGGGCGCCATGTCCGCGGCCATCATCGCCGCCTCGATCAACAGGGTGCCCGACCCGCAGAGGGGGTCCACCAGCGGCGCCCCTTCCCGGGCCAGCGCCGGCCAGCCGGCGCGCACCAGCAGCGCCGCGGCCAGGTTCTCCTTGAGGGGGGCATGGCCCACGTCGCGGCGATAGCCCCGCCGATGCAGGCTGTCGCCGGAGAGGTCCACGCCCAGCGTCAGCCGATCGCGATGCAGGTGGGCATAGAGGCGCAGATCCGGCTGGCGGGTATCGACGCTGGGCCGCGGCCGGCCCTCGGCCTGCAGCCGGTCCACCACGCCGTCCTTGACGGTCTGGGCGCCGAAGCGGGTATGGCGGATCTCCCGGGCGCGGCCGTGGAAGTCCACCGCCAGGGTGGCGCCGGGCGCCAGGTGGTCCCGCCAGTCCACCGCCGCCGCCGCGGCACGCAGCCGCTCGGGGGTCTCGACCCCGTCTTCCCGGGCCAGGCAGAGGATCACCCGGTTGGCGAGCCGCGACCACAGGCAGACCCGGTAGGCCACGGCCAGCTCGGCCCGGAAGTGTACCCCCGCCACGGTGGTCTTGCCGGGCACGGCGCCCAGCTCGGCGAGCTCGTCAGCCAGCAGCAGTTCCAGCCCCTTCGGGCAGGTGGCCAGCAGGGCATGGGAATCGGGAGATGGTGTATCGGTCATGGCATGTCCATCGGCATGGCGCCGGTTGGTGTGACGCGAGAATGTACGCCCTGTTACAAATCAACTGTCGACAGCGTCGACCCGCTTGAGCTATGAATTAGATGGTAGCTACCAGATGACGCATGCGTTCCTGTCAAGGGATTGCCCTGTACGGCGTGGCGCTCGCCCGCGCCAAATCGGTATCCCTATTGCATGGAGGCGCCGCCCGCCGGCGTCGCCTACGGTACCTTTCGCAAGAGGTAAGCCAATGAAACGACAGAAACGTGATCGCTTCCAGCGTGCCTATGTCCATGGGTACAAGGCGGGTCTTTCGGGTCGTTCCCGTGACGACTGTCCCAGTCAGGATATCAATCTACGCGAGTACTGGATGAGCGGTTGGCGTGAAGGTCGTGGAGATCAATGGTCCGGCATGACCGGGGTCTCCGGCATCCACAAGAACCCCCTGGTGGTCTGACCCCCTGACGGTCGCCACCCATCGTCCCGCGACGATGCTCAAGCCCACGGTTTCCGTGGGCTTTTTAGTGCCCCCAGGCACCGCTTACCCGCCAGCGCCGGGCCGGTCGCCGGCGGCCTTCAGGGCCCGGGCACACTCGCCGACCAGCGCCGGGCCACGATAGATGAAACCCGAATAGACCTGCACCAGGTCCGCCCCGGCCTCGCGCTTGGCCACCGCCGCCTCACCGCTGTCGACCCCGCCCACGCCGATGATCGGCAGCTCGGGCAGCCGGCGGCGCAGCTCGCGAATCACCGTGTTGGACGCCTCGAACACCGGCCGCCCGGACAGCCCGCCCTGCTCGTCGGCGTGGGGCAGGCCCTCGACCGCCGCCCGCGAGACGGTGGTATTGGTGGCGATCACCCCGTCGATGCGATTGACCTCGAGGCTGCGCGCCACCAGGCCGATCTCCTCGGCGTCCATGTCCGGGGCGATCTTCACCGCCAGGGGCACGCGCCGCCCGCTCTCGTCATCGAGCCGGTCGGCCTGCTCGCGGAGGGTGCCGAGCAACTGGTCGAGGTGCTCGCCGAACTGCAGGTTGCGCAGCCCCGGCGTGTTCGGCGAGGAGATGTTGACGGTGATGTAGTGAGCATGGGCATGCACCCGACGCAGGCAGGCGAGATAGTCGTCCACCGCCCGCTCCACCGGGGTCGCCAGGTTCTTGCCGATGTTGATGCCGATCACGCCGTCGTAGCGGCTGGCCCGCACCCGGGCGACCAGGTGTTCCACCCCGGCGTTGTTGAAGCCCATGCGGTTGATGATCGCGCCCGCCTCGGGCAGCCGGAACAGCCGCGGGCGGGGATTGCCGTCCTGGGGACGCGGGGTCACGGTGCCCACCTCGACGAAACCGAAGCCCAGTGCGCCCAGGGCGTCCAGGTGGTCGGCATTCTTGTCGAGCCCGGCGGCCAGCCCCACCCGGTTGGGAAAGCGCAGGCCCATCAGCTCCACCGGGTCCTCGACGCGCCGCCCGAGCGCCCGGGTGGCCCCCAGGCGGTCGGCCAGATCCAGCCCCGACAACGCCAGGCCATGGGCCTTCTCGGCCTCGAGACGGAACAGCAGCGAGCGGGCGAGGGAATACATGGCGTCTCCTGGGCGGGAAAATCGGCCCGCGAGTATAGCGCAGCCGCCCCCGGACGACGAACCCTGGCCGTGATAGCCTTGGCCCGCCTCTGCCACGGGGCGCGGCTTTTGTGCTCTACTGGCGAGGCAGACGAGGGGCCACGGGGCGCGTGTCGCCCCCGACATCGCCATGCCAGGGAGACGCCATGACCGATACCACCGAGACGCTGGAACACCGCCTGTCGCGCATCCACCTGGCCCTGGAGAAGGAACACCTGGAGTGGGTCGACGACGTGATCGCCGACCTGGAACCCGCCGAAGTCGCCCTGCTGCTGGAGTCGCTGCCGCCCAACGAGCGCATCCGGCTCTGGGAGCGCATCCCCCAGGAAGTCGACGGCGAGGTGCTGCTGCACGTTCACGACGAGGTCCGCGGCACCCTGATCGACGACATGGATCACGCCGAGATCGTCGCCGCCACCGCGGGGCTCGACACCGCCGACCTGGCGGAGCTGTTCGAGGACCTGCCCCAGCAGGTGGCCGAGGACATGCTGCGCTCCATGGACGAGCTGCAGCGGGTGCGCCTCCAGGAGACCCTGGCCTTCGAGGAGGACTCCGCGGGGCGCCTGATGCGCACCGACACCATCGCCGTGCGCGCCGATGTCAGCCTGGAGACGGTGCAGCGCTTCCTGCGCTGGAAGCAGGACGTGCCCGACAACACCGACGCCCTGATGGTGGTCGACCGCAACGGCCTGTTCATGGGCGTGCTGCCCATGGCGCGGCTGGTGGCCAGCGACCAGGAGCTGGCGGTGGCTGACCTGATGGACAGCGACGTGGACAGCATCCAGGGCACCATGAAGTCGCGGGACGTGGCGACCCTGTTCCAGACCCACGATCTCGCCTCGGCGCCGGTGGTCGATGCCCGCGGCCTGCTGCTGGGCCGGATCGTCATCGACGACATCGTCGACGTCATCCGCGAGCACTCCGAGCAGGCCTTGATGAACATGGCCGGCCTCGACGAGGAGGAGGACCTCTTCGCCCCGGTGCTGCCCAGCGCCAAGCGCCGCGCCGTCTGGCTGGGCATCAACCTGATCACCGCCTTCCTCGCCGCCTGGGTGATCGGCCGCTTCGAGGACGCCCTGGACCAGGTGGTGGCCCTGGCGGTGCTGATGCCGATCGTCGCCAGCATGGGCGGCATCGCCGGCAGCCAGACCCTGACGCTCGCCATCCGCGGCCTGGCGCTGGGCCAGATCAGCCGCACCAACAGCAACTGGCTGCTGCGCAAGGAGGTGGGCATCTCGATCCTCAACGGCCTGCTCTGGGCCCTGGTGGTGGCGGTGCTGGCGGTACTCTGGTTCGGCAGCCTGGGCATCGGCGTGATCATCGCCGCGGCCCTGGTGATCAACATGCTCGCCGCCGGCGTCGCCGGCATCGCCATCCCGCTGCTGCTCAAGCGCCTGGGCATCGATCCCGCCCTCTCGGGCTCGGTGGTGCTGACCACGGTGACCGACGTGGTGGGCTTCATGGCCTTCCTGGGCCTGGCGACGATCTTCCTGCTCTGACGCGCCCGCGCCCCCGACAACGACGAACCCCCGCCATTCGGCGGGGGTTCGCGTTTCGGGCCCGCCAGTCGGCGGGGCACGGCGGGCCGGGACTAGCCCTCGCTGTTGCTCTCGGCCAGCTCCACCAGCTCGCGGACGGCCACGGCGAACAGCGGGAAGCCGCCCTGGCCGCCGCTGCCCACTTCCTCGAGCAGGCGGCACCAGCGCTGGTGCATGCCCTCGTGGAGGCTCAGCCAGCGCGCGACCCGCTCGGCGCTCTCCCGGGGGCCGCCTTCCATGCCCAGCACGCTGGTGGTCAGCGCCAGCTGCTGACGCTCGATGTCGTCGCGGAAGGTCTCGCGGGCCTTGACCTGCCAGCCGTCGCGGGCCTCGAGGCGGGTGACCCGCTGCAGCAGCCAGGGCAGCTCCAGGCGCGCGCCGATCTCGTAGAAGATCTCGGCGACCCGCTGCGGCTTGTCATCGCTCAGGCGCGAGGCCTGGATGATGCCCAGGGCGGCATAGAGCCCGTTGGCGGCCGCCACGGTCGAGGCCAGGGCCTCGGGCACGCCGGCGTCGACCAGCTCCTGGCGCCGGCTCTCCCACTGGGCCTTCTCCTCGCCGCGCAGGCGCTTGCCGATGTTCTCCTGCAGCTGGGCCAGTCGCGGGGCGAAGTAGTCGATGGCGTCGCGGGTGGTCAGGCCGGTGCGCTGACGCAGGAACCAGCGGGTGGCCCGACGCAGCATGCGCATCAGGTCGAGCATCATCGAGTACTGGGTATCGGTCGGCACCCGGTTGTCCAGGGCCTCGATCTGATCCCAGAGGCGCCCCAGCTGGAAGCTCTCGGCGGCCACCACATAGGCCCGGGCGATGTCGGCCCGGTCGGCGCCGGTGGAGTCCATCAGCCGCCGCACGAAGACCACGCCCATGTGGTCGACCAGGTCGTTGGCCAGCTGGGTGGCGACGATTTCCCGGGTCAGGCGATGCTCGTAGACCTCGTCGCGGTAGTGCTCCACCAGCACCGCCGGGAAGACCCGCTCCACATAGCGGCGAATCACCGGGTCGTCGGGCACGTCGGAGGTGATCAGGTCGCCCTTGAGCACGCTCTTGGCGTAGGAGATCAGCACCGACAGCTCGGGCAGCGTCATGCCCTGGTCGTGGTGGGTGCGTTCCTGTAGCTCCTCGTCGCCGGGCAGGAACTCGAGCTCGCGATCGATCTGGCCGGCGGCCTCCAGCTCGCTGATGAAGCGGCGGAAGGGACCGATGCCCTGGCGGGACAGCCGCTCGGCCAGGTCCAGGGCCTGGGTCTGGCGGTAGTTGTCGCGCAGCACCAGCTCGCTGACCTCCTCGGTCATGTCGGCGAGCAGCTGGTTGCGCTGCTTCTCGGTCATGTCGCCGCGGCTGACCACCTCGTCGATGAGGATCTTGATGTTGACCTCGTGGTCCGAGCAGTTCACGCCGCCGGCATTGTCGATGAAGTCGGTATTGACCCGCACGCCCTTGGCCGCGGCCTCCATGCGGCCGCGCTGGGTGAGCCCCAGGTTGCCGCCCTCGCCGACCACCCGGCAGTTGAGGTCGCGCCCGTCGATGCGCAGGGCATCGTTGGCCTTGTCGCCGACCTCGGCGTCGCTCTCCTCACTGCCCTTGACGTAGGTGCCGATGCCGCCGTTCCAGATCAGGTCGACCCGGGACACCAGCATGGCGCGGATCAGCTCGTTGGGCGAGAGCTTGTCCTCGCGGATGCCGAAGGCCTTCTTCATCTGCGGCGTGATGGTGATCGACTTGGCGCTGCGCGGGAAGATGCCGCCGCCCTGGGAGATCAGCTCGCGGTTGTAGTCCTCCCAGCTGGAGCGCGGCAGCTCGAACAGCCGCTTGCGCTCGGCGAAGCTCGAGGCCGCGTCCGGGGCCGGGTCGACGAAGATGTGCAGGTGGTTGAAGGCGCCCAGCAGGCGGATCTTGTCGGACAGCAGCATGCCGTTGCCGAAGACGTCGCCGCCCATGTCGCCGACGCCGACCACGCTGAACTCGTCCTCCTGGGTGTTCACACCCAGGCCGCGGAAGTGGCGCTTGACCGACTCCCAGGCGCCCTTGGCGGTGATGCCCATCTTCTTGTGGTCATAGCCGTTGGCGCCGCCGGAGGCGAAGGCGTCGCCCAGCCAGTGGCCGTACTCGGCGGAGATCTCGTTGGCGATGTCCGAGAAGGTCGCGGTGCCCTTGTCGGCGGCGACCACCAGGTAGGCATCGTCGTCGTCGTGGCGCACCACGCCCTCGGGCGGCACCACCTCGCCGCCGGACAGGTTGTCGGTGACGTCGAGCAGCGCGCGGATGAAGGTCTGGTAGCAGGCGATGCCTTCCTTCTGCATCGTCTCGCGATCGGCCCCCTCGGGCATGCGCTTGCAGACGAAGCCGCCCTTGGCGCCCACCGGCACGATCACCGCGTTCTTGACCTGCTGCGCCTTGACCAGGCCCAGCACCTCGGTGCGGAAGTCCTCGTGGCGGTCGGACCAGCGCAGCCCGCCCCGGGCGACCTTGCCGCCGCGCAGGTGCACGCCCTCGACCCGCGGCGAGCAGACGAAGATCTCGTAGGCCGGGCGCGGCTTGGGCATGCCGGAGACCCGGGACGGCTCGAGCTTGAGGGCGATGTAGTCCTTGAAGCCGCCCTGGGCGCCGCGCTGGTAGTAGTTGGTGCGCAGCGTGGCCTGGATAAGTTCCATGTAGCGACGCAGCAGCTGGTCGTCGTTGAGGCTCGGCACCTCGTCGAGCAGCGCCAGGATGCGCGCCTCGCAGTCGGCTACCTCGTCGGCCTCGGGCCGGTCGGCCGGGTCGAAGCGCAGCTCGAACAGGGTCACCAGCTCGCGGGTGATCTCGGGGTGGTTGACCAGGGTGGTGGCGATGTAGTCCTGGGACATGCCGAAGCGGATCTGCTTCAGGTAGCGGGCGTAGGCGCGCAGCATCGCCACCTCGCGCCAGTCCAGGTTGGCGCCGATGATCAGCCGGTTGAAGGCGTCGTTGTCGGCCTCGCCGGCCCAGATGCGCTGGAAGGCGTCGACGAAGGGCTCGCGCATCTCCTGGAGGTTGACCTCCACGCTGGTGTGGTGCTCCAGGGTGAAGTCGTGGATCCAGTAGGGGCGGTCGGTGGCCTGCACCTCGTAGGGCCGCTCGCCCAGCACGCGCAGCCCCAGGTTCTCCATCATCGGCAGCACGTCCGACAGCGGGATCGGCGAGCGGGCGTGGAACAGCTTGAGGTTGACCCCGCTGCCCTCCTCCTCGATCAGCCGGTACAGCGACAGCGCCAGGGGGGCGCCCTCGTCCAGCTCGCCGATGTGCTGGAGGTCATAGACCGCGGTGCGGGCGCTGAAGTCGTCGCGGTAGCTGGCCGGGAAGGCGTCGCGGAAGCGGCTCATCAGCAGGTTGGCCTGCTCCTCTCCGAAGCCCTCGATGGCGGCGTTGAGCAGGTCGTCGCGCCAGTTGCGGGCCAGCTTGACCAGCTTCTCCTCCAGGCGCTTGATGTCGTAGTCCACCGGGCGCTCGCCGTTGAAGCGCAGGACGAACTGGATGCGCGCCAGCACCGATTCCGAGAGGTAGGTATTGAAGTCGCCGAAGGTGGCGTCGAGCTCCTCGCACAGCAGGTCCTGCAGGCGCAGGCGCAGCTCGGTGGAGAACACGTCCCGAGGCACGAACACCAAACAGGAATAGAACTTGCCGAAGCGGTCCTCGCGGATGAACAGCCGCACCCGGCGGCGCTCGCGGATGTCGAGGATACCCAGCGCCGTCTGCGCCAGCTCGTCGACGTCGATCTGGAAGAGGTCGTCGCGGGGATAGACCTCGAGGATCTGCAGCAGCTGCTTGCCGTTGTGGGCCTGGGGGCTGAAGCCGGAGATCTCCATCACCGACTCGAGCTTGCGGCGCAGGATGGGCACGTGGCGCGGCGAGTCGTTGTAGACGGTGGCGGTGAACAGGCCCAGGAAGCGCCGCTCGCCGATCACGTTGCCGGCCTCGTCATAGCGGTCGATGGAGATGTAGTCCGGGTAGGTCGGCCGGTGGATGCGGGCGTGATGAGCGCTCTTGGCGAAGGACAGCAGCTGGGGCACCAGCACGAACTGGTCGCCCTCGACGCCCAGATCGGTACGGATGCGCTCCCGATAGCGCGGCGCCTCCAGGCGGAAGACCCCGAGCTCGCTGGACGGGACCTTGTCCAGGCGCTGCCGCTCCTGGTCGTGCTGCACCTCGTATTCGTCGTAGCCGAAGAAGGTGAAGTTGTCCTCGAGCAGCCAGTTGAGGAAGGCGATCGCCTCGCGGTGGTCCTCGGCCTCGACCTGCTCGGGGCAGAAGGCCTCGATCTCGGTGATCGCCTCGCGGACCTTCTCGCGCATCGGCTCGAAGTCGGCCACCGCGGTGCGCACGTCGCGCAGCACCTCCTGGAGGCTGGCCTCGATGTCCTCGAGCTCGGCGAGATCGGAATGGCGATCCACCTCGATGGCGATCAGCGATTCCCGGGCATCGGGGGCGCCGGCCTCGCCGGGCGCGGCCACCCGCGTCAGCCGATGATCGGCGTCACGCTCCACCGCCAGCACGGCGTTGTGGATGGCGTGGACGGTCATGCCCCGGCGATTGAGCTCGACCCGCACCGAGTCGACGAGGAACGGCATGTCCTCGTGGAGCACGGCGATGAAGGTGTGGGTGGACTGCCAGCCGTGCTCCTCGAAGTCGGGGTTGAAGACCCGGACCTTGGGCGCCTCGGCGGCGTGCTGCTGGATGAAGTGCCACACCGAGAGGGTCGCCCCGTAGAGATCGTCCAGGCGACGATCGGCCAGGTCCTCCAGGGGCACGGCGGCGTAGAAGTGCCGGGCGAACCCCTCCACCGCCTCGGCCTTGTCCTTGTCCAGGCGGCTCTGCAGCCGTTCCTCGAGCTGCTTGAGCAGATCCTGTCGGGTCTCCTCGTGTGCGACGTGTAGCATCCATCACCTCGACTGCCAGCGGCCGCCCGTTGCGGCCGGGATCACTTGACGTAGTTGGCGGGCCCTTCCGCCCGTGGGCCAGGAGCTTACGCCAATCCCCCCGGCATCCCCAGCGACATACCGGTACCCTCATGATGCATGTCGGTTGCGCATCGCCCTTGACAAGGGCGGCGCGGCTGCCACCAAAGTCGCAATCAGGCCGGGCGCCGGACCAGCAGGACCCCGCACTCGCAATGATGAGTCCAGGGAAACTGGTCGAACAGCGCGAAGCGCGTCACCTCGTGGGTTCGGGTCAGGATCTCCAGGTTGTCGGCCAGGGTGTCGGGGTTGCATGAAATATAGACGATACGCTCATACTCGCTGAGCTGGCCACAGCTGGCCTCGTCCAGCCCGGCGCGAGGCGGGTCCACCAGCACGGTGGAGAAGTCGTAGTCGGCCAGCCCCAGCTCGGCGACCCGGCGCCCGCCCTTGTCGCCGCGCAGCGCCTGGGCGAACTCCTCGGCGGACATGCGACCGATGCGCGCGTTGTGCACGCCGTTGGCGATCAGGTTCTCCCGGGCGCTGGCCACGGAGGTCCGCGAGATCTCGGTGGCCAGCACCCGGCGGAAGTTCTCGGCCAGGGCCACGGTGAAGTTTCCGTTGCCGCAGTACAGCTCCACCAGGTCGCGATCGCCGCTGCCGGCGGTGACGTCGCGGGCCCAGGCCAGCATCGCGCGGCAGATCTCGGCGTTGGGCTGGGTGAAGCTGTTCTCCACCTGCTGGTAGACGAGCTCGCGGCCGTCGACGGCGAGCCGCTCCCAGACGTGGTCCCGGGTCAGCACCCGCCGCTGCTTGCGGGCCCGGCCGATGACCATGATGCCCAGCGCCTGCTCCAGGGCCCGCGCCTCGACCTCCCAGGCCTCGTCCAGCTGGCGGTGGTAGATCAGGGTCACCAGGGCCTCGCCGGACAGGGTGGTGAGGAACTCCACCTGGAACAGCCGGTGGCGCAGCACCGGGTTGTCGAGCAGCCGCTCGCGCAGCCGCGGCATCAGCTCGTTGATGTGGCGGCTGGCCACCGGGTACTGGTCCAGGCGCACCACCGTCTTCTGCTTGGGATCGTCGGGGTCGACCTCGAACATGGCGTAGTAGAGGTCGTCGCCCTCGTGCCACAGCCGGAACTCGCAGCGCTGGCGATAATGGCTCGCCGGCGAGGCATGGACCTCCAGCGGCGGCGGGGCGAAGCGGGCGAACTGGGCGGTCAGGCGCTCGCGCTTGGCCGCGAGCTGTTCGTCATAGCGGTCGGGGTCGACAACGGGGATGGCCACGGCGGCTCCTGGTCAGGGGTCGATGAAGGAACGGAAACGGGAGGGACGTCGGCGATCAGGTCGGCGCCAGGCGGCGGGTCTCGGCGAAGCCGAAGCCGGCCAGCCCCCGGGCCAGGGCCGGGGTCGGCGCGGTCACCCAGCCGAACTCGGGCGCCGGGCGCCGCTGCGGCGAGGCGATCACCTGGCCCGCCCGGCGCGCGATGGCATCGCCGGAATCCACCCAGCGCACGGGGTGCGGCACCGCCTCGGCCAACGGCTCGCGCAGCAGCGGGAAGTGCGTGCAGCCCAGCACCAGGGTGTCGAGATCCGGCCACTCGGCCAGCGGCGCCAGCACCCGGCGCAGGGTCTCGACCTCCGGCGCCTGGCCCATCACCAGGCGCTCGGCCTCCCCCACCAGGGGGTCCGCGGCCAGCCGCGTCACCCGGCAGTCGCCGGCGAAGTCGCGGATCAACCGTGCCGTGTAGGGCCTGGCCACGGTGGCGCTGGTCGCCAGCAGGCCGATATGGCGGGTGCGGCTGGCCCCGGCCGCCGGCTTGATCGCCGGCACGGTGCCGACCACCGGCACCGACAGCCGGGCGCGCAGGACCTCCAGTGCCAGAGTGCTGGCGGTGTTGCAGGCCACCACCAGGCCGCTGCAGGCGCTGGCGGCCACCGCCGCCTCGCAGACGGCGAGGATGCGCCGCACCAGCCAGTCGTCCTCGCGCACCCCGTAGGGCAGCATGGCGTTGTCGCAGGCATACGCCAGGGCGGTCCCCGGCAGCCGGCGGCGCAGGGCCGCGACCACCGACAGGCCGCCGACGCCGGAGTCGAACACCAGCACGGGCCCCGCCATCAAGCCTCCGACGCACGGCCGCCCCCGCGCCGCGGGGGCGCGAGGGTGGCGAGACAACGGCGGGCGAAGTGGGGCGGCATCGTGGGTCTCCCGTCTAACGATGCCGCGCATTCTACCCCAGCGAGGGGCGGGACTCGAAGCGTCGCGCCCCGGCGGGGTCAGGTCACCGGGTCGGGCGCGTCGCGCAGTTCGGCATAGAGCTCGGGGTAGGCCTCCTGAAGGCGCTCGAGCTCGGCGGTGGCGCCTTCGGGCAAGGCGTCGGCGAGGCGCTCGAGGTCGCCGTCCTCGAAGTAGTCGCGAATCAACGGGAAGAGCAGCTCGCGCTCGTCGCGCAGGTAGGCACGATGGGCGTCGAGATAGGCCTTGAGGTCCTCGGCGAAGCGATCCATCGGCACCACGGCGTCCATCAGGATCATGTCGAGATCGTTGGAGAGGCGCTTGAGCTGCGCCTTGAGGGCCCGGTAGTCCCGGGCGAGGCGATCGGTGACCTCCTCGGCGCCGGGCGCCAGCTCCTTGAGCCGCTGGGAACAGACCTTCTCCAAGGGCTGGGTGAACCCATCCTGATAGTCGAGGATGTAGTCCACGACTTCCCGAACCAGCTGGAAATTGGGACGTTCGCCGCGAGCCAGGGTCTTCTGCTTGAGCTGCAGAACGTGCAACATGCGGGCCATGTTGGCATGATCCCGGCGCAGTTGGTTCAACATGGGCATTGCGGCAGCCTCCTCAGTATCGGTCATGGACGGAAGGCACCTGGAATTGGACTCGCCTTCGCCATCCGGGTTCCCGGCCATGGCAGCGGCCGTCACCGTCAGGTCCCGGCGGGGAACCCGCCCCCGAGGCCGGCGGCGAAACGCCGACATCGAATCTCCACCATAGCAGCCGTCAGCGAAGGAGTCAGAAATGGACCTGTTCCAGCAGGCCACCAACGAAGACAGCGCCCCCCTGGCATGGCGCATGCGGCCGCGCCGCCTGGCCGACTACGTGGGGCAGCAGGCGCTGGTCGGCCCCGGCAAGCCGCTGCGCCGCATGGCCGAGGACGGCCCGGTACGCTCGATGATCCTCTGGGGGCCGCCGGGCACCGGCAAGACGACCCTGGCGGAGATCCTCGCCGAGGAATCCGGCGCCCACCTGGAGCGGCTCTCGGCGGTGATGGCCGGCGTCAAGGACATCCGCGAGGCCGTGGAGCGCGCCCGGGTCGCCCAGGGACAGGGGCGCGAGACGCTGCTGTTCCTGGACGAGATCCACCGCCTCAACAAGAGCCAGCAGGACGCCCTGCTCCCCCATGTGGAGTCCGGCCTGCTGACGCTGATCGGCGCCACCACCGAGAACCCGTCCTTCGAGGTCAATTCGGCGCTGCTGTCCCGGGCCCGAGTCCACGTACTCAAGGCCCTCGACCAGGCGGAGCTGGTCGAGGTACTCAGGCGCGCCCTGGCGGATGCCGAGCATGGCCTGGGCGACCGGCGCCTCGCCGTCGACGACGCGGTGCTGGAACTGCTGGCCCGGGCCGCGGCGGGCGACGCCCGGCGCGCCCTGGGCCTGCTGGAGACCGCCTGCGACTTCACCGTGGCCGAGGGCGACGGCGAACGCCTGCCCCGGGAGGCCCTGGAGGACGTGATCGGCCACCAGGCCAGCGCCTTCGACAAGCAGGGCGATCACTACTATGACCTGCTGTCGGCCATCCACAAGTCGATCCGCTCCTCGCGCCAGGACGCCGCCCTGCTCTACATCGCCCGCTTCATCCATGGCGGCGGCGACCCGCTGGACGTCGTCCGCCGGCTCGCCGCCATCGCCTCGGAGGACGTGGGCAACGCCGACCCGCGCGCCCTGCCGCTGGTGATGTCGGCCTGGGACGCCTACCTGCGCCTGGGCGACTACGAGGGCCAGCGCGCCATCGCCCACGCCGCCATTCACCTGGCGGTGGCCCCCAAGAGCAACGCCATCGATCAGGCCTGGAAGCGCGCCCAGGCCTTCGCCGCCGCCCAGCCGCGGCTCGAGGTGCCCACCTACCTGCGCAACGCCCCGACCAAGCTGATGGAATCGCTGGGCCACGGCGACGGCTATCGCTATGCCCACCACGAGCCCGAGGGCTATCCGGCGGGCAGCGCCCACGACTGCTGGCCGGAGGACCTCCCCCGCGAGCGCTTCTACCAGCCCACGGCCTACGGCCAGGAGAAACGCTATAACCAGCTGATGGCCTGGCGCGAGGAGCGGGATGCCGAGGCGGACGGCGGCGGCAAGCCGTAAGCCGTAAGCCGTAAGCCGTAAGCCGTAAGCCGTAAGCCGTAAGCCGTAAGCTGGAAGCTGGAAGCTGGAAGCTGGAAGCTGGAAGCTGGAAGCTGGAAGCTGGAAGCTGGAAGCTGGAAGCTGGAAGCTGGAAGCTGGAAGCTGGAAGCTGGAAGGCAGCATGTTGCCTCCAGGGCCCGAGTCAAGGGATTGTTCTTCAAGCTTCCAGCTTACGGCCGCGAAGCGGGCGATCTTCCAGCTCCCGGCGAAGCCGGATTCTTCCGGCTTCCAGGCGCGAAGCGCCGCTCTTCCCGCTTCAAGCTTGACCCGGCAAAGCCGGGTCAGGGCGCCTGACGGATCACGTCCGTGCCGGCCGGCAGGTCCACGCTGAAGCGCGACTCGGCCACGGCGACATTCTGCTCCACCCCGTCGAACTCGATGGCGGTGCGCTGGCCGGTGCTGTCGGTCATCTGCAAAAAGCCCAACCGCTCGCCGTAGAAGGTCAGCTTGAGCTCCTCGAACAGGGTGTCGGCGCTTCTGGGGCGCAGGGTGAAGGTCTCGGCGGTGCCCTGCTGGGTGCGGGAGACCTCGTAGCTCTCGGTCAACTGGTCGGTGCTGCCGGACAGCAGCAGGGCCGGGGTGTGGGTGACGCGGTCGTCGAGGGCCTGGACGGTGGCCTGCTCCAGGTCGGGATCGTAGAGGGTCACCTCGTCGCCGTCGGAGACCACCAGCTGGCGGTAGGGCGCGTCGACCTCCCAACGGAAGCGCCCCGGCCGCGACAGCCACATCCGGCCGCTGGCCTGCTGCAGGCGCTGCCCCGAGCCGTCGAGGATCTGCTGGTCGAAGTCGGCCACATAGGTCTCCACCGGCGCCAGCATGCGGGCCAGCCGCTCGGCGCCGGTCTCGGCCAGCGCCGTGAGCGGCGCCAGGGCCAGCAGGGCCAGGGTGGCGAGGGTCTTGGTCACGGTCATGTCATCTCTCCCTGATCGGGTCCCGGTCGGATCGCTGAGCCTGGGACCCGCGATGGCGCGGCGGGTTGCGCTCCCGCCGCGGCTTGCATGGTGGTTGCACGATCGGCGGCGTCAGTCGCCCGCCGGCGGCGGCGCCAGCACCTCGCGGGCGCCGTTGGTGCCCATGGTCGAGACCACCCCGGCCATCTCCATGGCCTCGACCAGGCGCGCCGCCCGGTTGTAGCCGATCTTGAAGCGGCGCTGCACGGCGGAGATGGACGCCCGGCGGCTCTCGGTGACGAAGGCCACCGCCTCGTCGTAGAGGGCGTCCTGCTCGGCGTCGTCGTCGCCCCCGCCGCCCTCGGCCTCGAGCCCCGCCAGGGCGTCGGCGGAGACGCCGCCGGAGAGGATCTCGTCGATGTATTCCGGCTCGCCGCGGCGCTTCCAGTCCTCGACCACCCGATGCACCTCGTCGTCATCGACGAAGGCTCCGTGGACCCGGGTCGGCATGCCGGAGCCGGCGGGCAGGTAGAGCATGTCGCCATGGCCCAGCAGGTTCTCGGCGCCGCCCTGGTCGAGGATGGTCCGCGAGTCGACCCGGGAGGACACCTGGAAGGCCATGCGGGTGGGGATGTTGGCCTTGATCAGCCCGGTCACCACGTCCACCGAGGGGCGCTGGGTGGCGAGTATCAGGTGGATGCCGGCGGCGCGGGCCTTCTGAGCCAGCCGCGCGATCAGCTCCTCGACCTTCTTGCCGACGATCATGAACATGTCGGCGAACTCGTCGATCACCACCACGATGTAGGGCAGCTTCTCGAGCACCGGCGGCGCCTGGTGCATCTCCCAGGGCTGGGGCTCCCACAGCGGGTCGGCGACCTGGGCCCCGGCCCGCTCGGCCTCGTCGAGCTTGGCGTTGAAGCCGGCCAGGTTGCGCACCCCCATGGCCGCCATCAGCTTGTAGCGGCGCTCCATCTCGGCCACGCACCAGCGCAGGGCGTTGGCGGCCTCCTTCATGTCGGTGACCACCGGCGCCAGCAGGTGCGGGATGCCGTCGTAGACCGACAGCTCGAGCATCTTGGGGTCCACCATGATCATGCGGACCTCCTCGGGCTTGGCCTTGAGCAGCATGGAGATCAGCATGGCGTTGACCCCCACCGACTTGCCCGAGCCGGTGGTGCCGGCCACCAGCAGGTGCGGCATCTTGCCGAGGTTGGCGACCACCGGGCCGCCGCCGATGTCCTGACCCAGCGCCAGGGTCAGCGCCGAGGCCTCGTGCTGGTAGCGGTCGGAGTCGATCACCTCGCGCAGGCGGATCATCGCCCGCTTGGGATTGGGGATCTCGATGCCCACCGTGGGCCGCCCCGGGATCACCTCCACCACCCGCACGCTCTTGACCATCAGCGAGCGCGCCAGGTCCTTGGCCAGGTTGCTGATCTTGGAGACCTTCACCCCGGCGGCCGGCTTGATCTCGAAGCGCGTGATCACCGGCCCCGGCCAGGTGTCGACGACCTCGGCCTTGACCCCGTACTCGCGCAGCCGGACCTCCAGCAGCTCGGCCATCTCGGCCAGCTGCTCGTCGGTGTAGTTGGGCCGGTGCGCCTGGGGCGGGGTCAGCAGGCGCAGGCTCGGCAGCTCGCCCTCCGGCTCGGCCGGCACCTCCATCTCGGGCCGCTGGTTCTGCAGGTGCTCGACGGTCCACAGGGCCGGGCCGTCGTCGTCCTCTGTGGCCTGCCGGGCCTGGTCGGCGGTGGCGTGGCGCGGCTCGGGAGCCTCGGCGACCGCGTCCCGGGGGCCGTCGGCCGGCTCGGCGCCGGTCCAGGGCGCCCCGCCCCGGGCGTCGTCGGCATCGTCGTCGTCCGGCAGCACCGGCTCGGGAATCACCTCGGGCACCCGACGCTCGACCTCGTCCGGCCGGGCCGCGGGCGACGCCTCGCCGGAAGCGGGACCGGGCCCCGCGCCCTCGCTCGCCTCGAGGTCCGGCCCGGCCAGGCCGGCCGCGTCGCCGGCCAGCGTGGCGTCGTCGGCCGGGGCCGCGCCGTCTGCGCGCTCCGGCGCCTCGGCATTCGGCGTGTCGCCGGGGGCGGTCTCGGGACCGGCCGGGGCATCCTCCTCCGGCCGAGCCGCGGGCGCCTCGGGCCGGTCGGCGACCCTCGGCTCGGGCTCGGCACGCGTCGCCTCGACGAAGGCCGTCTCGCGGCGGGCGACGCGGTCCGGGGCGTCGCCCGGCGCCTCGGACGCCGCCTGTCCCGGAGCGGCGGCGGGCGGCTCGACGGCGCTCAGCGGCATCGGCGCATCGGGCGCGTCGGGAGCGGCCGCCTCGGCGGGGGCCTCGCCCGGCAGGCTCAGGCTCGGCTCCCGGGCGGTGTAGGCCGCCTCGGGGCGCTTGGCCGAGGGCGTGTGCGCCGGCACCTCCCAGGGAATGCGCGTCTCGCCGTCGTCGCCGAAGCCGGGCTCGCGGCGTTCCGGGGCATCCGCCGGCTCGTCGGCGGCACGACGCCGCGCGGGCAGCCAGCGCCGCCACCAGGCGGGCCGGTCCGGCGCGTTATCGTCGGGCGGCGGAGCAGCGGGCTCGGCCGCCTCGACGGGCTCGTCGTCGGCCCGCGACAGGGCGAAGCGCGATGCCGCCCAGCGGCCCAGGCGCCAGGCGCCGCGCCCCAGCTCGTCCATGATGGTCAGCCAGGACCAGCCGGTGAACAGCGGCACGCCGCAGAGCATGGCGGCCAGCGCCAGCAGTGAGGTACCGCCGGCGCTCACCAGCGGCAGCAGCGCGCCGACCAGGCCCTCGCCGAGGATCCCGCCGGCGCCGTAGGGCAGCACGCTGTCGGGATCATAGAAGTGCAGCGCCCCCAGGGTGGTGGTGCCCAGCAGCAGCAGGACCAGCCCGCCGCAGCGCACGGCCAGCGCCGTGGCGTCCCAGGACAGCCGCACCTGGCGGGCGCGAATCAGCCACCAGGCGGCGAAGCCCAGCATCCCGGGCCACCACAGGGCACTGACGCCGAACAGCGAGTACAGGACATCGGCCAGCCAGGCCCCGATCGGCCCCATCCAGTTGGCCACCTCCGTCTCCGGGCCGCTGCGCGACCAGCCCGGGTCCGCCGGGCGAAAGCTGTAGAGGGCCAGCAGCAGGAACACGCAGGCGGCCAGCAGCAGGATCACCGCTCCCTCGCGCAGCGATCCCTGCAGCCGCAGCCCGAAGCGCCTGGCCCTTTCCTTGGCGGTCGCCGCACGGTCGTGCGACGCGGTCTTCTTCTTGGCACTCAAGCGGCCAACCCCCTTGCGCCGTGTGGCGTCTTCCAGAATCCTTGGCGGACAATCATACCGAGCCAGCCGCGCCCGTCACAGGGCGACGACGACTTGAGGCCCGCCACCGGGCCCGTCAAACTGGGCGTCCACGCCGCGAGGATCGATGCCCCATGCTGCCCTGGCTGCCCGCCCACCCCGTTCGCTTCCCCCCAGTCGACACCGCCCTGGACGACCCCGGGGGACTGCTCGCCGCCGGCGGCGAGCTGAGCCCGGACTGGCTGCTGGCCGCCTACCGCCACGGCATCTTCCCCTGGTACAGCGAGGGCCAGCCGATCCTCTGGTGGGCGCCGGATCCGCGCATGGTGCTCTTCCCCGAGGAGGTGCGGGTCCGGCGCAGCCTGGCCAAGCGTCTGCGCAACGGCGGCTTCCGGGTCGGCGCCGACGCCGCCTTCGACGCCGTGGTGGCGGCCTGCGCCGCCCCGCGGCGCGACCAGCCGGGCACCTGGATCACCGGCGAGATGCGCGAGGCGTACGCCCGGCTTCACGCCCTGGGCGCGGCGCACTCGGTGGAGGTCTGGCAGCACGGCGCCCTGGTCGGCGGCCTCTACGGCGTGGCCCTGGGGCCGGTGTTCTTCGGCGAGTCGATGTTCTCCCGGGTGCCCGACGCCTCCAAGGTGGCGCTGGTGACCCTCGCCCGTCGCATGGCCGCCGGCGGCGGCCGGCTGATCGACTGCCAGATGCATACCCCGCACCTGGCCAGCCTCGGCGCCCGGGACATCGCCCGGGAGACGTTCATCGGCTATCTTGAACAGTGGCTGGGCGAGAGGCCCGCGGCCTCCGGCGCCTTCCCGTCGCCGGCCTGGTCGTTCGAGGATCTCGACAGCGCCAGACACCCGCGCCCCGGATGCACAGGAGGCGGCCGACTTGAGCAGTAACACCCCCCGCCAGCCGATCCGCGACCTGCGGTTCTTCCTGACCGTGCCCCACGCCTGCAGCTACCTGGAGGGTCGCGAGGCCACCACCCTCTTCCTGGACCCCCAGGAGTCCCCGGGCGGCGGCGTCTACGACGCCCTGGCCCTGCTCGGCTTCCGGCGCAGCGGCCGCCACCTCTACCGCCCCCATTGCGAGGGCTGCAGCGCCTGCATCTCGGTGCGCATCCCGGTGGCCGCCTTCACCCCCAGCCGCACCCAGCGCAAGCTGCTCCATCGCAACGCCGACCTCGAGCTGCGCAGCCGTCCCGCGACGTACGACCCCGAGCACTACGCGCTCTATGCCCACTACATCCGGACGCGCCATGCCGACGGCGACATGTACCCGCCCAGCCACGAGCAGTACCGCACCTTCCTGACCCTGGACCAGGACTATGCGCGGCTGCTGGAGATGCGCCTGGACGGCCGCCTGGTCGCGGTCGCCGCCTTCGACCAGCTCGAGCACGGCCTGTCGGCCATCTACACCTTCTTCGATCCCGACGCCTCCCTGGCGCGGCGCTCGCTGGGTACCTATGCGGTGCTGGCCCTGGTGGAGCGCGCCCGCGCCCTGGACCTGCCCCACGTCTACCTGGGCTACTGGATCGAGGAATGTCGCAAGATGGCCTACAAGCGCGCCTTCCAGCCCCTGGAGATCCTCGAGGGCCGCCACTGGCGCCGCCTGATTCCCGTGTGACGGCGACCGCTGTCGCCATCCGCCTCCCCCGGACGCCGCCCGGGGCCGTCGCCTTTTGCCTTGACGACCGGCATGCGGCACAATATCGCGCTATCCTGATCGGCACGGGCGATCGCGCGACGCCTCGTGCCCCTGTCTCCTATCACCAGCGAGGAATTGCCTATATGGCACGCGAAGACCATATCGAAATGGAAGGTGTCGTCGTCGACACCCTGCCCAACACCATGTTCCGGGTCGAGCTCGAGAACGGCCACGTGGTGACCGCCCACATCTCCGGCAAGATGCGCAAGAACTACATCCGCATCCTCACCGGCGACAAGGTCAAGGTCGAGCTGACGCCCTACGACCTGTCCAAGGGCCGCATCGTCTACCGCTCTCGCTGATCGCCTCCCGGGCGGCTCCCCGCCGCCCCGGCAGGCTACGGGCGGGGCAGCCCCGCACTGCCCTGGCCCCGCCTCCCCGACGTTTCCCGCGCCCGACAGCACGACGCCCCGTCCGTGGACAGGGCGTCGGGCGATTCGCGGGGGAGACGACCGAGACGCGCCGCCTCAGGGCGCGTCGGCCAGTTCCGACTCCGAGGCCAGGTGCAGCTCGTCGCCCTCGACGCTGACGTGCACCACGCCGCCGTGCTCGGCCAGCTCGCCGAACAGGATCAGCTCGGCCAGCGGCTTCTTGAGCTTCTCCTGGATCAGCCGCGCCATGGGACGGGCGCCCATGTCGGGGTCGTAGCCCTTCACGGCCAGCCAGTCCCGGGCAGCCTCGTCCACGTCGAGCTGGACGCGCTTCTCGTCCAGTTGCGCCTGGAGCTCGACCAGGAACTTGTCCACCACGTTGCGCACCACCTCGGTGGGCAGGGAATGGAACTGGATGATGCCGTCCAGGCGGTTGCGGAACTCCGGCGAGAAGGTCTTGCGGATCTCCTCCAGGGCGTCCGTGGAATGGTCCTGAGTCTGGAAGCCGATGGAGCGCCGCGTGGCCTGCTCGACCCCGGCATTGGAGGTCATGATCAGGATCACGTGGCGGAAGTCCGCCTCCCGGCCGTTGTTGTCGGTCAGCCGGCCGTGGTCCATGACCTGCAGCAGCAGGTTGAAGACTTCCGGGTGCGCCTTCTCGATCTCGTCGAGCAGCAGCACGCAGTGCGGCTGCTTGGTGATCGCCTCGGTCAGCAGCCCGCCCTGGTCGTAGCCGACATAGCCCGGAGGCGCGCCGATCAGCCGGGACACGGTGTGGCGCTCCATGTACTCGGACATGTCGAAGCGCACCAGGTCGATCCCCATGATATGCGCCAGCTGGCGGGCCACCTCGGTCTTGCCGACGCCGGTGGGACCGGCGAACAGGAAGCTGCCCACCGGCTTGTCCGGCGACTTGAGCCCCGCCCGGGACAGCTTGATGGCCGCCGCCAGGCTGTCGATGGCCTCGTCCTGGCCGAACACCAGCATCTTGAGGTCGCGATCGATGTTGGCCAGCAGCTTGCGGTCGGAGCTGGTGACGCTCTTCGGCGGGATCCGCGCGATGGAAGCCACCACCGCCTCGACCTGGTCCACGTCGATGGTCTCGACCCGCACCTCCGGCGGCAGCAGGCGCTGGTGGGCGCCGGCCTCGTCGATGACGTCGATGGCCTTGTCCGGCAGGTGGCGATCGTTGATGTAGCGATCCGCCAGCCGCGAGGCGGTCTCCAGCGCCTCGTCGGTGTACTTCAGCCGGTGGTGCTCCTCGAAGCGCGAGCGCAGGCCCTTGAGGATACGGATGGTGTCCTCCACCGAGGGCGCCATGACGTCGACCTTCTGGAAACGCCGCGCCAGGGCGCGATCCTTCTCGAAGATGCCGCGGAACTCCTGGAAGGTGGTCGAGCCGATGCAGCGCAGCTCGCCGGAGGACAGCAGCGGCTTGAGCAGGTTGGAGGCGTCCATCACCCCGCCGGAGGCCGCCCCGGCGCCGATCACGGTGTGAATCTCGTCGATGAACAGGATGGCGTTGGGCTGCTTGCGCAGCTCGGCCAGCAGGCTCTTGAGGCGCTTCTCGAAGTCGCCGCGGTACTTGGTGCCGGCCAGCAGCGCGCCCATGTCCAGGGAATAGACCACGGCATCGGCGATGACGTCGGGCACGTCCTCCTCGACGATACGCTTGGCCAGGCCCTCGGCGATGGCGGTCTTGCCCACGCCGGCCTCGCCCACCAGCAGCGGGTTGTTCTTGCGCCGCCGGGCCAGGATCTGCACCACCCGCTCGAGCTCGTGGTCGCGACCGATCAGCGGATCGATCTTGCCCATCCGGGCCTGCTCGTTGAGGTTGGTGGCATAGCCGGTCAGGGGGTTGCCGCTGGGCTCGCCGCCGGCCTCCTCGGCGTCCTCCGCCTCGGGAGACGGCGAGCTCTGCTGCTGGCCATGGCCGGAGACCTTGGAGATGCCGTGGGCGATGTAGTTGACGGCGTCCACCCGGGCCACGTTCTGCTGCTTGAGGAAATAGACCGCCTGGCTCTCCTGCTCGGAGAAGATCGCCACCAGCACGTTGGCCCCGGTCACCTCGCTCTTGCCGGAGGACTGCACGTGGAAGACGGCCCGCTGCAGCACCCGCTGGAAGCCCAGGGTCGGCTGGGTCTCGCGATCGGACTGGTCCTCGGGGATCAGCGGCGTGGTGGAATTGATGAAATCCTGGAGGTCGGACCGCAGCTTGTCCAGGTTGGCCCCGCAGGCACGCAGCACGTCCGCCGCCGAGGCATTGTCGAGCAGCGCCAGCAGCAGGTGCTCCACGGTCATGAACTCGTGGCGCTTGGAACGCGCCACGGTGAAGGCCGTGTTCAGGGTCAGTTCAAGTTCTTTGCTCAGCATGGCAGTCCCCTTCTCGCCGCTTAGGGCTTGCGTCGGATCTATCTCGGTCCGGCATCATCAACATCGGGCACAAGCATCGGCGTTGCAAGTCACCTCGCCAACGCTGGCACGTCCCCTCTTCGACCATGCCGATGGTCAATCCGTTGCCTCGATGTCGCACAGCAGCGGGTGCTGGCACTCTCGGGCGTACTCATTGACCTGGTGACTCTTGGTTTCCGCGATATCGCGGGTGAAGACGCCGCAGGTCGCCTTGCCCTGGGTGTGCACGGCCAGCATCACCTGAACGGCGCTCTCGTTGTCCATGTGAAAGAACGTCTGCAGGACCTCCACCACGAACTCCATGGGGGTGAAGTCGTCGTTGTGCAAGACCACCTTGTACATCGGCGGCTTCGCCAGCTCGGGCTCCGACGACTGGACCGCCAGGTCGCCGTCGTCGTCCTCCTGCGGTCCCGGAGGGCGCGTCATCCCGGCATGCAGCGGGACGCGATGCCCCGCCATGCCCTTCTCCTCTGTCTTGAACATAAGCATCACTGTGGTTAACGACAAGCCGACCGCCAGGGGCATCTCAACCGTGATTGGACGCCGCGCGGCCGGCAGGGTTCATCCTACCGCAAGCGGCCCCCGTCCGGACGCAAAAGGGCCCTCGCCCGCCTGGCGGACGAGGGCCCCGGTCGGGCGGCGACGCTTACATGTTGTCGGCGACGGCCTGGCCGAACTCCGAGCACTTGAACAGGGTGGCATTGTCCATCTGGCGATGGAAGTCGTAGGTGACCTCGCCCTTGGAGATGGCCTTCTCCATGCCCTTGATCACCAGGTCGGCGGCCTCGGTCCAGCCCATGTGGCGCAGCATCATCTCGGCGGAGAGGATCAGCGAGCCCGGGTTGACCTTGTCCTGGCCGGCGTACTTGGGCGCGGTGCCGTGGGTGGCCTCGAACATGGCCACGGCGTCGGAGATGTTGGCGCCCGGCGCGATGCCGATGCCGCCGACTTCCGCCGCCAGGGCGTCGGAGATGTAGTCGCCGTTGAGGTTCAGGGTGGCGATGACGTCGTACTCCGCCGGGCGCAGCAGGATCTGCTGCAGCATGGCGTCGGCGATGACGTCCTTGACCACGATGTCCTTGCCGGTCTTGGGATTCTTGAAGGTCATCCAGGGGCCGCCGTCGAGCAGCTCGGCGCCGAACTCCTCGCGGGCGAGCTCATAGCCCCAGTCCTTGAAGGCGCCTTCGGTGAACTTCATGATGTTGCCCTTGTGCACCAGGGTCACCGAGTCGCGGTCGTTGTCGACGGCGTACTGGATGGCCTGGCGCACCAGGCGCTTGGTGCCTTCCTCGGAGACCGGCTTGACGCCGATGCCGCACTGCTCGGGGAAGCGGATGTTGGTGACGCCCATTTCCTCGCGCAGGAACTTGATCACCTTGTCGGCTTCCGGCGTGCCGGCCTTCCACTCGACGCCGGCGTAGATGTCCTCGGAGTTCTCGCGGAAGATCACCATGTCCACGTCACCCGGGTTCTTGACCGGGCTGGGCACGCCCTGGAACCAGCGCACCGGACGCTGGCAGACGTAGAGGTCGAGCTTCTGGCGCAGGGCCACGTTCAGGGAGCGGATACCACCGCCCACCGGGGTGGTCAGCGGGCCCTTGATGGACACCACATAGTCCTTGACCGCCTCCAGGGTCTCCTCGGGCAGCCAGGTGTCGGGATCATAGACCTGAGTGGCCTTCTCGCCGGCGTAGACCTCCATCCAGTGGATCTTGCGCTCGCCGCCGTAGGCCTTCTCGACGGCGGAGTCGATGGCGATCTTCATGGCCGGCGTCACGTCGACACCGATGCCGTCACCCTCGATGAACGGGATGATCGGATCGTTGGGCACGTTCAGGGTGTTGTCGGCATTGACGGTGATCTTGGTACCGCCTTCGGGCACGACGATTTTCTGGAACCCCATTGAGAACTCCCCTGTCTGGTCTGTTCAGTGGAAGGCGGAGTATAGCATCGCCCCCGCGACCCGGAGTAGGCTTGGCCGGGAATTTGTCGACAATCTATCGTAGCAAGACCTTCGTCTAATGAGCGCTCTCTACCTGCTTCACAAGCCCTACCGCATGCTCTCCCAGTTCACCGATCGCGCCTCGGGCGAGGGCGAGCGGCGGGCGACCCTGGCCGACGTCATCGACGTGCCGGGCATCTACCCGGCCGGCCGGCTCGACCACGACTCCGAGGGCCTGCTGCTGCTCTCCGACGACGGCGAACTGATCCACCGCATCAGCCATCCGCGCCACAAGCAGCCCAAGACCTATCGCGTCCAGGTCGAGGGCGAGCCCGACGACGACGCCCTGCGCGCCCTGCGCGAGGGGGTTTCGCTCAAGGACGGCCGCACCCGCCCCGCCCGGGTGCGCCGGCTCGCCGAGAGCGGCCTGCCCGAGCGCGACCCGCCGCTGGATTCGAGGCGCCATCCGGAGACCACCTGGCTGGAGCTGACGATCGAGGAGGGCCGCAACCGCCAGGTGCGGCGCATGACCGCCCACGTCGGCCACCCCACCCTGCGCCTGGTGCGGGTGGCCATCGGTCCCTGGCGGCTGGACGGCCTGGCCCCCGGCGAGTGGCGCCGCGAGACCCTGCATGCCCCCAAGCCGCCGGCGGGACGGTCCCGCCGGCCGAGGAAACGCCGATGAACCGCTGGCGCCCCTTCGTCACAGTGGCCAGCGTGGTGGAACGCGCCGGCCGCTACCTGATGGTCGAGGAGGGCCGGGGCGGCCCCCGCACCGAGTTCAACCAGCCCGCCGGCCACCTGGAGCCCGGCGAGACCCTCCGCGACGCCGCCCTGCGCGAGCTGCGCGAGGAGACCGCCTGGCAGGTGGGGATCACCGACTACCTGGGGCTCTACGTCTTCCACGCGCCGGACGGCAAGACCTTCCACAGCCATGGCTTCTACGGCATGGCCCTGGCTCACCTCGGCGGCGACCTGGACCCCGCGATCCGCGCCGTGCACTGGCTGACCCTGGAGGAACTGGAGACCCTGGAGCAGGACGGCCGCCTGCGCAGCCCGTTGGTAATGCGGCGGATCCGCGACGCCCGGGCCGGGCGCTTCTATCCCATGGACGTGATACACGAGAGGTGAGGGGCGAGGAGCGAGGGGCGAGGGGTGAGGGGTGAGGGGTGAGGGGAAAGGTATCCTCGAACCTCGAACCTCGAACCTCGAACCTCGAACCTCGAACCTCGAACCTCGAAAGCAGTGTCGTGTATAATCTCGCCCCATTTGCGACCTACCCAATCCGAGAGCGCCATGACAGCCACCCAAGGCAAGGTGATCGTCGGCATGTCCGGCGGCGTCGACTCCTCCGTCTCCGCCCTGCTGCTACTCGAGCAGGGCTACCAGGTGGAAGGCCTGTTCATGAAGAACTGGGACGAGGACGACGGCACCGAGTACTGCACCGCCAAGGAGGACCTGGCGGACGCCGAGGCCGTCTGCGAGAAGCTCGGCATCCGGTTGCACACCGCCAATTTCGCCGCCGAGTACTGGGACAACGTCTTCGAGCACTTCCTGGCGGAGTACAAGGCCGGGCGGACCCCGAACCCGGACATCCTCTGCAACCGCGAGATCAAGTTCAAGGTGTTCCTCGAGTACGCCGAGATGCTCGGCGCCGAGCGCATCGCCACCGGCCACTACGTGCGCGAGGCGGTACGCGACGGCCGGCCGCGGCTGCTCAAGGGCCTCGACGCCAACAAGGACCAGAGCTACTTCCTGCACGCCGTGCCCGAGGCGGCCATCGCCCGCACCCTCTTCCCGGTGGGCGAGCTGGAAAAGCCCGAGGTCCGGGCGCTCGCCGAGCGCCATGACCTGATCACCGCGCGCAAGAAGGACTCCACGGGGATCTGCTTCATCGGCGAGCGGCGCTTCCGCGACTTCCTGCAGCAGTACCTGCCGGCCCAGCCGGGCACCATCGAGACGCCGGAGGGCGACGTCATCGGCGAGCACATGGGGCTGATGTACTACACCCTGGGCCAGCGCCAGGGGCTCGGCATCGGCGGCCTGCCCGACTTCCCGGATGCTCCCTGGTACGTGGCCGGCAAGGACCTGGAGCGCAACGTGCTGATCGCCGTGCAGGGCAAGCACCATCCCCTGCTCTACACCGACAGCCTGGCCACCGAGGCCATGGACTGGGTGGCCGGCGAGCCGCCGGCGCCCGAGGGCCGGCTGGCCGCCAAGACCCGCTATCGCCAGGACGACGTGCCCTGCCGCTTCCGGATCGCCACGGACGGTGGCGTCGAGGTGCGCTTCGACGATCCCCAGCGGGCGGTCACCCCGGGCCAGTCGCTGGTGCTCTACGACGGCGACGTCTGCCTGGGCGGCGGGGTGATCCGCGCCACCTGGAACGCCGCGGAGGCCGCCCGATGAACGACACCACGCCCATCCATCGCGCCCCGGACTCGCCGACCGCCCGCCAGGCCCTGGCCCTGGCCGGGGTCTTCCAGGCCGCCAGCCTGGTCGACGAACTGGCCCGCACCGGCCAGGTCGACCAGCGCGCCTGGGACACCCTGATCCACGCCACCCTGGACACCGACCCGGCCAGCTTCGAGGCGATCTACGGCGGCCACCCCAACAACCTGCGCCGTGGCCTGGAAACCCTCGAGGGCATGCTGGGGCGCCGCCAGGCCAGCCCGGTGGTGATGCGCTACGGCTTCTCGATGCTGATGCTGATGAGCAAGCTGCGCCGCGACCCGGCGATGATGGACGCGCTCGGCCAGCGCCTGAGCCGCAGCCGGGAGCAGGCCGAGCGCTTCGGCGCGACCCACGAGAACGTCATCGCCGGCCTCGGCGAGGCCTACCAGGATACCCTTTCCACCTTCAAGAGCCGCATCGTCGTCCAGGGCGACCCCTCGCTGCTGCAGAGCCGCATGATGCCCGAGCGCGTGCGCGCCTGCCTGCTGGCCGGCATCCGCTTCGCCCTGCTGTGGCACCAGCAGGGCGGCCGCCGCTGGAAGCTGATCTTCCAGCGCGGTGCCCTCAAGAAGGCCCTGGACACCCTGTAATCGAATCGACCCACCCCGACCCGGAACCCGAGCCATGCAGCCCAAGTCCCTTCCCCTGACCGCCCTCACCGCCCTGTCGCCCGTCGACGGCCGCTACGCCGGCAAGGCCGAGGCCCTGCGCGAACACTTCAGCGAATTCGGCCTGATCCGCGCCCGGGTCACCGTCGAGGCCCGCTGGCTGCAGCGGCTCGCCGAGCACCCCCAGATCACCGAGGTGCCGCCGCTCTCCGCGGAGGCCACCGCGGCGCTCGACGCCCTGGTCCGCGACTTCTCCCTGGAGGACGCCGAGCGCATCAAGGCGATCGAGCGCACCACCAACCACGACGTCAAGGCGGTCGAGTACTTCATCAAGGAGCGCATCGCCGACCAGCCGGAGCTGCACGCCATCACCGAGTTCGTGCACTTCGCCTGCACCAGCGAGGACATCAACAACCTGTCCCACGCGCTGATGCTGCGCGGCGGCCTGGACGCCCTGCTGCCGGTGATGCGCGAGGTGGCCGACGAGGTCGCCCGCCTGGCCGAGGAACACGCCGCCCAGCCGATGCTGTCGCGCACCCACGGCCAGACCGCCAGCCCCACCACCCTGGGCAAGGAGATGGCCAACGTCGCCTATCGGCTGCGCCGCCAGCTCAAGCAGATCGAGGGCATGGAGCTGCTGGGCAAGATCAACGGTGCCGTGGGCAACTACAACGCCCACCTGGCGACCTACCCGGAGGTCGACTGGGAGGCCAACGCCCGCACCTTCGTCGAGGGCCTGGGCCTGAGCTTCAACCCCTACACCACCCAGATCGAGCCCCACGACTACATCGCCGAGCTGTTCGACGCCGTGTGCCGCTTCAACACCGTGCTGATCGACTTCGACCGCGACGTCTGGGGCTACATCTCGCTGGGCTACTTCAAGCAGAAGACCGTGGCCGGCGAGATCGGCTCCTCGACCATGCCCCACAAGGTCAACCCGATCGACTTCGAGAATTCCGAGGGCAACCTGGGGCTCGCCAACGCCGTGCTGGGCCACCTGGCCGAGAAGCTGCCGATCTCCCGCTGGCAGCGCGACCTCACCGACTCCACGGTGCTGCGCAACCTGGGCGTCGGCATGGCCTACGCGCTGGTCGCCTACCAGGCCTCGCTGAAGGGCATCGGCAAGCTCGAGGCCAACCCGGCCCGGCTGGCCGAGGACCTGGACAGCAGCTGGGAGGTGCTGGCCGAGCCGATCCAGACGGTGATGCGTCGCTACGGCATCGAGAAGCCCTACGAGAAGCTCAAGGAGCTGACCCGCGGCAAGCGCATCGACCAGGCCGGCTTCGCCGCCTTCATCGATACGCTGGAACTGCCCGAGACGGTCAAGGCCGAACTCAAGCAGCTGACCCCGGCCAACTATATCGGCAACGCCGAGGCCCAGGCGCGCAAGCTCTAAGCTGGAAGCTGGAAGCTGGAAGCTGGAAGCTGGAAGCTGGAAGCTGGAAGCTGGAAGGCAGATTGCCGCCTTCTGCCGCAGAAGCAAGGGGTTGCTTCCAGCTTCAAGCTCAAGCCCGCGAAGCGGGCGCTCTTCCAGCTTCACGCCATGGCCCGGTTGCTCACTCATCCCATTCGAGTCCCAGGATCCTTATGTCAACCGATACGCCCCGGCAACTGCTCGGCGGCCTGACCGCCGCCGACTTCCTGCGCGATCACTGGCAGCGCAAGCCGCTGCTGATCCGCGGCGCCTTCCCCGACTTCCAGAGCCCGCTGGAGCCCGACGAGTTGGCGGGGCTGGCCTGCGAGGACAACGTCGAGGCGCGGCTGGTCGAGGAGCGCGGGCCGGACGGCCCCTGGCAGGTCAGCCACGGCCCCTTCGATGAGGCCACCTTCGCCCGCCTGCCCGAGCGCGACTGGACCCTGCTGGTCCAGGCCGTCGACCACTACGTGCCCGAGGTCGCCGAACTGCTCGAGGCCTTCGACTTCCTGCCCCGCTGGCGGCTCGACGACATCATGGTCAGCTACGCCCCGCCCGGCGGCAGCGTCGGCCCCCATGTCGACCAGTACGACGTCTTCCTGCTCCAGGCCCGCGGCCGGCGGCGCTGGCAGCTCGGCGGCAAGGTCGCCGACGACGCGCCGATCCTCAAGGGCATCGACCTGCGCATCCTCGAGACCTTCGAGGTCGCGGCCGACGCCGACTGGGTCCTGGAGCCGGGCGACATGCTCTACCTGCCGCCGGGCTGGGCCCATCACGGCGTCAGCCAGTCCGACGACTGCATGACCTTCTCGGTGGGCTTCCGCGCCCCCTCCGCCGACGAGGCCGTCACCTCCTACGCCGACTACATCGGCGAGCAGCTGCCGCCCTCGCTGCGCTACGGTGACGCCGGCATGGCGCCTCCCGCCGATCCCGCGGAACTCGACGACGCGGCGCTCGAGCGCATGCGCGCGCTGATCCTCGAGACCCTGGACGACCCGGCTCAGCTGGCCCAGTGGTTCGGCCGGGTGATGACCCAGCCCAAGTACGTCGATCAGCTGGTACCCAGCGAGACGCCCACCGCCCCGGACGACCTTGTCGCCGCACTACAGGACGGCGAGGCGCTGGAGCGCACGCCCGGCTCGCGCTTCGCCTGGCGCGCCCTGGGCGACGGCCGAGCCACGCTGTTCGTCGACGGCGACGGCATCGCGTGCGCCACCGCCCTGGCCCGCGCCCTGGCCGGCGACGCGCCGGTGGACGCCGCGCTGCTGGCCCACGACGAGGCGCCGGCCGTGCTGACCCGGCTGCTCGACGCCGGCAGCCTGAGCTGGCCATGGGACCATGAGGATGAAGAGCCATAAGCTGTAAGCTTCAAGCGGTAAGACAACACCCTCCCAGGCGTCAGGACATAGGGGGCCAGGTCCAGGATTAAGGAGCAAAAGACATGACGAACAACAGACATGCCATGGAGATTCGTGAGGGTGACTGGGCCACCCTGGGCACCAGTGCCTCGGAGATCCGCCGGCTCGTCTTCATCGAGGAGCAGCGCGTTCCCCTGGAAGAGGAATGGGACGGCCGCGACGACGACTGCACCCACTTCCTGGCGCTGGTCGGCGACACGCCCGTGGGCACCGCCCGGCTGCTTCCCGACGGCCATATCGGCCGGGTCGCGGTGCTCGCGACCCATCGCGGCGAGGGCATCGGCGTGGCGCTGATGGAAGCGGCCATCGACGCCGCCCGTCGCCGCGACTTCCCGAGCGTGGAGCTCGCCGCCCAGCTCCAGGCCCTGGCCTTCTACGAGCGCCTGGGGTTCGAGGCCCACGGCGACACCTTCCTCGACGCCGGCATCCTGCATCGCAACATGGTCCGCCGACTGGCCGACTGAGCGCCGCGCCCGGAAACCCGACTACAGGAACGCCGCCTCCCCGCCCCATCCTGTAGTCGGGCTACAACCCTCCCTGCCCCCAAGGATCAATTGTTGATCCCCGCCATGCCGGGCCATAGTGGATCCCAAGCCGAGCGAGAGGCGATCGTGATCATACGCTTGTTCGTGTAGTCGCGACTCGCCCCGCCCGCCCGGCGGATTCGACCAAGGCCCTAGAGACAGGCCGGTGCCGACGGTCGAACCTGAAGATGATTTCGCATGTGCAGCATAGGCGACGAGGCGCCCGCCGGATGCCGGCCACGCCGACCGCCGCGACCAGACCCCAGCAGAGAGGATGGCCCCATGGCAGCATACAACGACGAACTCAAGCACCTGGCACAGCTGCGCGAGGCCCAGCGCGGCAAGTGGGACAACATCAACCCCGAGCACGCGGCCCGCCTGCGGGTCCAGAACCGCTTCCAGACGGGCCTGGACATCGCCCGCTACACGGCCAGGATCATGCGCGAGGACATGGCGGCCTACGACGGCGACTCCTCCCGGTACACCCAGTCGCTGGGTTGCTGGCACGGCTTCATCGGCCAGCAGAAGCTGATCTCCATCAAGAAGCACTTCGGCCACACCAAGGGCCGCTACCTGTACCTCTCCGGCTGGATGGTCGCCGCCCTGCGCTCCGAGTTCGGCCCGCTGCCCGACCAGTCCATGCACGAGAAGACCAGCGTGCCGTCGCTGATCGAGGAGCTCTACACCTTCCTGCGCCAGGCCGACACCTGGGAGCTCAACCATCTGTTCCGCGACCTGGAAGCCGCCCGCCAGGCCGGCGACAGCGCCAAGGTGGCCGAGCTCGAGGCACAGATCGACAACCACGAGACCCATGTGGTGCCGATCATCGCCGATATCGACGCCGGCTTCGGCAACGCCGAGGCGACCTACCTGCTGGCCAAGAAGATGATCGAGGCGGGCGCCTGCTGCATCCAGATCGAGAACCAGGTCTCCGACGAGAAGCAGTGCGGCCACCAGGACGGCAAGGTCACGGTGCCCCACGAGGACTTCATCGCCAAGCTCAACGCCGTGCGCTATGCCTTCCTCGAGCTGGGCGTGGAGGACGGCGTGATCGTCGCCCGCACCGACTCCCTGGGCGCCGGCCTGACCCAGAAGATCGCCGTCAGCCACGAGCCGGGCGACCTGGGCGACCAGTACAACAGCTTCCTGGACGGCGAAGAGATCGCCTCCGCCGACGACATCACCGAAAGCGACGTGGTGATCAAGCAGAACGGCAAGCTGGTCAAGGTCAAGCGACTGCCCTCCAACCTCTACCAGTTCAAGCCGGGCACCGGCGAGGACCGGGTGGTGCTGGACTGCATCACCAGCCTGCAGAACGGCGCCGACCTGCTGTGGATCGAGACCGAGAAGCCCCATGTCGGCCAGATCAAGGGCATGGTCGACCGCATTCGCGAGGTCTGCCCGGAGGCCAAGCTGGTCTACAACAACTCGCCGTCCTTCAACTGGACCCTGAACTTCCGCCAGCAGGTGTTCGACGCCTGGCAGCAGGAGGGCAAGGACGTGTCCGCCTACGAGCGCGACGACCTGATGAACGCCACGTACGACGACACCGAGCTGGGTCGCCAGGCCGACGAGTGGACGCGCAACTTCCAGCGCGACGGCGCCCGCGAGGCCGGCATCTTCCACCACCTCATCACCCTGCCGACCTACCACACCGCGGCCCTGTCCACCGACAGCCTGGCCCAGGGCTACTTCGGCGACGAAGGCATGCTGGCCTACGTGGCGGGCGTGCAGCGCCGCGAGATCCGCGGGGGCATCGCCACCGTCAAGCACCAGGACATGGCCGGCTCCAACATCGGCGACGACCACAAGGAGTTCTTCCACGGCGAGGCGGCCCTCAAGGCCGGCGGCAAGGACAACACCATGAACCAGTTCGGCTGATCGGCGTCCAAGACGACAAGACTGGAACCCTTGGGGAGGCCCGGCCTCCCCTTTTTTGGTTTCCCCGCGCCCCGACTACACTGGGGAGCGACGATCCCCCGCGTCGACCGACGCCGGCCGTGTACCCTCGGAACGGCGCGGAAGCGCCCGTCATGCCAAGGAGGTCTCCATGAAACGTCTTCTTCCCGTCCTGGTCCTGGGCATCCTGACCCTGGCCGGCTGCGCCAATACCGCCCCCTACGGCGGCAACGTCTACACCGGCGACCAGGCCAAGGCCGCCCAGTCCGTCACCTTCGGCACCATCACCGCCCTGCGGCGGGTGCAGATCCAGGCCGACAGCCGGGCGGGAGGCCTGCTGGGGACCGGCGGCGGCGCCGTGATCGGCGGCCTGCTGGGCAACCAGGTGGGCGGCGGCTCCGGGCGCACCCTGGCGACCGCCGCCGGGGTGATCGCCGGCAGCGTCGCCGGCTCCAGGATCGAGGAGTCGGCCAACCTGATCCCCGCCTGGGAGATCGAGGTGCGCCAGGACAACGGCCGGAGCGTGGTGGTGGTGCAGAAGGCCGACCAGGCCTTCGAGGTCGGCCAGCGGGTGCGCCTGATCGGCAGCGGCAGCAGCGTCAGCGTCGCCCCCTACTGAGGCCTCGACGGCAGCCGAAACCGAGAAGGCCCGCGGCAACCGCCGCGGGCCTTCTCGCGATTCCACCGGGGCGGTCGCGCCTCAGTGGAAGTCGGCCTTGCGCATCGCCCAGCACACCAGCTTGCCGCCGACGAAGGCGATCAGGCCGATGATGATCAGGGTCAGCAGCAGGTCCACCGGCTGCACGATGGCCGTGGCGACGAGCACCGCGATGGCCGGGCTCCAGACCCAGCGATCGTCCTCGCTGCGCAGCACGGCCGGCAGCATGGCGTCGAGCGCCCGGCTGACGGAGGCCTCCCAGCGGTTCAGGCACAGGAAGAGGATCAGGGCGAAGGCGATCAGCCAGATCACGGTCACGGTCATGGCGGTCTCCACAGGGGACGGGAATGGACGGAGGATAAGCGCTGCCGAAAGGGTATCCCCGGCGCCCGGGGCACGCAACCGATGCGTGGAGCCGTGAATGGCGCTCAGGATGGCCCTGGACAAGCTGAAAATTCTCCGCCTGCCCCTGACAGCCTCCGGCATGCCACGTTACCATGCCCTCTTACATGCACTCACCAAAGGTTCATCAATGCAGATCGCGCAGAATTCCGTTGTCGCCTTCCACTACACCCTGACCAACGATGCAGGTGAAGTGCTGGACAGCTCGGAAGGCCGTGAGCCGCTGACCTATCTCCACGGCGCAGGCAACATCATTCCGGGCCTCGAGAAGGAAATGGAAGGTCGGGCCGCAGGCGACAAGCTCCAGGCCAAGGTCTCTCCGGAAGAGGGCTATGGCGAAGTTCAGCCGCAGCTGGTGCAGGAAGTGCCGCGTGACGCCTTCCAGGGCGTCGAGAGCGTGGAGCCCGGCATGCAGTTCCAGGCCCAGACCCAGGGCGGCCCGCTGATGGTCACCGTGACCAAGGTCGAGGGCGACACCGTGACCGTCGACGGCAACCATCCGCTGGCCGGCCAGACCCTCAACTTCGACGTCGAGATCGCCGAGGTTCGCGAGGCCAGCGAGGAAGAGGTCGAGCACGGCCACGTCCACGGCGAGGGCGGCCACGAGCACTAAGCGCTCCGTCCTCTCCCGGCACGCAAAAGGGGCAGCCATCCGGCTGCCCCTTTTGCGTGCCGCCCCGTCCGCCTCAGCGCGCGGCGGCGGGCAGCGCCTTCAGGGTGCGATAGCCGCCCCACAGCCGGGTCGCCGTGGTGATCACACAGGCCGCCGCGAAGACGCCGGCCAGCGCCGGGAAGTGGGCGGGCCACAGGCAGAAGGCCACCAGGGCCAGTACCGTCTCGGTGCCCTCGGTGAGGCCGTGGAGATAGTAGAAGGCCTTGCGCTGGAAGTGCGGCCGGTTGAGGCCATGGCGGGCGGCCATGATGGCGAAGGCCAGGAAGGACGTCCCCGTGCCGATGAAGGCGAACAGCAGCGCCGCGGCCGCCAGCGCGTTGGCCGCCGGATCGGCCAGGGCGAAGCCCAGCACCACCGCGGCATAGAAGACGAAGTCCAGCCCGATGTCCAGAAAGCCCCCGGCATCGCTGGCCGCCCCGGTCAGCCGCGCCAGGGCACCGTCCAGGCCATCCCCCAGGCGATTGAGCAGGATCACCACTAGCGCCGCCGCGTAGGCCTCCGCCGCCAGCAGCGGCAGCGCCAGCATCCCGACGCCGAAGGCCGCCAGGGTCACCTGGTCGGGCCGCACCCGGGCCCGGGCCAGCCCCCCCGCCAGGCGCAGCAGGGGGCGCTGGGTGAGCGGCATGGTCCAGCGATCCAGCATGCTCAGTCCCCCCGCCGTGCGTCGCCGCGCCGCCAGGCGAAGTAGCGCGACAGCCCGCGCAGCAGCCGTTCCGGCTTGTGGGCGTTCTTCCACACGCCGGCGGTGGCCTTCACCGCCTCGCTGCGCGTCGGATAGGGATGCACGGTGCCCAGCAGCTTGTTCAGGCCGATGCCCCGGGTCATGGCCAGGGTGAACTCGGCCAGCATCTCGCCGGCCCCCGGCCCGACCAGGGTGGCGCCCAGCAGGCGATCCTTGCCGGGCACGGTCAGCACCTTGACGAAGCCCGCCCGCTGCCCGTCGGCGATCGCCCGATCCAGCTCGGCCAGGGAGTAGCGGGTCACCTCGAAGGGCACCCCCTGGGCCATGGCCTCGCGCTCGTTGAGGCCGACCCGGGCCACCTCGGGATCGGTAAAGGTCACCGCCGGCAGCGCCCGGTAGCTGATCCGGAAGCGCTTGAACTCGCCGAACAGGGCGTTGACCGTGGCGTGCCAGGCCTGGTGCGCGCCGGCATGGGTCAGCTGGTAGGGGCCGGCCACGTCGCCGCAGGCCCAGACGTTGGGCAGCACCGACTGCAGGGTACCGTCCACCGCCAGGGTGCCGTCCGGCCGGGTCTCCACCCCCAGGGCCTCCAGGCCCAGCCCCTCGACGTTGGCCTGGCGCCCCACCGCCACCAGCAGACGATCGAAGGGCAACAGGGCGGTGGCCTCGCCGTCGTCGACCTCCAGGGCATGGCCGCCGCCGTCGACCTCGACCACGCGCAGCGCCCGACAGCCCAGGCGCAGCTCGATGCCCTCCTCGTCCAGCTGCCTCGCCACCTCGGCGGCCACCTCGGCGTCCTCCCGGGGCAGCAGCTGCTCGCCCATCTCCACCAGGGTCACCCGGCTGCCCAGGCAGGCGAAGCTCTGGCCCAGCTCGCAGCCGATGGGCCCGCCGCCCAGCACCAGCAGGCGACCGGGCAGGGCCTCGAGCCGCCAGAGGTTGTCCGAGGTCAGCGCCTCGATGGCTTCCAGGCCCGGCAGCGGCGGGACCCGCGGCGAGGCGCCGCTGGCGATGATGACGTGACGGGTGGTGATCAACCGCTCGCCCACCCGCACCCGCCAGGGATCCTCCAGCCGCGCCTCGCCCTCGACCACCTCGACGCCCAGGCCCTCGTAGCGCTCGCGGCTGTCATGGGGCTCGATCGCGCGGATCGCGCCCCGCACATGCTCCATGACCGCGGCGAAATCCACCTCGGGCTCGCCGGCGGCGACCCCGTAGCGCGGCGCCCGACGAATGTCCTGGGCCGCCCGGGCGGCGCGGATCAGCGCCTTGGAGGGCACGCAGCCGGTGTTCAGGCAGTCGCCGCCCAGGGCGTCGCGCTCCACCAGCGCCACCCGGGCCCGGACCGCGGCGGCGATGTAGCTGGCCACCAGGCCGGCCGAGCCCCCGCCGATCACCACCAGGTCCTGGTCGAAGCGCCTGGGCCGCGCGAAGCGCCGCGCCAGCCGCCGGCGCTTGACGATCGCCACCGCGCCCCGGGCCAGCCAGGGGAAGAGCCCCACCAGCACGAAGGAGCCCAGCAGGCCCGGCGACAGGATGCCGCCCAGCGACTGCAGTTGCCCCAGCTCGCGCCCGGCATTCACGTAGACCGCGGTGCCCGGCAGCATGCCCAGTTGGCTCACCCAGTAGAAGGTGGTGAGCCGCATGCGGGTCAGCCCCATGACCAGGTTGATCACGAAGAACGGGAACAGCGGGATCAGCCGCAGGGTGAACAGATAGAAGGCCCCTTCCCGCCGGATGCCGGCGTTGATGCGCTCGAGCTGGGCGGCGAAGCGCCGCTCCAGGGGCTCGCGCGCCAGGGTGCGCGCGATCAGCGCGGCCAGGGTGGCGCCGATGCTGCTGGCAAACGAGATCAACACCAGCCCCCAGCCGAAGCCGAACAGGGCGCCCCCCAGCAGCGTCAGCAGGGCGGCGCCGGGCAGCGACAGCGCCGCCATCGCCACGTACAACAGGAAGAAGCCCCCGGCCACGGTCCAGGGAGAAGCGGCCAGCCAGGCCCGGAAACGGACCTGTTCGGCCTTGAGGCTGTCCAAGGTCAACCACTGATCCGCACCGGACAGGAAGAAGACGGCGAAGGCCAGGGCGATGAGGCACAGCAGCAACAGTCGGCGCTTGGTCAAGTCGATCTCTCCCTAATTCCGTGGCGGAGCGTCGCTCCCTGAGTGGGCGACATGATGACATCCTTACAGTCGCGACACGAAAGGTGTAAGGATGACCGCACACCGACGACCATCCAGCATATCCATCTCGACAAGGAGCCGTATCATGACAGCCAAGACGCCCGTGCGCCTGACCGGGTCCCTCCTGCTCGCCGTCGCGCTCGCCGCGCCCGCCCTGGCCGCCGAAACCGAGAGCGCCGTGTTCGGCGGCGGCTGCTTCTGGTGCATGGAGCAGGCCTACGACAAGGTGGAGGGCGTAGTGGCCACCACCTCGGGATACACCGGCGGCCATGTGGAGGATCCCAGCTACGAACAGGTCTCCGCCGGCGGCACCGGCCACATCGAGGTGGTCAAGGTCGACTACGACCCGGACGTGGTCGACTACCGGGCCCTGCTCCACGTCTTCTGGCGCAACATCGACCCCTTCGCGGTCGATCGGCAGTTCTGCGACGCCGGCGCCACCTACCAGAGCGCCATCTTCGTCGCCGACGCCGAGCAGCGCGCCCTCGCCGAGGCCAGCCGCGACGCCGTGGCCGAGCGCTTCGGCCAGGAGATCGGCACCGAGATCCACCCCCTGGAGACCTTCTACCCCGCCGAGGACTACCACCAGGACTACTACGAGAAGAACCCGGCCCGCTACAACTTCTACAAGGCGGCCTGCGGCCGCTCCGACCGCCTCGAGGAGGTCTGGGGCGACGAGGCCGAGGCCGCCGCGACCTCCTGATCCGCCGCCCCCCGGGGGCGGTGCCAGCGGCGCAGCCGCAGGGCGAGGCCCAGGGTGACCGCCAGCACCAGGCCGGCGCCGGCCACCACCCCGGGCCAGGCCGCCGCCCGCCAGAAGGGCTCGAGCCAGGCGCCGCCCAGGCTGGCGCCGAGATAGTAGAACACCAGGTAGAGCGCCGAGGCGCTGCCCCGGGCATGACGCGCCTGGCGACTCACCCAGCCCGACGCCATGGCATGGGCCAGGAAGAAGCCGAAGGCGGCCAGCACCAGTCCGGCCAGGATCGCCTCCAGGCGGGTCGACAGCGTCAGCAGGATGCCCAACATCATCAGCAGGGTGCCGCCGGCCATGCAGGCCGGCGGCGAGACCCGCCGCGCCAGGCGACCGGCCAGGGCCGATGCCAGGGTGCCGCCCAGGTAGGTCAGGAACAGCAGCCCCAGCCAGCGCGTGTCCAGCGCGAACGGCGCCGCGGCCAGGCGGAAGGTCAGGTAGCTGTACAGGTTGATGAACACCAGGAAGTTCAGCCCGCCCAGCAGGTAGGCACCGCGCAGGGCCGGGGTGGCGAGGTGGCCGCGCAGGTCGCCCAGGGCCCCGGCGAGCCGGAAGCGGCGCGGCGCGAAGCCCCGAGCCGGCGGCAACAGCCACCAGAAGCCCGCCACGCCGAGCAGGGTCAGCGCTCCGACCAGCTGGAAGCTCGCCGCGACCCCGGCGATGTCGGCGACCCAGCCCCCGAGCACGCGCCCTCCGATGCCGCCCAGCGAGTTGGCGGCGATATACAAGCCCACCGCCGGCAGCATGGCCGAGCGCTCGAACTCGTCGCCCATCCAGGCGATGGCCACCGCCGGCAGCCCGCCGAGGGCGAAGCCCTGCACCACCCGCAGCGCCAGCAGCATGCCGAAGTCGGGCGCCCAGGCCAGCAGCAGCGACAGCCCGCCGCCCAGCAGCAGCGTCAAACGCATGATCCCGCCGCGGCCGATGGCATCCGACAGGGGGCCGAACACCAGCAGGGCTCCGGCCAGCGACAGCGTCGCCAGCGACATCGCCAGGTTCGCCGCCAGGGTCGAGACCCCGTAGCCGGCGCGCAGCTCGGGCAGCAGCGGCTGGGGCACATAGAGGTTGAGGAAGACGAGAAAGGAACCCAGGCACAGGGCCAGGGTGGCCCGCCACCAGGCGCGGCTATGAACGTGGATCATGATCACCTCCGGGTTGGAGGTCCATGATCGGGGGCGCACAATGATAAGCCAAACAGAAGATTGCGATCACAACCATCGGATCTGCTTATGACCATGCCCTTCGACCTGCGCAGCCTGCGCGTCTTCCTGGCGGTGGTGGACGAGGGCGGCTTCAGCGCCGCGGCCCGCTCGCTGCACCTGGCCCAGTCCGCGGTCAGCCAGACCATCGCCACCCTGGAACAGCGCCTGGGGCTGACCCTGTTCCAGCGACGCGAGCGGCGCGTCGGCCTGACGCCGGAAGGCGAGGCCCTGGTCGGCCGGGCCCGGGACCTGCTGGCCCGGGCCGAGGCCACCCACCTGGCCATGCGCGAGCTCCACGACCTGGTCAAGGGGGAGCTGCGCATCGGCATCCCCTCGATGCTCGGCTCCTATTACTTCCCGCCGCTGCTGATGGGCTTCAAGGCCCGCCATCCCGGCATCCGCCTGACCGTGGTGGAGGCCGGGGCCCGGCGCCTGCAGGCCATGATCGCCGGCGGGGAACTGGACCTGGGGGTGGTGATCGACGACGGGGCCAGCCGGCACCTGACCCGACGGCCGCTGGTGTCCGAGGAGATGGTGGTCTGCGTGCCGCGGGATCACCCCTTCGCGTCGCGGGACGGGGTCTCCCCGGCGGCCTTCTTCGCCGAACCGCTGGTGCTGTTCCAGGACGGCTACTTCCACCGGGAGTTCGTCGACACCCTCGCCCGGGAGACCGGCGCCGACGCCGACATCGCCTTCGAGTCGAACCTGATCCCGCTGACCAAGGCCATCGTGCGCCAGGGCTTCGGGATCACCACCTTCCTGCGCCGCGTGGTCGAGGAGCCGGCGCTGGCGGCGGTGTCCTTCGACCCGCCGGCCTGGCTGTCGCTGTCCCTGGCCTGGGCGGAGGGCGCCTACCTGTCCCGGGCCGAGCGCGCCTTCGTGGACTTCGTGCTGGACCACCGCTGAGCCGCGGCGCTCAGCCCTCCCGCGGGGCCGCCGCCAGGCCGTCCAGGCGCCGCACCAGGGTCACCGCATCCAGGGGGCGGCGAGCCTGCCAGTAGTGGCGGCGCCAGTAGCGGTTATCCAGGGAGGACAGCTTGACGCCCTGCGACGTGGAGGCATGCAGGAAGCGCCCCTCGCCGACGTAGATGCCCACGTGGCGATAGGGCCCGGGCGGGCGGAAGAACACCAGGTCGCCGGGACGCAGAGCCTCTCGGCTCACCGGTTCGCCGCGCCGCACCTGCCGGGCGGTGGTGCGCGGCAGGCGCAGCTGGAAGGTGTCGGCGAAGACCCGCTGCACCAGCGCCGAGCAGTCGATGCCGCCCCGGCCGGTGCCGCCCAGGCGGTAGGGGGTGCCCAGCCAGCGCTCGTGCTGCGCCAGCAGGGCCCGGCGAATCAGGGCCGGCGGCGGCTGGCGCAGGCCGCGCACCGCCAGGATGGGATTGTCCACCGGCGACATGCGCGGCGCCTCGGGCAGGCCGGGCAGGTCCCGGGCGAAATAGTCCTCCACCGGCGCCTCGGGGGCCGTGGCGCATCCCGACAGCGCCAGCGACGCCGTCACGGCCCACAGCAGGCTTCGACCGCCTCTCGACATCCCTGTCTCCTCCCCGGCGGGGCCCCGCGGCGCGGCGCCCTCGCCTGCTCGTCTCAGTGCAGCTGCCGGCTCTCCCCCGGCAGGGTGTCCACGTGCATCGGCGCCCAGTGGCGGGCGCGCGCCCCGGGAAAGTCCAGGCTGGCCCAGGCCCCGGCCAGGGGCGGCGCCGCGGTCAGCCAGCTCACCAGGGCCTGGCGGAAGCTCCCCAGGAAGGCCTCGCGCTCCGGCGTCTCGCCCATGAAGAACGAGAAGCCGGCGTAGAGGCCCCGGGCATAGGCCTCCCAGCCGCCGTAGTGCCGGGCGGCCAGGGCATGGGCGCGTTCCAGGACGGCGAGGAAGGCGGGCTCGTCGAGCCAGCCGAGCTGGCGGCCGGCGATGGCCAGATCCACCGCCTGCGCCAGGTCCCAGGCGGCCAGGTCCAGCTCGTTGCAACCGTCCTCGTCGTCGCGGACCCGGAGCAGCCGCAGCAGATGGTTGCGCTCCTCCTCGCTGCACTCGCCGCTCTCCAGGGTCGCGATCTCCGACTGCAGCCGGGCCCGATTGAGCGTATAGGGGGCATAGTTGATCTGGTACTCCTGGCGATCGCCGACCTCCAGCAGGTAGTCCACGAACTCGGCCAGCTCCTCGGCGCCGTGCAGGCCGTAGTGGCCGTCGACCCATTCGCGGATGGAGGCGCACTCGCGCTCGCTCTCCGGCTGGGGCAGGCTCCAGGCCGGGCTGTTCAGCGGCCCGACCAGGGCCATGGCGGTGAAGTGCAGCAGGGTCGGCCGGGGGCCGGGCTCCTGCCACTGCCCGCCGGCCCGCCAGTCGAGCCAGTGGAAGAGGCTGCCCGGATCCTCCAGGTGCCAGCGGATCTCCGCCGTCAGCGACGGCTGATCGGGCTCGGGCAGCAGTGCCTCCCAGTGGGCCCAGGCGGCGAGCAGGCGGCGGGGGTCGGGGTAGAAGCGGCACAGCGAGTCCTGGAGGGCGGCGGCCAGCGAGGTCAGCCGGCCGTCGTCGAACAGCTCGCTGTCCATGGCCATCTGCAGGTAGAAGGCATACTTCTCGGCCATGTGGATGGTGGCGGCATGGCGGCTGGCCCGCCCCAGGGCATCGCGGCCCGCCAGGTCGCCGCGGGGCGGCTGGCCGAACCCGGTGCGGGCCGGCGGCAGCGCGCCGTGGGCGGCGTCGGCGGCCAGTTGGTTGAGGTGGTGCGCCTGGGCCGGCAACCAGTGGCGGGCCAGCGCGTCGGCGCCCTCGTCGGCATGCAGGTCCAGGGTCTCCGCCAGGTAGGCTCGGGCCTCCTGGCGGCGGGCCTCCGACGGCCGCGGTGCCACGCCCTGCCCCTGGGCCAGCGCCGGCTCGCGTACCGCGGCCAGGGCCAGCACCCAGTGGCGCGGCGCCCGGCGCCAGTCGCGGATGGCCTGCCGCGAGGCTTCCAGGCGCTCGACGGCGAGCAGTTCCTGGAGCGGGATGCGCCAGGGGCTGACCGGCGAATGCAGCAGCAGGGCCCAGTCGGCCTCGAACGCCGGGCGCAGGTCGCGGGCCTCGAAGAGGCTGCGCCCGCGCTGATAGGCGCGGGCCAGGGCCATCCAGTCGCTGTAGCGGTGCAGCGCCAGGTCGGCGCCGTGGAGGGCGAAGGCCCGAGCCTCGTCGTCGGACAGCCAGCCCAGGCAGGCCCCCGCCCAGGCCAGGTCGATCAGCCGCAGCCAGTCCCAGGCGGCCCACTCCAGGGGCTCGCCGCCCTCGACGAAGGCCAGCAGCACCCGGCCGGCGGCGCGATCGCCCGGCGCCAGCCCCTCCCACCAGGCGTGGCGCTCCTCGGGCGCCGCGGCCAGCAATCGGGTGGCGTCGAGGTCCCAGGCCTGGCGATCGCCCTGAGCGGCCAGCCACAGCATCACCCGGATCAGCTCGTCGCGGCCGCCGACCTGCCAGGCTTCGCCCAGCCAGCCTTCCAGCCCCTGCCAGTCCAGCGGCGCCGCGGCCGGCTCCAGGATGGGCCCGAACGGCGCCCGCAGGCGCCAGACGCGATCCGCGTCGGCCTCCGGCCACAGCGACGGGGCGCGACGATGCGCGGCCAGCCACTCGCGCAGCATGTCCCAGGTGACCCCCTCGCCCTCGTGCTCCAGGGCGGCCAGGGCCTCGCCGGCCTCGACGAGGCCGTCGTCGCCGCGCACCCAGCCCTCGGCGCTGCGCGCCCGGCACAGCGCCGCGAGCCAGTCGTCGAGACTGTCGTGGACGTGAATCACGGCCTCGGCCAGCCGCCGGGCCCAGTCCCGGGCGCGCTCCGCGGACAGCCAGCCGGCGGCGCCGCCCAGGGCGGCCAGCTCCAGGCCGGCCAGCAGGCCGCCCGGGTCGGCCTCGGCGCCGGCCCCCAGGGCCTCCAGCAGTCGCCAGCCCAGCTCGCCGCGGTCGACGACCCCGAGGCTTTCCAGGCGCGCCGAGGCCACCTCCGCCTCCAGCGTCAGCGGGTCGGGGGCGAAGGCCCACTCACAGAGCACCAGCTGCTGGGCCCACCAGGCATTCAGGGGATCGACCAAGGCTCACCTCGCCATGCATGCAACGTACGGACGGCCAACCGGCCGTGGGAAATTCGGCGCCATAGTGTAACGGAAAGCGCGTCGCGCGCCGATGCTCGGCGACGATGCGCCGCTTCGACATCCCCGGGGGGTTGGCGAGATGTTTGAAATAATGCACACTCGTCAAACATGACAATCACCCCAGCGAGATAGCCCATGACCGCCGAGACCGAGCTGCTCATCGACAAGGCCCTCGTGGCCGGCCAGTGGCGCGACGCCGAGCGCCGCTTCCCCGTCACCGATCCCGCCACCGGCGAGGTCCTGGCGGAAGTGCCCGACCTCACCGCCGACGATGCCCGCGAGGCCGTGGCCGCCGCCGAGGCCGCCTGGCCGGCCTGGCGGCGCAAGACCGCCAAGGAACGCGCCGCTCTGCTGCGCGGCTGGTTCGAGCGCATCATGGCCCACCAGGAAGGCCTGGCCCGGCTGATGACTCGGGAGCAGGGCAAGCCGCTGGCGGAATCCCGCGGCGAGGTCGCCTACGGCGCGAGCTTCGTCGAGTACTACGCCGAGGAGGCCAAGCGCGTGGCCGGCGAGACCCTGCCGGGCCACGGCGCCGACAAGCGCATCCTGGTGTTCCGCGAGCCGATCGGGGTGATGGCCGCCATCACGCCGTGGAACTTCCCGCTGGCGATGATCACCCGCAAGTGCGCCCCGGCGCTCGCCGCCGGCTGCCCGGTGGTGATCAAGCCCGCCGAGGCCACCCCGCTGACCGCCCTGGCGCTGGCCCGGCTCGCCGAGCAGGCCGGCTTCCCGGCCGGGGTGATCAACGTGGTCACCGCGGCCCGCCCGGCCGAGATCGGCGAGGTGCTGACCACCGACCCGCGGGTGCGCAAGGTCTCCTTCACCGGCTCGACCCCGGTGGGCAAGCGGCTGCTCGCCCAGTGCGCCGGCACCGTCAAGAAGGCCTCCATGGAACTGGGCGGCAACGCGCCCTTCATCGTCTTCGATGATGCCGACCTGGACGCCGCCGTGGAAGGGGCCATCGCCTCGAAGTTCCGCAACTCCGGCCAGACCTGCGTGTGCACCAACCGCCTGCTGGTGCAGGACGGCATCTACGACGCCTTCCTCGACCGGCTGGCGACCCGGGTGGCCGAGCTCAAGGTCGGCAACGGCCTGGAAGAGGGCGTGATCCAGGGCCCGCTGATCAACCGGGCCGCGGTGGACAAGGTCCAGAGCCATATCCGCGACGCCCTCGACCGGGGCGGGCGCCTGATCTGCGGCGGCGAGCCCCACGAGCACGGCGGCACCTTCTTCCAGCCCACGGTGATCGCCGACGTCACCGACGAGATGCGGGTGGCCACCGAGGAGACCTTCGGCCCGCTGGCCCCGGTGTTCCGCTTCACCGACGACGAGCAAGCGATCGCCATGGCCAACGCCACCGAGTTCGGCCTGGCCGCCTACTTCTACGCCCGCGACTACCGTCGCATCTGGCGGGTCATGGAGGGCCTCGAGTACGGCATGGTGGCCGTCAACGAGGGCATCCTGTCCACCGAGCTGGCGCCCTTCGGCGGCGTCAAGGAATCCGGGTTGGGCCGCGAGGGCTCGCGCCACGGCCTGGAGGAATACACTGAACTAAAATACGTCTGTGTCGGCGGGCTCTGAGATCCCGTACCGCTTCCCCAACAGGAGATCCCCATGAACAACGCGCAACTCAACGAGCTCAAGCAGCGCTACGTCGCCAGCGGCGCCGCCAGCCCCTCGCCGCAGTTCGCCGCACACGCCGAGAACGCCCTGCTGTGGGACGCCGATGGCCAGCGCTTCATCGACTTCGCCGGCGGCATCGGCGTGCTCAACCTGGGCCACCGCCATCCCAAGGTGGTCGAGGCGGTCAAGGGCCAGCTCGACCAGCTGATGCACACCTGCCAGACCGTGATGCCCTACGCGCCCTTCGTGCAGCTGGCCGAGAAGCTCTGCCAGCTGACCCCGGTCAAGGGCGAGGCCAAGGCGATGATGGTCAACACCGGCGCCGAGGCCCTGGAGAACGCGGTCAAGATCGCCCGCGCCGCCACCGGCCGCAGCGGCGTGATCTGCTTCGACGGCAGCTTCCACGGCCGCACCTTCATGACCCTGGCCATGACCGGCAAGGTGCTGCCCTACAAGAACGACTTCGGCCCGATGCCGGGCGACGTCTATCGCGCGCCCTTCCCCAACGCCTACCACGGCATCAGCGAGGAGGATTCCCTCCACGCCCTGAAAACGCTGTTCAAGACCGACATCCCGGCCCATCGCACCGCCGCCATCGTGATCGAGCCGGTCCAGGGCGAGGGCGGCTTCTACGCGGCCTCCCCGGCCTACCTCAAGGCCCTGCGCGAGCTGTGCGACGAGCATGGCATCCTGCTGATCGTCGACGAGGTGCAGTCCGGCTTCGCCCGCACCGGCAAGCTGTTCGCCCTCGAGCACAGCGGCGTCGAGGCCGACATCATGACCATGGCCAAGAGCCTGGCCGACGGCATGCCGCTGTCCGCCGTGGTCGGCACCGCCGAGGTGATGGACGCCTCCGGCCCCAACTCCCTGGGCGGCACCTACAGCGGCAATCCGCTGGCCTGCGCCGCCGCCCTGGCGGTGATCGAGGCCATCGAGGAGGAGAACCTGCTGGCTCGGAGCGCCGCGCTCGGCGACACCCTGGCCGCGCGGTTCGCCGACTGGCAGCAGAAGTTCGAGTGCGTCGACAACCCCCGCAACCTGGGCGCCATGGCCGCCTTCGAGCTGGTCGTCGACAAGGCCTCCCGCGAGCCGGCGCCGGAGCTGGCCGCGGCGCTGTGCAAGAAGGCCAAGGAAAAGGGGCTGATCCTGCTGTCCTGCGGCTTCTGGGGCAACTCGATCCGCTTCCTGATGCCGGTGACCATCGAGGACGAGGTGCTCGAGGAAGGCCTGGCCATCGTCGAGGAGGCGCTGAGCGAGGTCGTGGGCAGCCGGGCCGCGGCCACCGCCTGAGTCCCACGGGGCCCCGCAACGCGCGACGCCCGGCCGGCTGGCCGGGCGTCGCGCGTCTGGGGGTGGGTCAGCCCTGGCGCAGCTTGCCGATCCCCCACAGCAGCACCACCGCGCCAACCACGGCGGTGACCAGCGAGCCGATGAAGCCGCCGGCCTTGAGCCCCAGCAGGCTGAACAGCAGGCCGCCGACCAGGGCACCGACGATGCCCACACCGATGTTGCCCAGCAGGCCGAAGCCGCCGCCGCGCATGATATGGCCGGCGATCCAGCCCGCCAGGCCGCCGATGATCAACCAGGCGATGAATCCCATGAGCGTCTCCCTTGCCGTCGTGCGTCGATGGATGCCCCGAGGATGGCGGGGCGCCGTGTCAGAAGGATGACCCCGGATGGGCCAGGAACGCCAGCTCCTCCGGGGTCGAGGCGCGACCGAGGGCGGCGTTGCGGTGCGGATAGCGGCCGAAGCGCTCGAGGATCTCGCGATGCCGGTGCTCGAAGCGCAGGCTGTCCTCCAGGCCCGGCTGGTCGAACAGCCGCAGCGCCTCGTCGTGGACGACCAGCGACTCGCTGTGCATGTAGGGCATGTAGAGAAAGGCCCGCCGCGCCACGGGCAGCGCCCGATCATGGCCCGCCGCCACCGCCTCCTGGGCCAGTACCAGGGCCTGGGGATCCGCGGCGAAGGCCTCGGCCGAGTCGCGGTGAAGGTTGCGCGAGAACTGGTCCAGCACGATCACCTCGGCCAGGCGCCCCGCCGCCGTGCGCCGCCAGGTCCATAGCTCCCCCCGCCGCGCCGCCGCCAGGGTCCCGGCGAAGCGTCGCGCGATCTCGGCGTCGAGGGCGGGATCCCGGCGGAACCACTGGGCCGGGGCGAGCTCCGCGAACCAGAAGTCGAGCACCGTCTCGGGGGAACGACCGGCCATGGCGTCTTGCCTCCTCGCTCGGGTCGGGGCCATGATCCGGCCCCGGCTGATATGCTCCCAGCCTACCGTCTCATCCACCGCTCGGATAGCCTTCCATGACCGCCTATCAACTCCTCCAGATGCTCGGCTACGCCCTCAACCTTCTCGGCCTGCTGGTGTGCATCGGCGGCCTGACCCTGGCCCGCCGCCCGCGCCACCGCCTGGCCGGCCGCCTGCTCGCCGCCCTCGGCTTCGTCATCGCCGCCTCGCCGGTGTTGGTGCAGCTGCTCGGCCTGGTGGAGCCGGCACCGGTGGGCGCCCTGCCGCCCTCCTGACCCCACTTAGACGAAAGGCGTATGGCATGCACGGGGCGGTCTTCTAGACTGCCCCGCCGTTATGTAAGTTTACAAAAAAATTTACATCATCATGGCAACAGCACCCCATAAAGCGCGCCGAATTAAGGATCATTCCGCATGCACGCCTTGACCCTCGCCTCCTTCCTGTTCTTCACCGGGCTGGTGGCCTTCCTCACCTGGCGGATCACCCGCCGCGACGATCACCGCAGCCCCCGGGGCCTCTTCCTGGCCGGGCGCAGCCTGACCTTCCCGCTGATCGCCGGGTCGCTGCTGATGACCAACCTGTCCACCGAGCAGATGGTCGGCCTCAACGGCGCGGCCTTCGCCGACGGCCTGAGCGTGATGGCCTGGGAGGTGATCGCGGTGATCGCCCTGGTGCTGCTGGCGCTGTTCTTCCTGCCGCGCTTCCTGAAGAGCGGCATCGCCACCGTGCCGGAGCTGCTCGAGCTGCGCTTCGACAAGGCCACCCAGCGGATCGCCAACGTCATCTTCCTGCTGGCCTATGCGGTGATCCTGCTGCCGATCATCCTCTACTCCGGGGCCATGGGGCTGCAGGGCATGCTCGACCTGCCCGGCCTGACCGGCATCCAGTCGCCGACCCTGCTGCTGTGGCTGACCGTCTGGCTGGTCGGCCTGATCGGGGCCGTCTACGCGCTGTTCGGCGGCCTGCGCACCGTGGCGGTCTCCGACACCCTCAACGGTATCGGCCTGCTGGCCGGCGGCCTGGTGATCGTGTGGTTCGGGCTGCAGGCCGTCAGCGACGGCGATGGCGTGCTGGCCGGCTGGGAGATCCTCAAGCAACAGCACCCGGCGCGCCTGGACTCGATCGGCGGCGCCGAGCAGCAGGTGCCCTTCTCCACGGTGTTCACCGGGGTCCTGCTGCTGCACCTCTTCTACTGGACCACCAACCAGCAGATCATCCAGCGCACCTTCGCCGCCCGGAACCTGGCCGAGGGCCAGAAGGGCGTGCTGCTGACCGGCCTGCTCAAGCTGCTCGGCCCGCTGTACCTGGTGCTGCCCGGCATCATCGCCTACCACCTCTACGCCGACCAGGGCGTCGAGGCCGACGAGGCCTACGGCCACCTGGTCTTCAACGTGCTGCCGCCCTACCTCACCGGCTTCTTCGCCGCGGTGATGGTCGGCGCCATCCTGTCGTCGTTCAACTCGGCACTCAACAGCACCACCACCCTGTTCAGCCTGGGCTTCTACAAGGGCGTGCTGAACAAGGACGCCAGCGAGGCGCAGGTGGTGCGAGCCAGCAAGACCTTCGGCTGGCTGATGGCGCTGACCGCCATGACCATCGCGCCGCTGCTGGCGGGCCAGGAGAGCCTGTTCGGTTACCTGCAGAAGATGAACGCCATCTACTTCATCCCCATCCTGGCGGTGGTGGTGGTCGGCCTGCTGACGCGCCGAGTCCCGGCCATGGCCGCCAAGATCGCCCTGGTGGGCGGCTGCCTGCTGATCTTCGCCGGCTACTTCATCCCGCCCTTCGATCGGCTGCCGAGCCTGATGCACGAGTTCCACTTCATCGCCGGCGTCTTCGTGCTGCTGGTGGCGCTCATGCTGCTGATCGGCCGGCTGCGGCCCCGGGCCGAGGCCTGGGTCCAGGCCGACAGCGGCGCGGTGGACCTGACGCCCTGGCGGGGCGCCCTGCCCGCCGGCATCGCGCTGGTGCTGCTGGTGATCGCCAGTTACGCGGCCTTCGCCTGACCCCGGGCCGACGCCCCGCCGCGCCGCGGGGCGTCTCCCCGGCCCATGTCCCTATCGGTGGGCAAGCGGTCATTGCAGACACGCCGCCCCGCGCTCAGACTCGGGACGATCCCTGTCACGGAGTCCCGGATGACCGCCTCGCCCCCGCCGCGCCGTGTCGCGGTGCTCGCCTACCCCCACTGCCAGGCGCTCGATGTCTGCGGCCCCTGGCAGGTCTTCGCCAGCGCCAACGAGTGCGCGGGCCGTCGCCTCTACGACCTCGAGCTTGTCGCCCGAGCTCCCGGCGCCTTGCTCACCAACGGCGGCCTGACGATGCTCGCCGAGCGCGACTGGGCGGGCCTGGTCGCCCGCGGCGCGCCGGACACCCTGCTGGTGGCCGGCGGTAGCGGGGTCTTCGCCGAGTGTCGGGCCGGCCACCACGTCGACGGCCTGCGCGAACTGGCCCCGCGGGTCAGGCGCCTCGGCGCCATCTGCACCGGCGCCTTCCTGCTCGCCCGGGCCGGGCTGCTCGACGGCCGCCGGGCCACGACCCACTGGCGACACGTCGAGGCCCTGGCGCGGGCGCATCCGGCGGTACGCACCGAGCCCGACGCGCTCTACGTCGACGACGGCGGGCGCCTGACCAGCGCCGGGGTGACCGCCGGCATCGACCTGGCGCTGTCGCTGGTCGCGGCCGATCACGGCGACGCGCTGGCCGGGCGGGTGGCCCGCGAGCTGGTGATGTTCCTGCACCGCCCCGGGGGACAGTCCCAGTACAGCGAGGCGCTGCGCCTGCAGCGGCGCACCACCGGCCCGCTGCGCGCGCTGCTGGAGGTCCTGCATGCCGATCCCGCCGGCGACCACCGCCTGGAGGGCATGGCGGCGCGCCTGGCGGTCACGCCGCGCCACCTGTCGCGGCTGTTCCGGCGCCACCTCGACACCACGCCGGCCGCCTATCTGACGCAGCTGCGCCTGGAGGGCGCTCGGCGCGAGCTGCTCCAGACCCACCCCGCGCCGCCGCTGGCGCGGCTCGCCGCCGACTGGCGACTGGGCGGCGCCGAGCAGCTGCGGCGCCTCTTCCATCGCCGTTACGGCGTCCCGCCGTCGGTCTATCACGAGCGCTTCGGCCCCCGCGCCCCCCACCACGAGGACACGCCTGCATGCCATTGACGGTCTCCCTGCTCTCGCTCTGCCAGGCGCTGCTGGTCAGCGGCAATATCCTGCTGATCGCCGTCTCGCCGCTGATCGGCGCCCAGCTCGCCCCGTCGCCCACCTGGTCCACGGCCCCGGTGGCCACCCAGTGGCTGGGGCTGATGTGCGCCACCATCCCCGCCTCGCTGATCATGGCGCGCCTCGGCCGCCGCCGCGGCTTCATGCTCGGCAACCTGCTGGGCCTGGCCGGGGTCGCCCTGGCGCTCAAGGCGCTGACCGACGGCGCCTTCCCGGCCTTCCTGGTCGCCACCTGGCTGATCGGCATCGGCATCGGCTTCGGCCAGCTGTACCGCTTCGCCGCGGTGGAGGCCGCGCCGGCCGCCCTGCGCGACCGCGCCATCGGCCTGGTGATGGGCGGCGGCGTGCTGGCCGCCTTCTTCGGCCCCTGGCTGGCCCGCCACAGCCGCGAGCTGGCCGAGGTGCCCTTCTTGGGCAGCTTCCTGGGGCTCGGCGCCCTCTACCTGCTGGCCCTCGGCGTGCTGACGCTGATCCGCCTGCCGGCGCCGGCGTCCTCCCACGGCGAAGGCGAGGCGCGGCCCCTGGCCGAGATCCTGCGCCAACCCAGCTTCGTGGTGGCGGTGACCGCCGCCTTGATCGGCTACGGGGTCATGAACCTGGCCATGACCGCCACCCCGCTGGCCATGGCGGACGCGGCGCTGCCCTTCGACCAGGTGGCCACCACCATCCAGTGGCACGTGGTGGCCATGTTCCTGCCGTCCTTCGTCACCGGCCGGCTCACCGCCCGCTTCGGCGCCTCGCGGATGATCGCCGCCGGCTGCGGCCTGCTCGCCGGCAGCGCCCTGATCGCCCAGCTAGACGCCGGCGTCGCGGGCTTCCACGCCGGCCTGATCCTGCTCGGCCTGGGCTGGAACTTCACCTTCCTGCCGGCCACCGGCCTGCTCACCGAGGCCTACCGGCCCGCCGAGAAGGCTCGCACCCAGGCGGCCAACGAGTTCCTGGTGTTCAGCACCGTGGCGCTGACCGCGCTGGCCGCCGGCCCGCTGGTCGACGCCCTGGGCTGGCCGCGGCTCAACGCCCTGCTGCTGCCGCTGTGCCTGCTGCCGGTGCTGGCCCTGGCCTGGCGTCGCCTTGCATCACGGCGCCGCGTCCCCCAGATTCCCTCCCAGTGACTCGACACAGGACCGCCTCGCCATGCGCCAGCCCTTCACCCGGGAACTCGCCGACCTGCTCGAGCGCGGCCGCGACCGCCAGCTGCGCCTGGCGGTCACCGGCCTGTCGCGGGCGGGCAAGACGGCCTTCCTCACCTCGCTGATCGACCAGCTGCGCCACGCCGGGCTCGAGGCCCGGCTGGACCTGCTGCCGGCGGCCCGGGAGGGGCGCCTGCTCGGCGCCCGCCGCGTCGAACAGCAGGATCTCGGGGTGCCGCGCTTTCCCCTCGACCGGGCCCTGGCCGCCCTGGACGCCGAGCCCCCGCAGTGGCCGGCGCCCACCCGCGGCATCAGCGAGCTGCGCCTGGTGATCCGCTACCGGCCGCGGCGACGCGGCTGGGCCGGCGGCGAGACCCGTCGACTGACCCTGGACCTGTTCGACTATCCCGGGGAATGGCTGCTGGACCTGCCGTTGCTGAGCCATGACTTCGCGAGCTGGAGCCGCAGCCAGGCGTTCACGGGGGAGCGCGGTGCGCTGTTCGCCGACTGGCGGGAGGCCGTGGCGCGCCTGGACCCGGCGGCGCCGGTCGACGAGGGGCGCCTGGCGTCCCTGGCCGAGCGCTATGCCGAGGGGCTGCGGGCCGCCCGGGAGGCCGGCTTCTCGGACCTCCAGCCGGGGCGCTTCCTGCTGCCGGGGGACCTCGAGGGAGCCCCTGTGCTGCAGTTCTTTCCCCTGCCGAGCCTGGACGACGCCGATCCCGCGACCCTGGCGGGCCTGCCCGAGGACAGCCTGTACGCCACCCTGGCGCGGCGCTTTCGTTACTACCAGCAGCACATCGTGCGCCCCTTCTACCGCGAGCACTTCCGGCGCTTCGACCGCCAGATCGTGCTGGTCGACGTGTTGGGGGCCCTCAACGCCGGCCCCGAGCGCTTCGAGGACCTGGCCCGGTCGCTGTCGCGGCTGATGCAGAGCTTCGACTACGGCCGGCGCAGCCTGCTCACGCGGCTGTTCGCCCCGCGCATCGACCGCCTGGCCATCGCCGCCACCAAGGCCGACCACGTCACCCCCGAGCAGCACCCGCGCCTGACCGGCCTGCTCGAGGCGCTGCTGGCCGAGCCGCTCAAGGACCTGCGCTTCGCCGACGTGCCGGTGCGCGCCCTGAGCCTGGCCGCGATCCGCGCCACCGAGGCTCGGGAGGTGGACCACCAGGGACGACGCCATCCGGCCCTGCGCGGCACCACCCTGGACGGCGAGCCGGCGCTGCTGTTTCCCGGCGAGGTGCCGGCGCGCCTGCCCGACGCCGACTTCTGGCGCCGCCAGGGCTTCGCCTTTCCGGCCTTCCGGCCGCGCCCCCGCGGCGATGACGCCCTGCCACATATCCGCCTGGACGCCGCCCTCGACTGGCTGATCGGAGACAAGCTGACATGAACGACGCCCGCGACACCGACCCGCGGCCCGGCCGGCGCTTCTCGCCCCGGGCGCCCGAGGCCCCGGCCGCTGGGGGCGACCCGACGCCGGGCATGGCCTTCACGCCGGAGGCGCCCAGCCGGCCCCTGGAGGCCCCCGCCGAGCCGACCGGCGAGGCCGCGCCGAGCGAGGGCCTGGCCCCGCCCCGGCGGCGCCGCTGGGGGCTGCTCGGCGTGCTGGCTGGCGGCCTGGGCCTGGGCGCGGCCGAGCTGGTCACCGCCCTGCCCGCCGCCCTCGCCGACGCCGACTGGCTGGGCCTGGGCTGGCTGCTGCTGGGCCTGGCCGGCCTCGGGCTCGGCGTCGGCGCCCTGCTGCGGGAGCTGTGGCGGCTGCGCCGGCTGGGCGCCCACGAGCGGCTACGCCGAGCCCTGGCGGCGCTGCCCGAGGCCGATCCCGCCCAGGCCATGCGCACGGCGACGAGCCTGCGCCGCCGCCTGGGGCTGGACGACGACCATCCCCACTGGCGGGCCTTCCTCGAGGCCCGCCAGCCCCATCACGACGGTCGCGAGCTCCAGGCCCTGCTGGATCACCACCTGCTGGGCCCCCGGGACCGGGAGGCGCGGCGGCTGATCTCGCGCATGAGCGGCGAGACCGCGGTGATGGTCGCCCTGAGCCCGCTGACCCTGCTGGACATGGCGCTGGTGGCCTGGCGCCACCTGGCGCTGGTCGATCGCCTGAGCCGACTCTACGGCCTGGAGCTGGGCTATGCGGCGCGCATCCGCCTGCTGCGCCGGGTGCTGCGCGACATGGCCTTCGCCGGCGCCAGCGAGCTGGCCGGCGAGGCGGGCATGGAATGGCTGTCGCTGGACCTGGCCGGACGGCTCTCGACCCGCGCCGGGCAGGGCCTCGGCGTCGGCCTGCTGAGCGCCCGACTGGGTCTGCGCGCCCAGCGCCTGGCCCGGCCGCTGGCCTTCGACGAGGCCCGCCGGCCGGGGCTGGCCGACCTGCGACGCGAGCTCTGGGGGCGACTGAAACGCCTGGAGAATCGCCGGGATGGCGAGGCGTCTTGATCCAGGTCAGCCACAGCCGTCGGCAGGACGACTAGGCTGTAGGGATATCCCCGACGAACGACAAGGAGCTTCGCCATGTTCCACTCCATCCTGGTGCCGATCGACGGCTCGGAAGGCTCCCGCCTGGCGCTGTGCGTGGCCTGCAAGCTGGCTCGCCAGGAAGACGGCCGGCTGCTGCTGCTGCACGTGCCCGAGGCCCTGCCCCACGAGCCCCTGCTGGTCTGGGGCATCGGCGCGGTGCCCACCGAGGCCTCCCTGGAGAAGCGCCAGCAGGTCGGCCGCGACCTGCTCGAGCGCGCCGGCGAGGAGGCCCGGACCCTGGGGGTCGAGCAGGTCGAGCCGCTGCTCGCCCAGGGCGATCCCAGCCAGGCGATCCTCTCGGCGGCCGAGGAGCACGGCGTGGAGGCCATCGTCATGGGCAGCCGCGGCCTGGGTGACCTCAAGGGCCTGGTGGTCGGCAGCGTCTCCCACAAGGTCAGCCATGGCGCCGAGTGCCGGGTGATCACCGTCAGCTGACCCCGGCCGGGCATGGCGACGGCGTCGCGATCCGCTACCCTGAAGGAACCCCCAGGCATCCGGCACGGAGGTCCCGGTATGTTCCGTTCGCTCCTGGTTCCCGTCGACGGCTCCTCCCACGCCCGCAAGGCACTGTCCCTGGCCTGCCAGCTGGCCGGCCAGCGGGAGACCTTCCTGCTGCTGCTGCACATTCCCGAGGCCCTGCCCCACAGCCCGCCGCTGGTATGGGGCGTGGGCCGCCAGGCGGTGGATGCCTCCCGCGAGACCCGCGACCGCCAGGCCCACGAGCTCGTGGACCGCGCCGCGGAGGAGGCCCGGGACCTGGGCGCCACCCACGTGGAGGCCCTGGTCCAGCACGGCGACCCGACCCGCACCATCCTCGAGGTGGCCAGGGCCCGGGACGTCGACGCCATCCTGATGGGCAGCCGCGGCCTGAGCGACCTGCGCGGCCTGCTGACCGGCAGCGTCTCCCACAAGGTGAGCCACGCCGCCGAGTGCAGCGTGATCACCGTCCACTGAGCCGGGCCCCGGGGCCGGCGCCGCACCGTCTCAGGCGACCCGGCGTTCGCTGTCGCGATCGAAGAGCACCGCCCGGCGCATGTCCACCCGCAGGTCGATGCGCTCGCCGGGCGCCACCCGGCAATGCGGATCCACCCGGGCGGTGATCTCGCCCCCGCCGAGCGGCAGGCGCAACAGGATATCGGCCCCGGTGGGCTCGACCACGCTGACCGTGGTCGACAGCGGCGTGCCCTCGGCCCGCTCGCCGAGGCGGGCGTCCTCCTCGGCGAAGTGCTCCGGGCGCAGCCCCAGCACGAGCGTACGGCCGACCTGGCCGGCCAGGGCCTCGGTCTCGCGGCTCGCCGGCCAGGGCAGCACCAGGTCGTCCGCGCCGGGCGTGGCCACGCGCAGCCGGTAGTCCCCCGCCTGCCCTTCCAGGGTGGCGTCGATGAAGTTCATCGACGGCGAGCCCATGAAGCCGGCCACGAAGATGTCCACCGGATCGTTGTAGATCTCGTCGGGACTCCCCAGCTGGAGGATCCGCCCGTCGCGCATCACCGCGATGCAGTCGGCCAGGGTCATGGCCTCGATCTGGTCGTGGGTGACGTAGACGATGGTGGTGCCCAGGCGCTGGTGGAGCTTCTTGATCTCGGTGCGCATCTCCACCCGCAGCTTGGCGTCCAGGTTGGAGAGCGGCTCGTCGAAGAGGTAGATCTGCGGCTCCCGGGCCAGGGCCCGGCCCATGGCCACCCGCTGGCGCTGGCCGCCGGAGAGCTGGGACGGCTTGCGCTCCAGGAGATGGGAGATCTGCAGCAGGTCGGCGACCCGCTCCACCGCGGCCTCGCGCTCGGCCCTGGGCACCTTGCGCATCTCCAGGCCGAAGGCGATGTTGCCGCGCACCGTCATGCTCGGGTAGAGGGCGTAGGACTGGAAGACCATGGCGATATCCCGCTCGGCGGGGGTGCGCCAGGTGATGTCCTCGCCGCCGATGTGGATCTCCCCGGAGGTCACCGGCTCGAGGCCGGCGATGGCGTTCATCAGGGTCGACTTGCCGCATCCCGACGGCCCGACCAGGATCAGGAACTCCCCGGAGTCGATGGCCAGGCTGACGTCCTTGAGCACCTGGGTGCTGCCGAAGTCCTTGCAGACGTGCTGGATTTCCAAAGCTGACATGGCGATTGCTCTCTCGAAGTTGTTGTTGGTGACGGGCGCGCGAGGCGGACTAGCCCTTCACGGAGCCGGCGGTAAGCCCCCGGACGAAGTACTTGCCGGCCAGCACGTAGACCACCAGGGTCGGCAAGGCGGCGATCATGGCCGCGGCCATGTCGACGTTGTATTCCTTCACCCCGGTCGAGGTGTTGACCAGGTTATTCAGGGCCACCGTGACCGGCTGGGTGTCGTGGCCGGAGAAGGCCACGCCGAACAGGAAGTCGTTCCAGATCTGGGTGAACTGCCAGATCACCGAGACCACGATGATCGGCGTCGACACCGGCAGCAGGATGCGCCGGAAGATGCGGAAGAAGCCGGCGCCGTCGAGCTTGGCGGCGGACACCAGCTCATCGGGGATCGAGACGTAGAAGTTGCGGAAGAACAGCGTCGTGAAGGCCACGCCGAAGATCACGTGGACCAGCACCAGCCCCGCCCGGGAGCTGGACAGCCCCAGCCAACCCAGCGTCTGGGCCATGGGCAGCAGGATCACCTGGAAGGGGATGAAGCAGCCGAACAGCATCAGCGCGAAGACCAGCTCGGCGCCCTTGAAGCGCCACTTGGTCAGCGCATAGCCGTTGAGCGCCCCGAGCAGGGTGGAGATGGCCACCGCCGGGATGACGATGGCGAAGGAGTTCCAGAAGTAGCCGCCCACCCCCTCGCAGCGCATGCCGGTGCAGGCCTCGCCCCAGGCCTTGATCCAGGGCGCCAGCGTGGGGTTCTCGGGCAGGGTCAGCAGGGTGCCGGCGGTGATCTCGTCCAGGGGCTTGAGCGAGGTCAGCACCATCACCGCCAGGGGCAGCAGGTAGAACAGGGCCGCGAGGGCGAGCGCGGCGTAGACCAGGGCGCGCAGCAGGCGCGCCATGGGGGTCTGGCGTCGAATCACGTTATCCATGCCGGCGGCTCCGCAGTTCGGAATACAGGTAGGGGACGAGGATGGCCAGCACCCCGCCGAGCATCAGGACGGCGCTGGCGGAGCCCAGGCCGATCTGGGCCCGGCTGAAGGAATGGGCGTACATGAAGGTGGCCGGCAGGTCCGAGGCATAGCCGGGCCCGCCGCCGGTCAGCGCCACCACCAGGTCGAAGCTCTTGATGGCGATGTGCGAGAGGATCATCACGGCGCTGAACACCACCGGCCGCAGGCAGGGCAGGATGACCCGCCAGTAGATGCGCGGCAGGCTGGCGCCATCGAGCTGGGCGGCCTTGAAGATGCTGTCGTCGATGCCGCGCAGCCCAGCCAGGAAGAGCGCCATGACGAACCCCGAGGCCTGCCAGACCGCGGCGATGACCAGGGTGTAGACGGCCATGTCCGGGTTCACCAGCCAGTCGAAGGTGAAGGACTCGAAGCCCCAGCCGCGCACCATGGCCTGCAGGCCCAGGCCGGGATTGAGCAGCCATTTCCAGACCACCCCGGTAACGATGAAGGACAGCGCCATGGGGTAGAGGTAGATGGTGCGCAGGGCCCCCTCCTGGCGGATGCGCTGGTCGAGCAGGATGGCCAGCCCCGCGCCGAGCACCAGGCAGATGCCGACGAAGAGCGCGCCGAACACTCCCAGGTTGGTCGCCGCCACCCACCAGCGGTCGTTGGCCATCAGGCGGGCGTACTGGGCGAAGCCGACGAAGTCGTAGCTGGGCAGCAGCCGGGAGTCGGTCAGCGAGAGCACGAAGGTCCACAGCATGAAGCCGTAGACGAAGCACAGCGAGATCAGCACCGAGGGCGCCAGCACCAGCTTGGGCAACCAGGCCTGGAGCCGCGCCATCGGGCTGGGCGAGGACACGGCCGGGGCGGCACGACCGGTCCCGGCCGCGAGAGTCGAAGCGGTTTTCATGGGAACTTCCTCAGTCTCGAGGCGGACGGCGCCCGCCGGTGGCGGGCGCCGGGGCGGCGTCACAGGGCCAGGCTGGCGGCCTGGGCGAGGCGCTGGGCGGCCTGGTCGGCGCTCATGTCGCTCGAGTTGAAGTAGTTGGTGACGATGTCGTAGAAGGCGCCCTGGACGTCGCTGCCCATGGCCATGCGATGCGCCATGCTGGGCACCAGGCCACCCTCGTCGCCGGCCTGGCGGAAGTCCGCCATGGAGCGCTGGGCGCAGTCGTCGAACTCGCTCATGTCCAGGTCCGGGCGGGCCGGGATCGAGCCCTTGACCCGGTTGAAGGCGTGCTGGAACTCGGGCTCCAGCACCAGGCGGGCCATGCTGTACTGGGCCTCCCGGGCGGCCTGTTCGGTCAGGCGGAACATCGCGAAGCTGTCGATGTTGAAGGCGAAGGCATCGGCGGTGCCGGGCACCGGGGCGCACAGGTAGTCCTCTCCGGCCTCGAGCCCCGCCGCGGTGAACTCGCCCTTGGCCCAGTCGCCCATGATCTGCATGGCCGCCTCGCCCTCGATGACCATGGAGGTGGCGAGGTTCCAGTCGCGTCCCGGCATGCCCTCGTCCATCAGCCCGCGCAGGCGCTTGAAGGTGCTCAGGGCCTCGATCATGGTGTCGCTCTCGAGCGCCTCCTGGTCGAGCTCGACGAAGGCGCGACGATAGAAGTCGCTGCCGCCCAGGCTCAGCACCACCGTCTCGAAGGTGGTGGCGTCCTGCCAGGGCTGGCCGCCATGGGCCAGGGGCACGTAGCCGGCCTCGCGCAGGGCCTCGGCGGCGGCGAACAGCTCGTCCCAGGTGGTCGGCACCTCGACGCCGGCATCGGCCAGCACCTCGGGGTTGGCCCACAGCCAGTTGATGCGGTGGACGTTCACCGGCACCGCCACGTAGTGGCCCTCGTGACGCATGATGTCGGCCACCACCTCGGGCAGCAGCGCGTCCCAGTCGCCCGCCTCGGCCACCGGATCGAGGTTGCCGAGCAGCCCCAGTTCCCCCCACTCCTGGATCTCCGGCCCCTTGATCTGGGCCGCCGCCGGCGGGTTGCCGGACATGGCGCGGGACTTGAGCACCGTCATGGCGCTGTCGCCGCCGCCGCCGGCCACCGCGAAGTCCTTCCATTCGTGGCCCTCGGCCTCGAGCAGGTCACGCAGGGTGCCCACCGCCTCGGCTTCGCCGCCGGAGGTCCACCAGTGCAGGACCTCGACCTCGCCGGCCGAGGCCTGGCCGGTCCCCAGGGCGCCGGCCATCGCCACGGCGATGGCCGAGGTCTTCAGGGTCGTGAGTCGGGATAGTGCGCGCATCTGACGTTCTCCTGTGCTTGTTGTTGTCTCGCCGCTCATGGCGGCTGGAGGATACGCTAGCGCACTCGTCCCCGCCCCCGGGGTTACCAAGTGCTGGGTAGTGTTGCCGGAGTATTACGGGGTTGAAACATGGCGCCGGGAGAGAGCTTCCAGGACGTCATGGCAGGCTCCCATGGTGTGATAGTCCACCTTGCCCGCCGGGCTCTTCACGGTGGAAACGCGCCGGTTGTCAGGGGTCAGGATGCGGTACCAGCCGCCATGGCGGTGATCGATGAAGCGGTGCCAGCCGAAGTCCCAGAGCCGCTCGTACCAGCGCCGGTAGACGGCCCGGCCGGTGCGCAGGCCGAGCAGTGCCGCCGCCGCCAGGCTCTCGGCCTGGACCCAGTAGTACTTGTCGCCGTCGCACACCCGTCCCGCGGGGTCGAGGCCGTAGACCAGGCCGCCATGCTCGCGGTCCCAGCCGGCACGCACGCTGGACAGAAAGAGCCGCTCGGCGGTGGGCAGCAGCCAGGGCTCGGGACGGTGGCGCTCGAGCATCACCAGCAGCTTGGCCCATTCGGTCTGGTGGCCCACCTGGTAGCCCCAGGGCCGGAAGAGGTGCGCCGGGTCGTGACGGTTGTAGTCCCAGTCGGGCCGCCACCGGGCGTCGTAGTGCTCCCAGATCCAGCCCTCGGGGTGGCATCGGCCGGCGGCGGTGATGGCCCGGGCGATCGCCCGGGCCTGGTCGAGGAAGGCGGCGTCGCCGGTGGCCGCGAAGGCGGCGAGCAGCGCCTCGCAGGCGTGCATGTTGGCGTTCTGCCCCCGGTACTCGGCGAGCCGCCAGTGACGGTCGGCCTCGTCGGCGAAGCGCCGCCAGCGGGGCTCCCAGAAGCGCTGCTGCATCAGCGCATGGGTGGCGTAGAGGCCACCCTCGGCCTCGGGAATGCCGGCCCGGAGCGCCTCGGCATGGGCCAGCAGCACGAAGGCCAGGCCGTAGCAGTGCTGGGTGTCGTCCTCCACGGCGCCGTCCTGCAGGGTCCAGGCATAGCCCTGGGTCGCGGTGCGGAAGTGGGCGCATTCCAGGAATTCCAGGCCATGCCGCGCCCAGTGACGGTACTCCTCGCCGCCGCCGTGGCGGGCGTAGCGGGCATAGATCACCACGTAGCGGGCGCTGGACACCAGGTGGCGATGCCCCCGGTCGAGGATAGTGCCGTCGTCGGCGAGGTAATGGAAGAAGCCCCCGTGGGGATCGATGGCCCGGGGGTGATAGAAGGCCATGGTCTTGCGCACCTGGGCGCGCAGGAAGGCGGGATCGAAGACGTTCATGGCGGCTCCCTGCGGTTGACGATACCCCCAGGCTACGCCATGCCGCCCCCTCGTGGGGATGGCGGGACGTTGCGAAGTGTTACGCCGCCAGGGGCTCGGGTCGCGGCAGCGTGAGGCGGACCACCAGCCCGCCGCGGGGATGATTGGTCAGGTGCATCTCGCCGCCGTGTGCCTGGAGGATGTGGCGGGCGATGCCCAGCCCCAGGCCGTTGCCGCCGGTGTTGCGGCCGCGCGAGGGCTCCAGGCGCACGAAGGGCGCGAAGACCCGCTCGCGCTCGGCCGCCGGAATCCCCGGCCCGTGGTCGCGGATGGTGATCCCCAGGGCATCCTCGCCATCCTCCAGTCGCACCTCGGCCCGGCGGCCGTAGAAGACGGCGTTCTCGAGCAGGTTGGCCAGGCAGCGCTTGAAGGCCAGGGGCTTGACCGCCAGCGGCGCCGCCTCGCCGGCCACCTCGACCTCGCCGCCCTGCAGCGCCAGCTCCTCGGCCAGGCCGTCGAGCAGCGCCCGGGGATCCCGGGGCTCGACCTCTTCATGGAGATCGAGGCCCTTGACCGAGGCCAGCGCCCCCCTCACCAGCCGGTCGAGCTCGTCCAGGGAGGCGCAGAAGCGCTCGCGCTGGGTGGGATCCTCGAGCATCTCGGCGCGCAGGCGCATCCGCGTGATGGGGGTCTTGAGATCATGGGAGATCGCCGAGAAGAGGCGCTCGCGCTCCTCCACCTGGTGGCGGATGCGGCCCTGCATGCGATTGAAGGCGACGGCGGCGGCCGCCACCTCCCGGGGCCCGCCCTCGCTCAGCGGCGGGGCGTCCAGGTCGTCGCCGAGGCGTCGGGCCGCCCCCGCCAACCGCGCCAGGGTGCGGGTGGCGCCGCGCACCCCCAGCCAGGACAGGCCGAGCACCGTGGCCAGCACCACCAGCGCCACGAAGAGGCGATCCGGGGACAGCCAGCGGTTCGCTCCGAAGCCCTCGGGCAGCGGCAGCAGGGCCGCCACATAGAGCCATTCGGCCTCGTCCAGGGGCAGCTGGACCACCAGGATCGGCTGGGTGGGGGGCGCGGCGAGCAGGCTATGCTGGCCCCAGCGCGGCGGCAGCGCGTCCAGGGGCACCTCGTTGTTGAGCAGGCGCAGCGTCCCCGGGCGGGAAAACTCCACCACGGCGTCGTGCACGCCCAGCTCGGCGGCCAGCACCGTGCGGACGTTGTCCGCGACCAGCGCCGGTTCGGGCCCCTGCCGATCGTCCGTCACCGGCAGGCGATGGTCGTTGACGCTGACGAAGAAGCGGGTGCCCCCCATGTCGCGCAGCTGGTCGAGGACGATATGCCGGTAGTCGAACGGCAGCGAGCGGAAGAAGCGCACCGTGGAGGCCACGCTGTAGGCCATGCTGCGCGACACCTCGTCGAGACGCTCGAGCCGGCCGGCCCGCTCCTGGGCGGTCCAGACGGCGTAGCTCGCCAGCTGGGCGCCGAGCACGCCCACCACCATGATCAGCAGGAAGCGCCCACGCAGGCTACCGGGCAGGCTCCGGGCCAGCCGACGACGCCAACGGCGCCAGCGCGTCCCCCGGCTCACGCGATCACGTCCACCCGGGAGGCCAGCACGTAGCCGGCCCCGCGCACGGTGCGGATCAGGCCGGCCTCCTGGTCGTCCCCCAGGCGCTGGCGCAGCCGACAGACATGGACGTCGATGGAGCGATCCAGGGGCGGCGCCGGCCGCCCCCGGCTCAGCTCGAAGAGCCGATCCCGGGACAGCACCTGTTCGGCGTGGTCGAGGAAGGCCTGGAGCAGCAGGAAGTCCGCCCCGGACAGGGGGTGACGCTCGCCCTCGGCGTCGATCAACTCGCGGGTCACGCGGTCGAGCCGCCAGTCGCCGAAGGCCACCAGTCGCGCCCGGTCCGGGGTGACGGCCTCGGGCCGGGGCCGGCAGCGGCGCAGCACCGCCTTGACCCGGGCCAGCAGCTCCCGGGGATTGAAGGGCTTGCCCAGGTAGTCGTCGGCGCCGAGTTCCAGGCCGAGGATGCGGTCGGTCTCGTCGGGGCTGGCGGTGAGCATGATGATCGGCACCTCGCTGTCCCGGCGCAGGCGGCGGCAGATGGCGAAGCCGTCGTCGCCGGGCAGCATCAGGTCGACGATCAGCAGGTCGGGGCGCTCGTGCTCGAGCAGGGCGTCGAGGGCCACGGCGTCCTCGGCCTCCAGGGCCCGATAGCCGTGGCGGCCCAGGTAGTCGGCGAGCAGCTCGCGGATCTCGGGGTCGTCGTCGACCACGATCAGGGTGGCGGAAGGCGTCGTCATGGCAAACCAGGGAAGGTGCGGGACATCGAGGGTCAATCTAGCCCGGGTCAAAGCGGTCAAGATACCACCAAGGTGGCCTCGACCTACAGGCCGAAACGCTCGGCCAGGTGACGTGCCACGGCGGCCTGGTCATGATGGCCGATGCGCCGGGCATGGGGGACCGCCTCGCCGAGCACCGGGTGGGCGTTGGCCATGACATGGGCCTCGCCCGCCCGGGTCAGCATCTCCGTGTCGTTGAGGTTGTCGCCGAAGGCCAGGCAGCGTTCGGCGGGCAGCTCGAGGCGCGCGAGCAACGCGTCCAGCGCGCTGCCCTTGTTGACCCCGCCGGCCATGATCTCCAGCGAGTTCGGCGTGGAGTAGGTGACGTGAGCCGCCGCCCCCGCCCGCCGGCGAATCTCGGCCTCCAGCTCGCCCAGGGCCTCGGGGTCGCCGATGTAGAGCACCTTGCCCACCCCCTCGCCGTCCAGCCGCTCCGGGGCCACCACCCGATAGCCGAAGCCGGTATGGACGTGCAGGGCGAGCAGTTCCGGGGCCTCCGCGTCGATGACCCACTCGTCGTCATGATAGAGGTTGAGGCGCACGCCCTCGGGGCGAGGCAGCGCGATCAGCTCCCGGGCCAGCTCGCCGGCCAGGTAGCGCGCCGCCAGCAGCTTGCCGTCGGGCCCATGGGTGTAGGCGCCGTTGGTGCTCACCACATGGGCGTCGATGCCCAGGCGGTCGCGGAAGGCCAGGATGTCGTGGTAGTGACGCCCCGAGGCCAGGGCGACGTGATGCCCCCGGGCCGCCAGGGCCTGGAAGGTGGCGACGGTGAACTCGGCCAGGGCGTGGTCCGCGCCGAGCAGGGTGCCGTCGAGGTCGGTGGCGATGAGGTGCGGCCCCATGGGCCCTCCGTGCGGGAAGCGTGTGAGCCTCCAGTCTACCGTCTCGCCCGGGCGGACTCATCCGCCCGGGCGAGATGGCGTCAGGCCTTGGCCAGGCCCGCCGCCAGCGCCCCGGCCTGGGGGCCGACCACCAGGTGGCGGACGCCGCGGCCGAGCTCCTGGATCCCCCGGCAGCCCAGGGCCTCCAGGGCCGCGACGTCCAGCCGGGTCTCGTCGGCCAGCTCCACCCGCAGCCGGGTGCTGGCCTGGGCCTCCAGCGCCGTCAGGTTGTCAACCCCGCCGAGCGCCTCCCGCCAGCGGGCGAGCCGCTCCTCGGAAGGCGCCGAGGCCGCCTCGGCGCTCGACGCGTCCGCCGGGGCCGGGGAGGCATCCGCCGGGGCCGACGCGCCCTCGGCGGCCAGGGCGGCGCGGATCTCGTCGGCGACCCCGTCGGCGATGGGCCCCAGGATCACCTGCAGGCCGCCGCCGCCCAGCTTGAGCACGCCGCGGGCCCCCAGCCCCTTGAGCGCCGCCTCGTCGATGGCCGCGGCATCGGCGAGCACCAGGCGCAGCCGGGTGGTGCAGGCGCCGACGCTGTTCAGGTTGGCCGCCCCGCCGAGGGCGGCGACGAAGGCCGGCCCGCGCTCGCCGGTGGCCCGGGGCGCCGCCTCGACGGTTTCGCCCTCGGGCTCGCGCCCCGGGGTGGGCAGGTCGAAGCGCCGGATGGCCCAGCGGAAGACCCCATAGTAGAGGGCCGCGTAGGCGAGCCCCACCGGCAGCATCAGCCAGCCGCGGGTCGACAGGCCGTAGGACAGCGCATAGTCGAAGGCCCCGGCGGAGAAGGTGAAGCCGAGCTTGACGTCCAGCCACTGCATCAGCGCCATGGACAGCCCGGTCATCAGGGCGTGGAAGAGGTACAGCAGCGGCGCCAGGAACATGAAGGTGAACTCGATGGGCTCGGTCACCCCGGTCAGGAAGGCGGTCAGCGCCAGCGACATCAGCAGCCCGCCCACCGCGGCGCGGCGCCCGCGGGGCGCGGCGTGGTACATGGCCAGCGCCGCCGCCGGCAGGCCGAACATCATCACCGGGAAGAAGCCGGCCATGAAGCCGCCGGCCGCGGGATCGCCGGCGAAGAAGCGGTTCAGGTCGCCGGTGGCGCCCTCGAAGCCGCCGAACACGAACCACACGAAGCTATTGAGCACGTGGTGCAGCCCGGTGACGATCAGCAGCCGGTTCAGGGCGCCGTAGACGAACTTGCCCAGCTCCCCGGCCTCGATCAGCCAGTGGCCCAGGCCATCGATGCCGGCCTGGATGGTCGGCCAGGCCCAGCCGAAGACGATGCCCAGGGCCACCGCCGCCAGGCCGGTGGCGATGGGCACGAAGCGCCGTCCGCCGAAGAAGGCCAGGTAGTCCGGCAGGGCGATGGCCTTGTAGCGGTTGTAGAGCAGGCCGGCCACGCTGCCGATGATCACCCCGGCCAGCACGCCCATGTCGATATCGGGGTTGAGGGTCTTGAGCACCGCGTCCAGCACCAGGTAGCCGATCACCCCGGCCAGGCCGGCGGCGCCGTTGCTGTCGTCGGCGAAGCCCACCGCCAGGCCGATGGCGAAGATCAGCGCCAGGTTGGCGAAGATGGCGTTGCCGGCCTCGGCGATGAAGGCGATGTCGAGCAGGTCCGGCTGGCCCAGGCGCAGCAGCAGGCCGGCCACCGGCAGCACGGCGATGGGCAGCATCAGCGAGCGGCCGAGCCGCTGCAGGCCGGCCATGAGTCGGGATCCGAGGGCAAGGCTCATGAGGGCATCCTCTCGTCGCATGTTGTTGTCGTGGTGGCGTCGGTGGCGAACCAGGCCGTCAGCGCCGCGCGGACCGCGTCGGCGTCGCCCAGCGCCAGCAGCCGCGGCAGGCAATCGGCCAGGGCGCCCGCGTCCAGGCGGCGCAGCGCGGCCTTGATCGCCGGCACCCGGGCCGGCTCCACCGAGAGCTCGTCGACGCCCAGCGCCGCCAGCAGCGGCGCGGCCAGGTCGTCGCCGGCGGCGGCCCCGCAGACGCCGACCGGGCAGCGGCCGGCGGCCCCGTCCACCGTGGCCCGGATCAGGCGCAGCACCGCCGGGTGCAGGACATCGGCGCGGGCCGCCAGGTCCGGGGCCTCGCGGTCCATGGCCAGGGTGTACTGGGTCAGGTCGTTGGTGCCGATGGACAGGAAGTCGGCCTCGGCGGCGAGGCCGCCGGCGCCCAGGGCGGCGCTGGGCACCTCGATCATCGCCCCCAGGGCCGGCAGCCGGGTCAGGCCCAGCGCCTCCGCCTGGCGCTCGAGCCGGGCCCGCACCGTCCCCAGCTCGGGGGCGTCGGCGATCATCGGCACCATGATCCTCAGGCTCTCCGGCGCCCCGACCCGGAGCAGGGCCCGCAGCTGGGCGTCGAGCAGCTCGGGCTGGCTCGCCCAGAGCCGGGCCCCGCGCACCCCGAGCGCCGGGTTGGGCGCCTGCGGCAGGCGCAGGTAGGGCAGCTGCTTGTCGGCGCCGATGTCCAGGGTGCGAATGATCACCGGCTTGCCGGCCAGGGCGTCCACCGCGGCCCGGTACTCGCGGCGCTGGTCCGCCTCGCTCGGCGCCGCCTCCCGCTCGAGGAACAGGAACTCGCTGCGCATCAGGCCGATGCCGTCGGCTCCGGCTTCGGCCGCCCGCCGCGCCTCCTCGGCGGAGCCGACGTTGGCGGCGACCTCCAGGTGACGGCCGTCGCGGGTGACCGCCGGCTCCCGGGCGGCGGCGGCGTCCCGGGCCGCGCGCTCGGCCCGCTCGGCGATGGCCGCCTCGACGGACGCCCGGCGCTCGGCGTCCGGGGCCGGCTCGAGCACCCCGCTATCGGCGTCGAGCACCGCCTGCTCCCCGGCCAGCTCCTGCACCGCGTCGCCCATGGCCACCAGGCAGGGAAGGCCCCGGGCCCGGGCCAGGATCGCCACGTGGGAGGTGGTGCCGCCGGCGGCGAGGCACAGGCCCCCCGGGCGTGCCTCGGCCAGGCTCACCAGCTCGGAGGGCGTCAGGTCGTCGGCGATCAGGATGGCGCCCTCCGGCCACTCGGGGGCGGCCGCGGCGTCGCCGAACTCGGCCATCACCCGGCGCTGCAGGTCGCGCAGGTCGGCGACCCGGCCGGCCAGCAGCGGGTTGCCGCTGGCGGCCAGTCGCTGGGCCTCGGCGTCCAGGGCCTCGCGCCAGGCCTGGCCGGCGCTGCGCCCCTCCGCCAGCCGCGCCTCGGCGGCGCCCTTCAGGTCGGGGTCGGCCAGCCAGGCCTGGTGGGCGGCGAAGATCTCGGCCTCGTCCTCCTGGCCGGACGCCCGGGCCCGGCGCTGGGCGATCTCCAGGCGCGCCATGACGTCCTCCAGGGCGCGATCGAGGCGCGCCGCCTCGCGCGCCGGATCCTCGCCGTCGCGGGGCACCTGGGGCAGCGCCGGCACATGGTGCACCAGGGGGCCGAGGGCCAGGCCGGCGCTGGCCACCAGGCCGGGGTAGCGACCGTCGGCGGCCTCGGCCGGAGGGGTTCGGGGCGCGGGCGCCGGCGCGGCGGCCTCCGGCGTGGTCAGCAGCCGCTGGGCGGCGTCCAGCGCCGCCTCGGCCCGCTCGCCCCGGGCCGACAGGGTCAGGCGCGCGCCCTCGACGGCGCCCAGGTTCATCAGCGCGCTGAGGCTGTCGGCATCCGCCTCGGCGTCCCCCGAGGCCAGCGTCAGGCTGACCGCGTGCTCCCGGGCGATGGCCCGCAGCCGCGCGGCGGGCCGGGCATGCAGGCCGGCGGCCAGCGCCAGCACGAGCTCGCGGTGCCTGGCCGGCCCGTCGGCCACCTCGGGGGAGGCGTCCGGCCCCGCGGGGATCAGGCTCAGCAGCGGCTCGCCCCGCGCCAGGCGCCGGCCTTCGGCGTGCGCGAGGGGCGCGAGCCGATGGCCCGCCGGCTCGGTGATCACCAGCGGCGTGATCAGGGCCCTGGCCCGACGCGCCAGCAGGTCGGGGTCGAAGCGGCACAGCAGCTGCCCGGCCACGACCCGATCGCCCACGGCCACCGCCGGCTCGATGCCCTCGCCGTCCAGCGCGACGGTGTCGAGCCCCAGGTGCAGCAGCAGCTCCACGCCCTCCCCGGTGCGCAGCGTCAGGGCGTGGCGGGTCCGGGCGCACTGCACCACCTCGCCGTCGCAGGGGGCGTAGAGGGCGTCGTCGAGGGGGTCCAGGGCGACCCCCTCGCCCAGCGCCCGGCCGGCGAAGACCGGGTCCGGAACCGATTCGAGGGGCCACAGCACGCCCGCGCAGGGGGCGGCCAGGGTCAGGGATGGCGTCGACATGTCAGTCTCCTGGGTTGTTGTTGTACGCGACCGGTCGCTAGACGGTGCGGGTGACCTTGCGCAGGTGGCGCGGGCGGTCCGGGTCGCTGCCCCGGGCCGCGGCCAGGCCCGCCGCCATGCGGTAGAAGCTCTGGATGGCCGACAGCGGCTGCAGGTCGTCGTGGCCGGCGTCGGTCAAGGTCAGGTGGCGCCGGGCGACCCCGGCATCGGCGGCGAGCAGCACCCGGGCCCCCGCCTCCTCGAGCCACTCGGCCAGCGCCAGCAGCCCCGCCTGCTCCGGCCCCGGCGGGGCGAACACCAGCACCGGGTAGCCGGGCTCGATCAGCGCCATGGGACCGTGTCGCACCTCGGCACCGCTGAACGGCTCGGCCTGGATGGCGCAGGTCTCCTTGAACTTGAGCGCCGCCTCCTGGGCCACCGCCAGGCCCGGCCCGCGGCCGATCACCATCATCCGCTCCACCCCCGCCAGGGCCTCGACGGCCAAGGACCAGTCCCGGCCCGCGGCCTCCGTCAGCCGCTCGGGCAGGGCCTGCAGCGCCGCCAGCAGCGCCGCGTCGCCGGTCCAGTGGCCGACCAGCTGGGCGCCCGCGGACAGGGTCGCCAGGTAGCTCTTGGTGGCCGCCACGCTGCGCTCCTCGCCGGCGAACAGCGCCACCTCGTCGTCGCTGGCCGCGCCCAGCGGCGACTGGGGGGTATTGACCAGGGCCAGGGTGTGGGCACCGCCGGCGGCCAGGGCGCGCTGGGCGCTCACCAGGTCGGGGCTCTGGCCCGACTGGGAGATGGCCACCGCCAGCTGCCCCGTCAGCCGCCAGGGGGCGCCGGCCAGGGACGGCGGCAGCGAGGTCACCGGGATGCCCCGGTGCTTCATGATCAGGTAGGCCAGGTAGGCGGCGGCATGGTCGGAGCTGCCCCGGGCGACGGTCAGGGCGGCGGCGGGCGGCGATGTGCGCAGCCGCTCGCCCAGCGCCGCCAGGACCGGCTGGTTGCGCAGCAGCTGGCCGCGGATTCGTTCCGGCGCGTTGAGCGCCTCGTCAAGCATCAGTGACATGGGGATCTCCTTCGATGCGCCGGCCCGCCACGTGGACGGCCTGCAGGTTGAGTCCGGGGTCCATCACCACCAGGTCCGCCGCCGCCCCCGGGACCAGGCGCCCCAGGTCGGGGCGGCCCAGGAAGTCGGCGGGGAAGCGCGACAGCCGGTCGGAAGCCTCGGCCAGGCTCAGGCCCAGGTGCACCAGGTTGCGCAGGGCCTGATCCATGGTCAGGGTGCTGCCGGCCAGGGTGCCGTCGGCCAGGCGGACCCCGCCCAGGCACTTGGTCACGGCCTGCTCGCCGAGGCGGTAGTCGCCGTCGGGCATGCCCGCCGCGGCGGTGGAGTCGGTGACCGCGTAGAGCCGCGGAATGCTGCGCAGGGCGGCGCGGATGGCCCCGGGGTGCACGTGCAGCAGGTCGGGAATCAGCTCGGCGTAGTCGGCATGGGCCAGGGCCGCGCCGACCATCCCGGGCTTGCGGTGATGCAGCCCGCTCATGGCGTTGAACAGGTGGGTGAAGCCGCAGGCGCCGTGCTCCAGCGCCGCCACCCCTTCCTCGTAGCTGCCCAGGGTATGGCCGAGCTGGACCCGGATGCCGCGCTCGCTGAGCGCGCGGATCAGGGGCAGGTGGCCGGCCAGTTCCGGGGCCAGGGTCAGCAGGCGGATCGGCGCCAGCCGGCCGAGCGACTCGACCTCCTCGAGCACGCCGGGGCGCGCATGGGACGGCTGGGCGCCGAGCTTGCCGGGATTGATGTAGGGGCCCTCCAGGTGCACGCCCAGCACGCCGGCGCCGTCCGGGCTGGGGCGGCGCAGGTAGTCGCCGATGGCGCCGAGCACCCGGCGGATCTCGGCGTCCGGGGCGGTCATGGTGGTGGCCAGCAGCCGGGTGGTGCCGAAACGCGCATGGGTGCGCGCCACGGTGGCCAGGGCCTCGCCGCCCTCCATGACGTCGGCGCCGCCGCCGCCGTGCACGTGCAGGTCGAGGAAGCCGGGCAGGATCCGCGGCAGGTCGTTGTCCTCGGGCGTCACCGGCGTCTCGGGCAGGGCGGTGAGCCGCCCCTCCTCCCAGCGCAGCTCGCCCAGCCGCCAACCGTCGGGGGTCAGGACATTGCCATGCAGCATAGGGCCTCCTTCAGCGGGTCAGCTCGACCACGAAGTCGTAGTAGTCGGTGCGGCAGTAGGTGACGGTGAGCTCGGCGGCGGTGCCGTCGGCGAGATAGCCCAGGCGCGTGACCTCCAGCAGGGCCTGCCCCTCGGGCACCTCGGCCAGCCGCGCCAGCTCGGCATCGGCATTGACCGCGCTGACGTGTTGAAGGGCGCGGGCCAGCGGCCGGCCGGCGGCTTCCAGGGTGGCGTACAGCGAGGTCTCCACGCGCTCGGGCTCGGCCAGCACCGCCTCGGGCAGGCAGCTCTCCTCCACCGCCATCACCACCCCGTCGGCCAGGCGCAGGCGCTTGAGCCGGGCGACCCGGGCGTCGCCGGGCAGCCCCAGCCGCAGGCTCTCCTCGGCGGTGGGGGCGGACAGGCTCCGCGACAGCCAGCGCGAACTCGGGGTGAAGCCCCGGCCGGCGAGCATCTCGGTGAAGCTCGCCAACCGGGTCAGCGGCTGGTTGAGCCGCGGCGTGATGAAGGTGCCCGAGCCGCGGGTGCGGCGAATCAGCCCCCGCTCGGCGAGCCGGTCCAGGGCCTTGCGGGCGGTGATGCGCGAGACGTCCAGCGCCTCGGCCAGGGCGCGCTCCGAGGGCAGGGCCTCGCCGGCCAGCCAGGCCCCGGCCTCGATGGCCCGCTCCAGCGCGCCGGCCAGCTGATGGTAGAGGGGCGTCGGCAGGGCGGTGTCCAGGTGCAGCGCTTGCAGTCGGGAATCCATGGGCGGTCTCGTTCGGGCATCGTGACAATACCAATGTAGACCACCATTAATACCAATCAAATACCAATTGTCTTAGACCTTGGTGCAATTCCTGCCGCGGCGCCCGCCGACATGGCCGGCACCGACCAGGGCGCGATCGGCCCCCTGCCCGATTGGCGCGAGCTGGCGGAATCCGTATAGTGGCCCCCCTATCCCGCCAATCGATCGTGACCATGCTGCAGAACAACTCGGCGCTTGCTCAGCTCAAGCAACAGATCCGCGACAACACGCCCCGCGTCGAAGGGGTCATCAAGGCCACCGACCGTGGCTTCGGTTTCCTCGAGACCGACGACGGCGAGTCCTACTTCGTGCCGCCCCCCGCCATGAAGCAGGTGCTCCACGGCGACCGGGTCGAGGCCATCCTCCACGAGGAGGGCGAAAAGAAGTCCGTGGAGCCCGACACCCTGATCGAGACCGGCATGGCACGCTTCATCGCCCGGGTGCAGAAGCGCGACGGTCGCCTGGCGGTGGTCCCCGACCATCCCTCCGTGAACAATGCGCTCAAGGCGCGGATCAAGCGCAGCCTGGACGAGGCCAGCCTCGGCGACGGCGACTGGGTGGTGGCCCGCCTGGTACGCCACCCCCTCAAGCCGGAGGATCGCGGCTTCTTCACCCAGATCGACGAGCTGGTGGCCAAGACCGACGACCCGGCGGTGCCCTGGCGGGTGACCCTGGCGCGCCACGCCCTGGAGCAGGAATGCCCCGACGCCGGCGACGACTGGCCGCTGCGCGACGAGGGCCTCGAGCGCGAGGACCTGACCGCCGAGCCCTTCTTCACCATCGACGACGAGAAGACCCGGGACATGGACGACGCCCTGCGCGTCACCCCGAAGGCGGACGGCGGCTGGACCCTGACCGTGGCCATCGCCGATCCCACCGCCTACGTCGAGGAGGGCCACGCCGCCGACCTGGAGGCCCGCACCCGCGCCTTCACCGTCTACCTGCCGGGCCAGAACGTCACCATGCTGCCGGAGACCCTGGCCGACGACCTCTGCTCGCTGTGGGAAGACCGCGACCGCCCGGTGCTGGCCTGCGCGCTGGACATCGCCGCCGACGGCAGCCTGGGCGACTACCGCTTCTTCGCCGCCACCGCCCGCTCCCACGCCAAGCTGGCCTATGACCGGGTCTCCGACTGGCTCGAGGGCCAGGGCGACTGGGCGCCGGCCGAGGCCATCGCGCCCCAGCTCGAGGCCCTGCGGGACCTCACCGAGGCGCGCAGCGCCTGGCGGGCCGAACATGCGCTGGTGTTCAAGGACCGTCCGGACTACGTCTTCGACCTGGACGACGCCGGCAACGTCCTGGATATCCGCACCGAGCATCGCCGCATCGCCAACCGCATGATCGAGGAGTCGATGATCGCGGCCAACGCCTGCTGCGCCCACCTGCTCGCCGAGCACGTGGGCCACGGCATCTTCAACGTCCACCGCGCCTTCGAGCCGGAGAAGGCCGAGGCGGCCCAGGAATTCCTGGCCGGCCAGGAGATCCAGGTAGAGCTGGAGGCGCTCACCGAGCTGCCCCGCTACCGCGAGCTCAAGCGCGAGCTCGAGGGCCGTGAGGACGCCTGGCTGGACGCCCGCCTGCGCCGCTTCCAGGGCTTCACCAGCATGTCCGCCCGGCCCGGCCCGCACTTCGGCCTGGGGCTCGATGCCTACGCCACCTGGACCTCGCCGATCCGCAAGTACGGCGACATGGTCAACCATCGCCTGATCAAGCGGGTGCTCAAGGGCGAGCAGGCCCCGGCCGAGGCCAGCCTCGAGCTCACCGAGCAGCTCACCGAGCGCCGCCGGCTGAACCGCATGGCCGAACGCGACGTCAAGGACTGGCTCTACGTGCGCTACCTGAGCACCTCCGCCGAGGCCGGCGACGCCTTCGAGGCCGAGATCGTGGCCATCAACCGCGGCGGCATGCGCGTGCGGCTGACCGCCAACGGCGCCACCGCCTTCGTGCCGGCGCCGATGATGCACAGCGACCGCGACAAGGTGGTCATCGACGACAAGGAAGGCCGCATCCAGATCGAGGGCGAGGAGCGCTTCAAGCTCGGCGACGTCATCCGCGTGGCGCTGACCGAGGCCCGCGAGGAGACCCGCTCGCTGGTCGGCCGCCCGGCCGACTGAGCCCGCGACCATCGCTCGCGATGAGACGGCGGCCCTCGGGCCGCCGTCTTGCGTCTGGCGCCCTGCCGCGGTGTCGTCGAACTGTCGCAAAGCCCGGGTACCCTGTCGGCGAGCCATCGGCCCGGACGGGAGGGAGCCCTTGCACATCGCCGACGTCACCATGTTCCACGCCCCGGCCAGCGGCGGTGTGCGCACCTACCTCCAGGCCAAGCAGCGCAGCCTCGCCGCCCGCGCCGACCATCGCCACTCGCTGCTGGTGCCCGGCGCCGAGCGCGACAGCCTGGGCGAGATGCACACCCTGCCCGCCCGGCGCCTGCCGCTGGGCCAGGGCTATCGCTTCCCGCTGCGCCGCGAGCCCTGGCGGGACCGGCTGCTGGCGCTGTCCCCCGACCTGATCGAGGCCGGCGATCCCTATGTCACCGCCTGGGCGGCGCTGGAGGCCGGCCAGCGGCTGGGCGTGCCGGTGGTCGGCTTCTACCATTCCGACCTGCCGCGCCTGATGGGCGATCGCTTCGGTGCCGGGGTGCGCCGCCGCCTGCAGCGCTACGTGGCCGACCTCTACGCTCGCTTCGACAGCGTGCTGGCGCCCTGCCGGGCCATGGCCGAGCGCCTGGCGGACTGGGGCGTGCCGCGGGTCCGCGTCCAGCCGCTGGGCGTCGACCTGGCGACCTTCCACCCGGACCGCGCCGATCCCGCCTGGCGGGCCTCGCTGGGCCTTCCCGAGGACACCCGGCTGCTGGTGTTCGCCGGACGCAACTCCCGGGAGAAGCACATCGATGTGCTGCTGCGCACCCTGCAGCACCTGGGCCGGCCCTATCACCTGCTGCTGATGGGGCCGGGCATGCCCACCCGGGTGCCGGACAACGTCACCGTGATCGCACGCTACTGCGATCGCCGCGAGGTGGCCCGGGCGCTGGCCAGCGCCGACGCCATGCTGCACGCCGGCACCCGGGAGACCTTCGGCCTGGTGGCGCTGGAGGCCATGGCCTGCGGCCTGCCGGTGGTCGGTGCCCGGGCCGGGGCGCTGATCGAGAACGTGCCCCTGGGCGGCGGGCGCCTCTGCGCCCCCCGGGATGCCGCCGACATGGCGCGCGCCGTGGCCGAGCTGTTCCTTCACGACCCGGCCGGGAGCGGCCGCCACGCCCGCCGCCACGTGGCCCGCCGCTACCACTGGGACAGGGTGGTCGACGGCCTGCTGGACCACTACGCCACCCTGACGCCCGCCGGCGGCGCCCCCGCGATCGCCCGGCATGGCTAGCGACCGGCAAGGTCGGCGCGCCCCGGGGCGCGCGGGCTGGCTGGCCCTGGCGGTGGTGCTGGCGCTGGTCGTGCCGCTGCTGATCGGCGGCCGGGAGGCGCTGACGGCGCTGACCGGCTTTCCGCCGGCGTGGCTCGCGGCCATGCTCGCCATGGTGGGGCTGGGCTGGAACCTCAACGCGGCGCGCCTGCGCCTGCTGCTGGCCGGCCGCGCCGGGCGGCTCGGCCAGCGGCGTGCGCTGGGCCTGGTGATGGCCACCGAGTTCGCCACCTGCGCCACCCCCGGCGGCAGCGGCGGCCCGCCCACCCTGCTGGCCCTGCTGGCGCGCCACGGCCTGCGCCCGGCCCGGGCCTCGGCGGTCTTCACGATCGACCAGTGCTGCGACCTGGTGTTCTTCCTGGCCGCCCTGCTCGTGGTGGCACCGATCTCGCTGGCCGGGGCCATGGCCTGGCCATCCCCGGGCCTGCTGGGCGGCGCCATCGCCGGGCTGGCGCTGCTGCTGTCGGGCCTCGCCCTGGGGATCCGGCGCCTGCCGGCGCTGCTGCGCCGCCGGCGCGGCGGCCGGCGCGGGCGCCGCCTGGCCCGACGCCTGCTGCACTTCCGCCAGGCGCTGCTGGCCACCCTGGCCCTGCCCCGCCCCACCCTGGCGCTGGTCATGGCCTGCTGCGCCGGGCACTGGCTGCTGCGCTACAGCCTGCTCTACCTGGCGCTGGCCGGTCTCGGCGCCGAGGTCGACTGGGCCTGGACCTTCGTGGTGCAGATGCTGGCCATGGCCGCCGGCCAGCTCAGCCTGCTGCCCGGCGGCGCCGGGGCCGCGGAGCTCGGCACCGGGATGCTGCTGGTGCCCCTGGTCGGCCAGGCCACCGCCGGGGCGGCGATCGCCGTGTGGCGCCTGACCACCTACCACTGGTACCTGCTGGCCGGGGCCCCCGTGTTCCTCGCCCTGCTGGGCGCAAGGCGCGCCCCCGGCCGCTCGTAGCGGGGCGTCGATTATGGCATCGTAAATAAGCGAACTTACCAGGCACCCGAGGCGGCCGCGACGAAGCCGCCGACACACAAGGGAACCCTCCATGGCCCACCGCTGGGGACTGCGCGGCCAGTCCACCCTGACGCTGCTGATGGCCTGCCTGCTCGCCCTGATCCCGGCGCTGCTGATCGGCTGGCAGGCCCTGGACGACGTCCGCCATCACTTCGCGACCCGCTACGCCGAGCAGTACACCCTGCTGCACATGCAGCGCATCCTGGCCCCGGTGTCCCGGGAGCTGGCGCTGTCGCGGCGCTTCGCCGACTCGGTGGTGACCCGCGAGTGGCTGACCGCGCCGGACGACGCCGAGAAGCGCGATCGCTTCTTCCGCGAGGCCGAGGGCTTCCGCGACCAGTTCTCCGGCGATGCCTACTTCGTCATCGACCATGCCAGCGGCGACTACTACTACAACGGCGACGACGCGGAGCCGAGCCGTGGCGCCCGCTACCGGCTGACGACGGACGACCCGCAGGACGCCTGGTACTTCGACACCATGGACAGCGCCGCCAGCTACAACATCAACGTCAACGTCGACGCCAAGCTCGAGCTGGCCAAGGTCTGGTTCAACGTCAAGGTCACCGAGGACGGCCGTCCGCTGGGCCTGGCCGGGGGCGGCCTCGACCTGAGCCGCTTCCTGGATGACTTCCTGCGCGACGACACCCCCGGACTGACGCCGATGATCGTCGATCCCCGGGGCGCCATCCAGGCCCACCCGGACCGCCGACGGGTGGCGCTCAGCTCCGGCGCGCGGGAGGCCCTGGCCGGCGACGCCCCGCGGCTCCAGGCGATGCTCGACGATGCGGCCCAGCGGGCGCGACTCGGCGATGCCATGCTCGAGGCACGGCGGCGCCCCGGGGAGGTCGAGACCCTGGAGGTCAGCCTGGAGGGCCAGCCCCGCCTGCTCGCCGTGGGCTATATCCCCGAGCTGCAGTGGCTGCTGGTCTCGACCCTGGACCTGGAGAGCGCCCCGGTGCTGGATGGGCGCTGGCTGTGGCCGTTGGTCGGTGGCCTGGCCCTGATCCTGGCGGTCCTGATGGCCGGCGCCGCCTACGGCATCGACCACTTCATCCTCGGGCCGCTACGCCGCCTCCAGCTGTCGGCCCGGGCCATCGCCGACGGCGACTACGCCAGCCGCCTGCCCACCGATCGCGGCGACGAGATCGGCGAGCTGTCACGGGCCTTCGCCCACATGGCGCGCCAGGTGGAGCGCCACACCCAGGAGCTCGAGGACAAGGTCCGCCACCGCACCCGGGCCCTGGAGGCCACCAATGCCGAGATGGCCGCCGCCCGGCGCCAGATCGACGCCTCCCTGGAATACGCCAGCATCATCCAGCGCGCCATCCTCCCGAGCCGCCAGCTCCAGGCCCACCTCGCCGACCATCACGCCGTGCTGTGGCGACCCCGGGACCAGGTGGGCGGCGACTTCTACGTCTTCCGCGCCACCGAGGCCGGCTACCTGATGGGCGTGATCGACTGCGCCGGCCACGGCGTGCCGGGATCGCTGATGACCATGCTGGCCCGGGCGATCATCGACCACGCCATCCTCAAGGTGGGCGCCGACGACCCGGCGGCGATCCTCAACGAGACCGACCGCCAGAACCGCGAGACCCTGCACCGCGAGAGCCTGCCCGCCTCCATCGCCACCAACATGGACGTGGGCCTGGTGTGGGTGGCCCACGGCGCCGAGCGGCTGACCTTCGCCGGGGCCAAGATGTCGCTGTACGCCAGCGACGGCGAGCGCCTGGAGGTACAGCCCGGCGGCAAGCGCGCCCTGGGCCAGAAGCGCGCCATGACCTACGAGAACCATGCCGTGCCCCTGCATCGCGGCTGGACCTACTCGCTGTGCTCCGACGGCTTCCTCGACCAGGCCGGCGGCGAGCACGGCTTCGGCTTCGGCAACAGCCGCTTCGAGGCCATGCTGCGCCGCCACGCCACCGCGCCGTTGCCCGAGCAGATCGCCGCCTTCGAGGCCGAGCTCGATGCCTATCGCGGCGACCATCCGCAGCGCGACGACATCACCCTGCTATGCTTTCGTTTCGACGCCGCGCCCCAGGCTCGGGGCCCGAGTGTCGACGCGGCCGCATCCACCTGACCCGGAGACGCCATGGATCTGCTGACCCTGCGTGACACCTACCTCCAGCAGCGCATCATGCTGTGCTTCAACGGCCCGATCTCGCGCAGCCTGATCGAGGAGATCGGGCACGCCCTGCGCAACTACCTGAACAGCCAGTCCGCCGCGCCCTCCGCGGCGATGGACGTCTTCGCGGTCTATATCGAGATGACCCAGAACATCCGCCACTACGCCCGCGCCCGGGGCTACAGCGAGGAGGACGCCACCGCCACCCTCGCCGTGGCGCGGGACGCGGAGGATCGCTACCTGGTGTCGGCCGGCAACCTGGTCGAGGAAACCGACGGACGCCCCCTGGTGGAGGCGGTGGAACACCTGGCGACCCTGGATGCCGCCGAGCTCAAGCGCGCCTACAAGCAGCAGCTGCGCCGCCCCCGGGACGAGGCCGCGCCCACCGGCGCCGGCCTGGGGCTTATCGACATGGCCCGCAAGTCGTCCCGCCCCCTCCAGGCCAGGCTGCAGCCGTTGTCATGCGGCCGAAGCCTCTTTAGCCTGACAGCCACTATCTGAACGGTCACCCGCCATGAGCCACGATCTGAACCTTCCCGGCAGCGTCTCCACCCCGGCCATCCAGAGCGACTGGCAGGCCGGCCGCCTGTCCATGCAGGGCGACTCCTATCCCGAGAACTCCTTCGACCTCTTCGACCAGGTGATCGACTGGGTCGAGGCCTTTCTGGCGCGGGAATCGCGCCCCCTGACCCTGGCCCTGGAGCTGGTCTACCTCAACACCAGCTCGGTCAAGGCGATGATGGACATCTTCGACCTGCTGGAGGACGCCCACGAGGACAGGCGCGCGGTGGAGGTCGTCTGGCACTACGACCCCCGCAACGAGCGCATCGCCGAGCTGGCGGAGGAGTTCAAGGAGGACTGCTCCTACCCCTTCGCCATCACGCCGCTCGAGGTACCGGCATGAGCACGCGGGAACGGGCCCTGCTCGAGGAGGTGGCGGCGCTGCTCGAGGCACCCGCCCACCGCGACCATCCCCTGCATGCGGCCCTGGAACGGCTCTACCATCACCACCTGGAGCAGCGCGACCGCCTGGAGCGCATGATCAACATCGCCGACGGCTTCCAGCAGAGCGCCCAGCAGGATCTCCACGCGACCCGCCACCAGCTGGAGCGTCAGCGACGCCGCCAGCGCAAGCTGTCGCGCATCGCCGACCGCTTCCAGGACCTGCTCCACGAGCGCAACCAGGAGCTGGCGGACGCCTCGACCCAGGATCCCTTGACCGGCCTGGCCAACCGCCGGTGCCTCGACGACCACCTGGCCTCGCTGGCCGCCGGCGCCGCGCGCCATGGGCGCCCCCTCAGCCTGGCGATGATCGACATCGACCACTTCAAGGTCATCAACGATCGCCACGGCCACGTCGCCGGCGATCGCGCCCTGGTCGCCCTGGCCGAGAGCCTGCGGGACGGGCTGCGCGAGGGCGACCTGTGCGGGCGCTGGGGCGGCGAGGAGTTCCTGCTGGTGCTGCCGGAGACCCGGCTCGACCAGGCGAAGGTCCTGGTGGCCCGCCTCGGCGACCGGCTGCGGGCCCTGGACCTGGCGCTGGAGGATCAGGGGCGCCCGACCAGCGTCACCGCCAGCATCGGCCTGGCCGAGTACCGGCCCGACGAGGACTACCGCGCGACCATCCATCGCGCCGACCAGGCGCTGCTGGCGGCCAAGCGCGAGGGCCGGGATCGCACCCGCTGTGACGCCGGCTGATCCGGGTACCATCCTCCAGACGCAAAAAAGGGCACCCGAGGGTGCCCTTTGCGCGTGCCGGAAGGCGGCGTCGGCTTACCAGCCGGCGGCCTCCTTCAGGGCATCGCCGATCTCGGCCAGGGAGCGCACGGTCTTGACGCCCGCCGACTCCAGGGCGGCGAACTTCTCGTCCGCGGTGCCCTTGCCGCCGGCGATGATGGCGCCGGCATGGCCCATGCGCTTGCCGGGAGGCGCGGTGACGCCGGCGATGTAGGACACCACCGGCTTGGAGACGTGCTCCTTGATGTAGGCCGCGGCCTCTTCCTCGGCGGTGCCGCCGATCTCGCCGATCATCACGATGGCCTCGGTCGCCGGGTCCTGCTCGAACTGCGCGAGGATGTCGATGAAGGTCGAGCCCGGGATGGGATCGCCGCCGATGCCCACGCAGGTGGACTGGCCGAAGCCGTGATCGGTGGTCTGCTTGACCGCCTCATAGGTCAGGGTGCCGGAACGCGAGACGATGCCGACCTTGCCCGCCTTGTGGATGTGGCCCGGCATGATGCCGATCTTGCACTCGTCCGGGGTGATCACGCCCGGGCAGTTCGGGCCGATCAGGCGCACGCCCAGCTCGTCGCACTTGACCTTGACGTCGAGCATGTCGAGGGTCGGGATGCCCTCGGTGATGCACACGATCAGCTTGATGCCGGCGTTGGCGGCCTCGAGGATGGAGTCCTTGCAGAACGGGGCCGGCACGTAGATCACGCTGGCCTCGGCGCCGGTCTGCTCCACCGCTTCCTTGACGGTGTTGAACACCGGCAGGCCCAGGTGCTCCTGGCCGCCCTTGCCCGGGGTCACGCCGCCGACCATCCGGGTGCCGTAGGCGATCGCCTGCTCGGAGTGGAAGGTCCCCTGGCCGCCGGTGAAGCCCTGGCAGATGACCTTGGTGTTCTTGTCGATCAGGATGCTCATTACTTGCCCTCCGCTGCCTTGACGACCTGCTGAGCCGCGTCGGTGAGGCTCTTGGCAGCGATGATGTTGAGACCGCTGGAGGCCAGCTTCTCGGCACCCAGCTCGGCGTTGTTGCCCTCGAGACGCACCACCACCGGCACGTTGACGCCGACCTGCTCGACGGCCCCGATGATGCCCTCGGCGATCATGTCGCAACGCACGATGCCGCCGAAGATGTTGACCAGCACCGCCTTCACGGAATCATCGGAGAGGATGATCTTGAAGGCCTCGGCCACGCGCTCCTTGGTGGCGCCGCCGCCGACGTCCAGGAAGTTGGCCGGCTGGCCACCGTGGAGCTTGATGATGTCCATGGTGCCCATGGCCAGGCCGGCGCCGTTGACCATGCAGCCGATGTTGCCGTCCAGGGCCACGTAGTTGAGGTCCCAGGCCGCGGCCTCGGCCTCGCGCGGATCCTCCTGGGAGGGGTCGCGCATGGCCTGCAGGTCCGGGTGACGGTAGAGGGCGTTGCCGTCCAGGTTGACCTTGGCGTCCAGGCAGTGGAGGTTGCCTTCCTCGGTGATCACCAGCGGGTTGATCTCGAGCAGGGCCAGGTCCTTGTCGTGGAACAGCTTGGACAGGCCCAGGAAGATCTTGGTGAACTGCTTGACCTGGTCGCCGGTCAGGCCCAGCTGGAAGGCCAGCTCGCGAGCCTGGTACGGCTGGGCGCCGACCAGCGGATCGATCTCGGCCTTGAGGATCTTCTCCGGGGTCTCCTCGGCGACCTTCTCGATCTCGACGCCGCCCTCGGTGGAGGCCATGAAGACCACGCGACGGGTACCGCGATCGACCACGGCGCCGAGATAGAGCTCGCTGGCGATATCGGTGCAGTTCTCGACCAGGATCTTGGCGACCGGCTGACCGTTCTCGTCGGTCTGGAAGGTCACCAGGTTCTGGCCCAGCCACTGCTCGGCGAAGGCCTTGGCCTCCTCCGGGCTCTTGACCAGCTTGACGCCGCCGGCCTTGCCGCGGCCGCCGGCATGGACCTGGGCCTTGACCACCCACATCTCGCCGCCGATCTTCTTGCAGGCCTCGGCCGCTTCCTCGGGGGTGTCGACGGCGAAGCCCTTGGAGACGGGCAGACCATAGTCGGCAAACAGCTGTTTGCTCTGATACTCGTGAAGGTTCATCGATTCATGCCATTGGTTGCATGTGACTCGAACGGTGGTCGCCGGGCGCCGGAGCGGCGCGCCGGCGGCCACCACCGCCCCCTTCCGATGCGTCGCCGGAAGGGACGCGCCGCCCGCGGGCGGCGCTCTTGTTGTCCTACTTGCGCTTCTTGCGGTTGGCCATATGGATGGCGTGCCCTTCCACGGCCAGGGCCGCTTCGTGGACCGCCTCCGACATGGTCGGGTGCGCATAGCACGTCAGGGCCAGATCCTCGGCGCTGGAGCCGAACTCCATGGCGATGACCCCCTGGGCGATCATCTCGCCGGCGTGCTGACCGACGATGTGCATGCCCAGGACACGATCGGTCTCGGCATCGGTGATCACCTTGGCCTGGCCCTCGGTGGCGTTGTTGGCCATGGCGCGGCCGCTGGCCGCGAACGGGAAGGCCCCGGTCTTGACCTCGATGCCCTGAGCCTTGGCGTCCTGCTCGGTCATGCCGACCCAGGCCACCTCCGGGAAGGTATAGATGACGCTAGGAATGGCATCGTAGTTCATCTCGGCCTTATGGCCGGCGATGATGTCGGCGACCATGATGCCTTCCTCGGAGGCCTTGTGAGCCAGCATCGGGCCGCGCACGCAGTCGCCGATGGCGTAGACGCCCGGCACGCTGGTGCGGCACTGGTCGTCGACGTGGATGAAGCCGCGCTCGTCCAGGTCGACGCCCACGCCCTCGCCGATCACGCCCTTGGTGTAGGGCTTGCGACCCACGCAGACGATCAGCTTGTCGAAGGTGATCTCCTGATCGCCCTTGGCATCGGCGTACTTGACCACCACTTCCTTGCCCTTGACCTCGGAACCGGTGACCCGGGCGCCCAGGCGGATGTCCAGGCCCTGCTTCTTGAGCAGCTTCTGGGTCTCCTTGGCGATGGCGCCGTCGACCATCGGCAGGAAGTCGTCCATGGCCTCGAGGACGGTGACCTCGGAGCCCAGGCGGTTCCACACGCTGCCCAGCTCCAGGCCGATGACGCCGGCGCCGATCACGCCCAGGCGCTTGGGCACTTCCTGGAACTCCAGGGCGCCGGTGGAATCGACGATCAGGTCGTCGGTCAGCGGGGTCGGCGGGATCTCCACCGGCACGGAGCCGGCGGCGACGACGATGTTGTCGGCCTCATAGGTGGCGCTGTTGCCGTCCTTGTCGGTGACCTCGACCTGCTTGCTGCCGGTCACCTTGCCGGTCCCCTCCAGGGCGGTCACGCCATTGGCCTTGAACAGGCCGGCGATGCCGCCGGTGAGGTTCTTCACGATGGTGTCCTTGCGGGCCATCATCTTGGCGACGTCCATCTTGACGTCACCGGCCTCGATGCCCATGTCGTCGAAGTCGTCCCGCGCCTCGACGAACTTGTGGGAGGCTTCCAGCAGGGCCTTGGACGGGATGCAGCCCACGTTCAGGCAGGTCCCGCCGTGCACCACCTTGCCTTCCTTGCCGATCCACTTCTCGACACAGGCGGTCTTCAGGCCCAGCTGGGCGGCGCGGATGGCGGCGACGTAGCCGCCGGGGCCCGCACCGATGACGATGACATCAAACTTGTCGGCCATGTTGGCTCCTTGCGTTGTGTTGCGCTGAATCTGGGGTGCCCCGCGGATCAGATGTCCAGCAGCAGGCGGGCCGGATCCTCGAGCAGCTCCTTGATGGTGACCAGGAACTGCACCGCGTCCTTGCCGTCGATCATGCGGTGATCGTAGGACAGGGCGAGGTACATCATCGGACGGATCTCGACCTTGCCGTTGACCGCCATGGGACGCTCCTGGATCTTGTGCATGCCCAGAATGGCGGTCTGCGGCGGGTTGAGGATCGGCGTGGACATCAGCGAGCCGAAGATCCCGCCGTTGGTGATGGTGAAGGTGCCGCCCTGCATCTCGTCGATGCCGAGCTTGCCGTCGCGGGCGCGCTTGCCGAAGTCGACGATGCCCTTCTCGACGTCGGCGATCTTCATGCTGTCGGTGTCGCGCAGCACCGGCACCACCAGGCCGCGATCGGTGGACACGGCCACGCCGATGTCCTGGTAGCCGTGGTAGACGATATCGGTGCCGTCGATGGAGGCGTTGACGTCCGGGAAGCGCTTGAGCGCCTCGGAGGCGGCCTTGACGAAGAAGCCCATGAAGCCGAGCTTGGTGTCGTGCGCCTTGAGGAAGGTGTCCTTGTACTGGGCCCGCAGGTCCATGACCGCCCCCATGTCCACCTCGTTGTAGGTGGTCAGCATGGCGGCGGTCTGCTGGGCCTCGACCAGGCGCTTGGCGATGGTCTGGCGCAGGCGGCTCATCGGCACGCGCTTCTCCGGACGCTCGCCCTCGACGGCCGGCGCCGGGGCCGCGGCGGCCTTGGCGCCGCCGCCGGCGGGCTTGGCGGCCTTCTTGGCGCTGCCGTCCTTGATCGCCTTCTGCACGTCCTCCTTGAGGACGCGGCCGCCCTTGCCGGTGCCCTGGAGCTTGGCGACGTCGAGGTCGTGCTCGGCGACCAGCTTGCGCGCCGCCGGGGCGAGGATCTTGTCGCCGACCTGCTCGTCGCTGGCGCCGTCGTCGGCGGACGCCGCGGCCTTGCCCTCGCCGGCGGCCGGGGCGGACTCGCCGCCCGCGCCCTCGGCGAACACCGCGAGCACCTGCTCGGAGGCCACCTGGCTGCCCTCCTCGGCCTTGATCTCGACGAGCGCGCCGTCGGCCGGGGCCACCACCTCGAGCACCACCTTGTCGGTCTCGATCTCGGCCAGCACCTCGTCGCGCTTGGCGGCCTCGCCGACCTGCTTGGCCCAGCTGGCCACGGTGCCTTCCTGGACGGACTCGGGGAAGGTCGGCGCCTTCACCTCGTGCTGCGCCCCGCCGGCCGCCGGCTTGGCCTCCGGCTCGGCCTTCGGCGCCGCGGCCTCGCCCTTCTCGCCGCCGCTGGCGGCGCCTTCGCCGAGGCGGCCCAGGACCTGCTCGGACTGCACGGTATCGCCTTCTTCCGCCAGCACCTCGGACAGGGTGCCGGCCTCGGGTGCCACGACCTCGAGCACCACCTTGTCGGTCTCGATCTCGACGATCAGTTCGTCACGCTCGACGCTGTCGCCCGGCTGCTTGTGCCAGGCGGCCACGCTGCCCTCGGCAACGGATTCCGGAAAGGTGGGTGCCTTGATCTCGGTAGCCATGTCGTATCCCTTGTGTGTTCTCTCTCGTCCCGGTGGGCGGCCTCAGAGGTTGAAGGCGTCTTCCACCAGCTGGCGCTGCTGTTCGGTGTGCACGGACATGTAGCCCGCGGCGGGGGCCGCCGAGGCCGGGCGACCGGCGAACTTGAGCTTGCCGCCCAGGCCCGTCCGGAGACGCTCGGCCACGGCCCGCATGTGGTGCTGGCTGGGGTACCAGGCGCCCTGGTTGAGCGGCTCTTCCTGGCACCACACCACCTCGCTGGCGTTGGTGTAGGCCTGGATCGCCTCGAAGAGCTCTTCCTCCGGGAAGGGGTAGAGCTGCTCGAGACGCAGGATGGCCACGTCGTCCCGGGCGTTCTCCTCGCGCCAGTTGGCCAGGTCGTAGTAGACCTTGCCGGCACACAGGATGATGCGCTCGACCTTGTCGGCGTCGCGCTCGCCCTGGTCGGGCAGCACCATCTGGAAGCGCCCGTTGGCCAGCTCGTCGAGGCTGGAGGTGGCTTCCTTGTGGCGCAGCAGGCTCTTCGGCGACATCACCACCAACGGCTTGCGAAGCTTGCGGATCACCTGGCGACGCAGCAGATGGAAGATCTGCGCCGGGGTGGTGGGCACGCAGACCTGCATGTTGTGCTCGGCGCACAGCTGCAGGAAGCGTTCCAGGCGCGCCGAGGAGTGCTCGGGGCCCTGGCCTTCGTAGCCGTGGGGCAGCAGCATGGTCAGGCCGCACAGCCGCTCCCACTTGGTCTCGCCGGAGGAGATGAACTGGTCGACCACCACCTGGGCGCCGTTGAAGAAGTCGCCGAACTGCGCCTCCCAGATCACCAGGTCGTTGGGCGCCGTGGTCGCGTAGCCATACTCGAAGGCCAGCACGGCCTCCTCCGAGAGGAAGGAGTCGTGGATGGTGAAGCGCGGCTGGCCGTCGCTCAGGTGCTGCAGCGGCACATAGGTGCTGCCGTCCTTCTGGTTGTGCACCACCGCATGGCGGTGGGAGAAGGTCCCCCGGCCGCAGTCCTGGCCGGTCAGGCGCACCGGGTGGCCCTGGTCGAGCAGGGTGGCGTAGGCCAGGGTCTCGGCGAAGCCCCAGTTGCAGGCCATGCCGCCGGCCTGCATCTTGCGCCGGTCGTCGTAGATCTTGGCCACCTGGCGCTGCACGGCGATGCCGTCGGGCACCTCGCACATCCGCGCCGCCAGGTGCTGCAGGCGCTTCATGTCGAAGCTGGTGTCGGTGTGGCCGCTCCACTCGTGGCCGAGGTAGGGCTTCCAGTTGACGAACAGCGCCGTGTTGGGCTTCTGCACCAGGGCGTTGGCGACGTGGTTGCCGGCCACCAGGTCGTCCCGGTACTTCTCCATCATCGCCTTGGCCTCGTCGTCGGTCAGCAGGCCCTGCTTGACCAGCCGCTCGACGTAGCGGGTCCGCGAGGAGGCGTGGGTCTTGATCTTGCTGTACATCATCGGCTGGGTGCCGGAGGGCTCGTCGGCCTCGTTGTGGCCGCGGCGGCGGTAGCACACCAGGTCGATGACCACGTCCTTCTTGAACTGCTGGCGGTAGTCCAGCGCCACCTGGGTGGCATGCAGCACGGCGTCGGGGTCATCGCCGTTGACGTGGAAGATCGGCGCCTGGACCATCTTGGCGATGTCGGTGCAGTACTCGGTGGAGCGCGAGTCTTCCGGGTGGGAGGTGGTGAAGCCCACCTGGTTGTTGATCACGATGTGCACCGTGCCCCCGGTCCGGTAGGCCCGGGTCTGGGACATCTGGAAGGTCTCCATGACCACGCCCTGGCCGGCGAAGGCCGCGTCGCCGTGGACGTTGATCGGCAGCACCTTGCCGCCGTCGGCGTCGTCACGGCGATCCTGGCGGGCGCGCACCGAGCCCTCGACCACCGGGGCGACGATCTCCAGGTGGGAGGGGTTGAACGACAGCGCCAGGTGGACCTCCCCGCCGGGGGTCATGACGTTGGAACTGAAGCCCTGGTGGTACTTGACGTCGCCGGAGCCCCGCTCGACCACCTTCTTGCCGTCGAACTCGTCGATCAGCTCGGAAGGGTTCTTGCCGAGGATGTTGACCAGCACGTTGAGGCGGCCGCGGTGGGCCATGCCGATCACCACTTCCTTGGTGCCGTAGCTGCCGGAGCGCTGGATCAGCTCGTCCATCATGGGGATGAAGGACTCGCCGCCCTCCAGGCCGAAGCGCTTGGTGCCCGGGTACTTGGAGGCCAGGTAGCTCTCCAGCCCCTCGGCGGCGGTGAGCCGCTCGAGCACGTGCTTGCGGACGCCATCGCTGAACTTCGGCGCCGAGCGCACCGACTCGAAGCGCTGCTGCAGCCAGCGCTTCTCCTCGGTATCGACGATGTGCATGATCTCGCAGCCGATGCTGCGGCAGTAGGTCTGCTCCAGGGCCTCGACGATGTCCTTCAGCGGCGCCTTGTCGGCCCCCATGAAGAAGGAGCCGGTCTGGAACTCGGTGTCCAGGTCGGCCTTCGACAGCTGGTGGAAGGACAGGTCGAGGTCGGGCACCGGCTTGGGGTCGCGCAGATCGAGGGGATCGATGTCGGCCTTCTGGTGCCCGCGGAAGCGGTAGGCGTTGATCAGCTGGAGCACCTTGACCTGCTTGCGGTTGCCGTCGCTCTCGGCGGCGGGCGCGGTCAGGGCGCTGCGGCGCTGGCGGCCCAGCTGGTAGAACTGTTCACGGGTCGGGGCAAGCGGAACGTCGCGGGTGGCGCTGCCGTCGGGTCTCGGCAGTTGGTCGAAGTACTGGCGCCATTCGTCGGGAACGGCGGAGGGATCATCGAGGTACTGCTCGTAGAGCGCTTCCACATAGTGGACATTACTGCCACTGACGTGGGAGGAGCGCCACATCAACTCCATTATGCCTTGTTGCATCTCTCGGTCACCCTGCACTGATGGGGTGGTAGCTGTCGTCACGGCTCACCCGTGGCGACATCGTCGGTGGCCTGCCGGCGGGCGGACACCGGTATTCGATGGTCAAAAGCCGGTGCACGAGGCACCGGCTTCGACGTCTCACCGGGGGCCGAACTGCGACAGCGCGTCGCAGTTCGCGGCGTATGATAACAAGCCGAGGCCCACGATTTAAGTGGCATTCGCCAGCAGCATCTCGCGGATCTTGCCGATCGCGCGAGTGGGGTTGAGCCCCTTGGGGCACACCGCCACGCAGTTCATGATGCCGCGGCAGCGGAACACGCTGAACGGGTCCTCGAGCTCGGCCAGGCGCTCGCGGGTCGCCTCGTCCCGGGAGTCCGCCAGGAAGCGATAGGCCTGCAGCAGGCCGGCCGGGCCGACGAACTTGTCCGGGTTCCACCAGAACGACGGGCAGGAGGTCGAGCAGCAGGCGCACAGGATGCACTCGTAGAGGCCGTCGAGCTTGTCGCGGTCCTCCGGCGACTGCAGGCGCTCGATGGCCGGCGCCGGGGTGTCGTTCTGCAGGTACGGCTGGATGCGCTCGTACTGCTTGTAGAACAGCCCCATGTCGACCACCAGGTCGCGGATCACCGGCAGCCCGGGCAGCGGACGCAGGGTCAGCTTGCCGTTCTTGACCACGTCGGACAGCGGGGTGATGCAGGCCAGGCCGTTCTTGCCGTTCATGTTCATGCCGTCGGAGCCGCACACGCCCTCGCGGCAGCTGCGGCGGTAGGCCAGGCCGTTGTCCTGCTCCTTCACCAGGTGCAGGACGTCGAGCACCATCAGGTCGCGACCCTGGGTGTCGACCTGGAACTCCTCCATGTAGGGCGCGGAGTCCGTCTCGGGATTGTAGCGGTACAGGGATACCTGAAGCGTGGACATCGTGACTCCCCTCAGTAGGTACGGACTTTCGGCTCGAACATGTCGACGGTCTTGGGCGCGAAGTTGACGTCACGCTGGCCCAGGCGCTTCTCGGCCGGGAAGTACATGGAGTGCTTCAGCCAGTTGACGTCGTCGCGGTCCGGATAGTCGTAGCGGGAGTGCGCGCCACGGCTCTCCTTGCGCTCGAGGGCGGCGATGGCGGTAGCCTCGGCCACTTCCATCAGGTTGTCCAGCTCGAGGGCCTCGACGCGGGCCGTGTTGAAGGTGCTCGACTTGTCCGGCAGGTAGGCGTTGCCGATCCGCTCGCGCAGTTCGGCCAGCTTCTTCACGCCCTCCTGCATGTTGTCCTCCTGACGGAAGACGCCGAAGGCGTTCTGCATGATGTCCTGCAGCTCGCGCTTGAGGTCCGGAACGGTCTCGCCGCTCTCGGAGTCGTTCCAGCGGTTGAGGCGCGCCATCGCCGACTCGATGTCGGAGTCGCTGGCCTCGAGGTACTCGATGCCCTCGTTGAGCGCGCTCTCGATGAACATGCCCGCGGCGCGACCGAACACCACCAGGTCGAGCAGCGAGTTGCCGCCCAGGCGGTTGGCGCCGTGGACCGAGACGCAGGCCGCCTCGCCGACGGCGAACAGGCCGTTGACGATCCGATCGTTGCCCTGCTCGTCCTGCATGATCGCCTGGCCGTGCACGTTGGTCGGCACGCCGCCCATCATGTAGTGACAGGTCGGCACCACCGGGATCGGCTCCTTGACCGGGTCGGCGTGGGCGAAGGTCTTGGACAGCTCGACGATGCCCGGCAGGCGCTTGCTGAGCACCTCCTCGCCCAGGTGATCCAGCTTGAGGTAGACGTGATCGCCCTTCTCGCCGCAGCCGCGGCCCTCGAGGATCTCCATGACCATGGAGCGGGCGACCACGTCGCGGCCGGCCAGGTCCTTGGCGTTGGGCGCGTAACGCTCCATGAAGCGCTCGCCGTCCTTGTTGATCAGGTAGCCGCCCTCGCCCCGGCAGCCCTCGGTGACCAGGGTCCCCGCGCCGTAGATGCCGGTCGGGTGGAACTGCCACATCTCCATGTCCTGCATCGGGAAGCCGGCCCGCAGGGCCATGCCGATGCCGTCCCCGGTGTTGATCAGGGCGTTGGTGGTGGAGGCGTAGATGCGCCCGGAGCCGCCGGTGGCCAGCACGGTGGCCTTGGACTTGATGTGCACCACTTCGCCGGACTCGATGTCCATGGCGATGCAACCCACCACGTCGCCGTTGGCGTTCTTGACCAGGTCGATGGCGTACCACTCGTTGAGGAAGGTGGTATTGTTCTTCAGGTTGTTCTGGTAGAGCGTGTGCAGCAGGGCGTGGCCGGTGCGGTCCGCCGCGGCGCAGGTGCGGGCCGCCTGGCCGCCCTCGCCGAAGTTCTTGGACTGGCCGCCGAACGGGCGCTGGTAGATGCGGCCGTTGTCGAAGCGGGAGAACGGCAGGCCCATGTGCTCGAGCTCGAAGACCGCCTTGGGGCCCTCGGAGCACATGTACTCGGCGGCCTCCTGGTCGGTGATGTAGTCGCCGCCCTTGACGGTGTCGTACATGTGCCAGCGCCAGTCGTCGCCGGGATCGGCGGAGGCGATGGCGCAGGTGATGCCGCCCTGGGCGGAGACGGTGTGCGAGCGGGTCGGGAAGACCTTGGACAGCACGGCGGTCTTCTTGCCGGACTTGGCCAGCTCGAGGGCGGCCCGCAGGCCGGAACCGCCACCGCCGATGATGATGGCGTCGAAGGTCAGGCTACGCATGTTGGACATGGATCAGGCTCCCCACAGAACTTGGATGCCCCAGACCAGGAACACGAAGATGGCCAGGATGATGACGGTCTGGGTGGCGATACGGATGCCGGTCGGCTTGAGGTAGTCGGTGGTCACGGTCCACAGACCGACCCAGGCGTGGGCGGACAGCGACACGAAGGCCAGCAGCGAGAAGATCCGCATCCAGGTCTGTGCGAACAGGCCGCTCCAGGTCGCGTAGTCGAGGCCCGGATTGAGCAGCAGATAGCCGACGATAAAGAGCGTGTAGAGGGCCAGAATGAGGGCCGAGACGCGCTGGACGAGCCAGTCGGAGAGCCCGCTGCGCCCGAAGTTCGTGATGTTGGTTACCATACCCAGACTCCCGCCAGAATGATCAGGACCGCGCTCACCACCACGGTGATCTGCGCCTTCTTGACGCCGCCCTCGAGGGTCACGCCGATGTCGATGTCCATCAGCAGGTGCTTGATGCCGGCCACGAAGTGGAAAGCCAGGGCGGACAGCAGCCCCCAGGCGATCAGCTTGGCCAGGAAATTATGGGCCAGGGCGTCGCTCACCGCCGCGAACCCCTCGGGCGAGGACAGCGAGGCGTCGAGGGCCCAGAAGCCGAAGATCAGGCCGATGAAGAGGATGACGCCGGTGATACGGTGGGCGATCGACGTCAAGGCGGGAAGGGGGAACTGTATCGTGGACAGATCCAGATTTACGGGTCGTTTGCTATTCACGGCGTTCTACACACTCTCTTGGCCCGCGGTGGAGGCGCTCGGGCGAGGCCCCGGACGGGCGGTGGTTTCGGGAAGGGACTCGACCATGACCCTCGAGCCATGATCGCCGTTTCCTGCCAGTCGCGCGACAGGATTATAGGGTCATGCCCCCACCATGACAAATGGACGACGCCCCGACTCGACCATGGTGGCAAGCCGCCACGGCGGGAAAAAAGGCCGCCGGATCACGACTTACCCCGCACCCCGACAGCCCCCGCCAGCGCGGGGCCGCACATGATGCATAGCACCATATCCTTTACAATAATAGTACAATAAATAAAGACGTGCACAACGACAGGCCGGCGATGGGCGAATTGACAATCGTCAGGACGCTTCTATAGTGGGCGAACCTTTTCGCCGGCAAGTTCTGCGAAATCACGACGTATCGCGCCACCATGAACTCGAGAGGAGGCCAGTTATGGCTGACAGGAAAGCAACGCTGACGGTAGAAGGTCTGGACGAGCCGATCGAGCTGCCGGTCTACTCGGGCACCGTGGGACCGGACGTGGTCGACGTCCGCGGCCTGGGCGCTCAAGGCCTCTTCACCTACGATCCGGGCTTCATGGCCACCTCTTCCTGCCAGTCCGCCATCACCTATATCGACGGCGGCAACGGCGTGCTGCTGCATCGCGGCTATCCCATCGAGCAGCTGGCCAAGCACTCCGACTTCGTCGAGCTCTGCTACCTGCTGATGTTCGGCGAGCTGCCCGACAAGGCCGAGTACCGCGACTTCGCGGGCCGCGTGCGCGGCCACACCATGGTCCACGAGCAGATCGCCAACTTCTTCAAGGGCTTCCGCCGCGACGCCCACCCGATGTCCATCCTGTGCGGCGTGGTCGGCGGCCTGGCGGCCTTCTATCACGACCACCTGGACATCACCAAGGAGAAGGACCGCGAGATCAGCGCCATCCGCCTGATCGCCAAGATGCCGACCATCGCGGCGATGTCCTACAAGTACAACATCGGCATGCCGTTCAACTATCCCCGCAACGACCTGAACTATGCAGAGAACTTCCTCTACATGATGTTCAGCAACCCCTGCGAGGATTACGAGATCAACCCGGTGTTCGCCAAGGCGATGGATCGCATCTTCATGCTCCATGCCGACCACGAGCAGAACGCCTCCACCTCCACGGTGCGCCTGGCGGGCTCCACCGGCGCCAACCCCTTCGCTTGCATCAGCGCCGGCATCGCCGCGCTCTGGGGCCCGGCCCACGGCGGCGCCAACGAGGCGGTGCTGAACATGCTCGACGAGATCGGCGACGATTCCGAGGAGAACATCCAGCGCTTCATCGACCGCGCCAAGGACAAGGACGACCCCTTCAAGCTGATGGGCTTCGGCCATCGGGTCTATCGCAACTTCGACCCCCGCGCCAAGGTCATGAAGGAGACCTGCGACGAGGTGCTGGCCGAGCTGGGCATGGCCGACGATCCCCAGCTCAAGATCGCCAAGCGCCTGGAGCAGATCGCCCTGGAAGACGAGTACTTCATCGAGCGCAAGCTCTACCCGAACGTCGACTTCTACTCGGGCATCATCCTCAAGGCGATGGGCATCCCGACCAACATGTTCACCGTCATCTTCGCGGTGTCCCGGACCATCGGCTGGATCTCCCACTGGCACGAGATGCTCAGCGACAGCTACAAGATCGGCCGGCCGCGCCAGCTCTACGTGGGCCACGACAAGCGCGACTATCCCAGCGAGTGAGGCCGCCGCAGCGGCGCACGAGCTGATGAAGGCCGCCCCAGGGCGGCCTTCGTCGTTTGCGATGCCCCATCCTCCATCCCCCCCCCGCAAGGAGAGCCCCCCATGAACCCGACAATCTCGACGGTCGCCTTTATCGGCCTGGGCGTGATGGGCCACCCCATGGCCGGCCACCTGGCCCGCGCCGGCCTCGATGTCCGCGTCTACAACCGCACCGGCGACACGGCCGATGCCTGGGTCGCGACCCATGGCGGCAGCCGCCACGCCACGCCCCGCGAGGCCGCCGCCGGCGCCGACCTGGTACTGGTCTGCGTGGGCAACGACGACGACGTCCGCCAGGTCGCCCTGGGAGCGGACGGCGCCCTGGCCGGCATGCGCGATGGCAGCCTGCTGGTGGACCACACCACCGCCTCCGGCGCCCTGGCCGCCGAGCTCGACGGCGCCTGCCGCGAGCGCGGCCTGGGCTTCCTGGATGCCCCGGTCTCCGGCGGCCAGCAGGGCGCCGAGAACGGCGCCCTGACCATCATGTGCGGCGGCACCCAGGCCGACTTCGAGCGCGCCGCCCCGGTGCTCGAGCACTACGGGCGGGCGGTGACCCTGATGGGCCCGGCCGGCAGCGGCCAGCTGACCAAGATGGTCAACCAGATCTGCGTGGGCGGCCTGGTGCAGGCGCTGGCGGAAGGGCTGCACTTCGCCGAGCAGGCCGGCCTGGACCAGACGCGCGTGATGGACGTCATCCGCCAGGGCGCCGCCGGTTCCTGGCAGATGGATCACCGTCACCGGACCATGATCGACGACGAGTACGAGCACGGCTTCGCGGTGGACTGGATGCGCAAGGACCTGGGCATCTGCCTGGAGCAGGCTCGCCGGCTGGGCGCCCGCCTGCCGGTCACCGCCCTGGTCGACCAGTTCTACGGCGACATCCAGGCCATGGGCGGCGGCCGCTGGGACACCTCCTCGCTGCTGCGCCGCCTGCGCACCCCCTCCGACGACTGACGACGGCCGCGCGGCCCGCTCCGGGCCGCGCTGTCATCGCCCTGACCCGCTTCCGAAGCCTTTTCCACACATTCTGTGGATAAACCTGTTCAAAACCCCTAGAAAAGCGCCGCGAATCGCCATGAACAGCGGCTTGCGCTCAAATTGGTCAATTTTTGACCTACTGCAAGAGATTGATTTTAAAGAACTAATTTGCGAAGCCCACAACCATGCGGCCTCTGGCCGGCTCTGTGCACAGGGCAAGACACAGGAACGGCTAAAGTGGACAAGTCAAGGGGAGAAACACCCGTTTTCTAGCACCAAAGTACTAGGAACGGCGACCGCGCAGGGGCGGCAGGCAGGCTCGGGGACAAAAAAAGACGCTCGAGGCGCCTGGATATCCACAAGAAAGGGAGTGGCGTCCCATAGGGGGTTCGAACCCCTGTTACCGCCGTGAAAGGGCGGTGTCCTAGACCACTAGACGAATGGGACGCAGCATCTTCACGACCGAGAGGTGGTGGAGCCTAGCGGGATCGAACCGCTGACCTCGACACTGCCAGTGTCGCGCTCTCCCAGCTGAGCTAAGGCCCCGCATCTCGTGAAGACGAGGCGTATAGTACTGATTACCCTCGGCTTCGTCAACGGGAAAACGAGAATTTCCTGCTGCGCTCAATATCCTGGCCGCCGGCGGTGCTCGCGCTCCTCATGTAGCAGGCTACACTCCGGGCGCTGCGCTCCGGCGGCGACCAGACTCGGCGTCCCCGCCTATCGTCGCTCGCGACGGAACTTCAGCGTTTTCCTATGTTATTGGAGATCGCGATATTCTTTCTCGAAGCGCTTGGCCTGCTTCTTGGAGACGCCGCCGAGCACCGCGATGGCGTGGCGAAGCCGGGCGCGGGTCATGTCGGAGCCGAGGATGGCCATGGCGTCCATCACCGAGGTGCTGGACGACGAGCCGGTGATGGCGACGAACACCGGGGCCAGGAAGTCCTTCATCTTGAGCTCGAAGTGGGCCGACAGCGCCTTGACCTCGGCCAGCAGCGCTTCCTTGTGCCAGGCGGGCACGACCTCGAGGCGCCAGACCAGGAACTGCAGCAGCTTCACCAGGTCTTCGCGGCCCAGCTTGACCTTGTCGAAGTCGCCCTCCTCGATCGCCGGCAGCCCGGAGAAGAAGTGACCGGCCAGCGGCATGACGTCGGAGAGGGTCTCCACCCGCGGGCGCACCTGGGGCAGGATCTGGCGCACATAGTCCTCGTTGAAGGCCCAGTCGCGCAGCGCCTGCAGGAAGGCGTCGTCGTCCAGGTCCTCGCGGATGTAGAGGCCGTTGAGCCAGCTCAGCTTCTGGCGGTCGAAGACCGGCCCGCCCAGCGAGACCCGCTGGAGGTCGAAGTGGCTCATCATCTCGTCGAGGGTGAACTTCTCGCGCTCGTCGGGCATCGACCAGCCCATCCGTCCCAGGAAGTTGGTCACCGCCTGGGGCAGGAAGCCCATGCGACGGAAGTAGTTGATGGACGTCGGGTTCTTGCGCTTGGAGAGCTTCGAGCCGTCCTCGTTGCGCAGCAGCGGCATGTGGCAGAGCGTCGGCATCGGCCAGCCGAAGTACTCGTAGAGCAGCTGGTGCTTGGGCGCCGAGTTGATCCACTCCTCGCCGCGCAGCACATGGGTGATGCCCATCAGGTGGTCGTCGACCACGTTGGCCAGGTGGTAGGTCGGCATGCCGTCGGACTTGAGCAGGATCTGGGCGTCGACCTGGGCCCAGTCCACCTCGATGCTGCCGCGCAGCATGTCCTCGACCACGCAGGTGCCGCTGGCCGGCACCTGCATGCGCACCACGTAGGGCCAGCCCTCGCGCTCGCGCCGGGCGACCTCCTCCTCGGCCAGGGCCAGGTCGGCGGGCTTGAGGGCCAGGTGCATGCCGGCGGCCTTGCGGGCCTCGCGCAGCTCGTCCAGCTCCTCGCTGGTCCGGTAGCACTTGAAGGCATGGCCGGACGCGATCAGCTGGCGGGCGTACTCGGCATAGATGTCGCCGCGCTCGCTCTGGCGGTAGGGGCCGTGAGGCCCGCCCACGTCGGGCCCCTCGTCCCACTCCAGCCCCAGCCAGCGCAGCGAGTCGAGGATCATCTGCTCCGACTCGGCGGTGGAGCGCGCCCGGTCGGTGTCCTCGATGCGCAGGATGAACTGGCCGCCGTGCTGGCGGGCGAAGCACAGGTTGAACAGGGCGATGTAGGCGGTGCCCACGTGGGGGTCGCCGGTGGGCGACGGCGCGATACGGGTACGTACGGTCATGGCGTCCTTTGTCCAGTCGGGTATGGCAACGGGCGAATGGGCGCATTATACGCACCTCGCCGGACCCGGGCAGCCGCGGCACGGAATCTTTGACGCCGGCGGTGGTCCATGCCAGGAATCCCGGACCCTGAGGAACGCGCATGCTGCCGCAGCTCCCCGACGGCTTCACCGCCCTGGTCACCGGCGCCTCCGGCGGCATCGGCGCCGCCCTGGTCGATGCCCTGCTGGCCTCGCCACGGCTCGGTCGACTGCATGCGGTCAGCCGGCAGCCGGTGCGCCGCGACGACCCGCGGCTGGTGGCCCTGCCGCTGGACATCACCGAGCCGGCGGGGCTGGCCGGCCTGGAGGAAAGCCTGGCCGGCCGGCCGCTGCACCTGGTGATCAACACCCTGGGCATGCTGCACGACGACGCGGCCGGCATCGCCCCGGAAAAGAAGCTCGGCGACCTCGACGCCGAGGCCCTCGCCCGGCTGTTCCACGTCAATGCCGCCACCCCCGCCCTGCTGCTTCAGGCGCTGGAAGGCTCGCTCAAGGGCCGGCACCCCGCGCTGGTGGCCAGCCTGTCGGCCCGGGTCGGGTCGATCGGCGACAACCGGCTGGGCGGCTGGTACGGCTACCGTGCCAGCAAGGCGGCCCACAACATGCTGATGAAGACCGCCGCGGTGGAACTGCGCCGGCTCAACCCCGAAGCCTGCGTGATCTGCCTGCATCCGGGCACCACCGACACCGGCCTGTCATCCCCCTTCCAGTCCCGCGTACCGGCGGGCAAGCTGTTCTCGCCGGCCTTCGTCGCCGAGCGGCTGCTGGAGGTGCTGGGGCGTCGCGGTCCCGAAGAAAGCGGCGACTTCCGGGACTGGCAGGACAGCCCCATCCCCTGGTGACCCCGCCGCGGGACGGCTGTTGTCACAGCGTTGATGCTCGCTATTGCACAGTTACGGGCGATGGCGGACCATGCCTCGTTTGATAGGCGACCCAAGACAGGACGACGTTCATGGAAACACTCGGCCCTCGGATCAAGCAGCTCAGGCTGGAGGCCAAGCTCAACAAGGCCGCCCTCGCCCGGCGGGTAGGCGTCTCGGACGTCACCATCTCCTACTGGGAATCCGGGGCCATCAAGCAGATCGGCCATGAGCGCCTGGTGGCCCTGGCCGCGGCGCTCGACTGCCCGCTGTCGGCCCTGCTGGAGGGCGAGTCGCGGCGGCCCTCGCCGCTGTTGCTCAAGCGCCAGGGGCCCGCGCCCTGGGAAGGCGGCGAGGCGGGCGGCATCGAGCTGCCCATGGAGATGACGCCCGAGCAGCGCTGGGACGGCGACTGCCACCTGGTGACGCCCGCGCCGGGGGAGACCTTCGACTACCTGGGGCGCGACGACCTGGCGGCCATCGCGCCCACCGAGGTCTTTCGTCAGGCCGGCCTGTACCTGATCGAGACCGGCGAGGGCCTGGCCCTGCGCCGGGTCGAGCAGGACGCCCGGGGCGAGCTGACCTTCCAGCCGCAAGGTGGGCGTCCGACGCCCTATGCGCCGGACTACCGCCTGCTGGGCAAGGTCGTGGCCCTGTGGCGCCGCGAGCCGCTGTGACGCGGGCTCACTCCAGCTCCATCACCTCCACCTGATCCTTGGTCTGGCGAGGCTGGCTGCCGACCAGCACCCGCTGTTGGGCACGGACCACCCGGCCCAGGCCGTGGCGGGAGGGTCTCACCAGCGGCCCGCGCAGGTGCTGCCCCTCCTCGCCCAGCCGGGCCCGGACCTCCGGCGGCTGGACGCTCGCCGCCGGCATGTTGACGGTCAGGCGATAGCCGCCGTCCGGCAGGCCGCTGCCGGGGCCGAAGGGCCCGGCCTCGAAGCCGCCGCCCGCGACCCGCGTGCGTTGCTGCCAGCGCACGCCGCTCACCTCGCGCTCCACCAGCACCTGCAGGCGGGTGGCCTCCGGCAGGTTGGTGGTGCCCTCCACCATCAGCCGCCGGTCGCTGCGCAGCCGCGCCGACATCTCGATGGCCACCGCCTCGTCGAACGGCGCCACCGAGGGGGCCGCCGGCGCCTCTTCCTCCGGCGCGGCGGGCTGGGCCACGCCGCCCAGCCGCTCGTCGGGAGGCGGCTTGTCCTCGTCGCCGCCGCAGCCGGCCAGCCAGGCCGCCCACAGCAACACCACGACACCGCGACGCCACGCCTTCATGCCCGCCCTCCATGTCCGGGGATTCGCCGCCAGCCTAACACCCGCGCCTCACCCATCGCAGCAGTCCCGGCACAGGGTGGCATGCGGCACCGCCGCCAGCCGCCCCGCGTCGATCACCTCGCCGCAGCGTTCGCAATACTCGCCCCGCCCCTCGCGGATCCGGGCCAGGGCATGGCGTACCCGGCCCAGCTCCTCCTCGGCCTCCGCCTCCAGCGAGGCCACCACCTCGTCGTCCCGAGTCTCGAGGGACTGATCCTCGATATCCTTGTCGAGCGCGCCGGCGGCCCGCTCGCGATGGGCCCGATAGCGCTCGAGCCGCGCCTTCAGCTCATCGCGCAGCGCCTCCAGGTCGGCCTTGCGGTCACTCATGGTCGCTCTCCTCCTGATGCGTGGCACCCCGTATCCGGGCCTGCGGTGCCCCCAGCGCCCGATGCCGGTGGCGCCTAGTCGATGCCCAGGGCGCGATAGCCCGCCTCGGTCAGGGTCAGGCGGCGCGGGCGCCCCCGCGCATCGCGCTCCACCCGGATCGCCCCCGAGCCTTCCAGGGCGTCGATATCCGCCCTCAGCCGCGGCGTCAGGCTGTCGTGCCCGGCATGCCCGAAGGGAGCGGCCAGCACGCCGCCGTGCTGCAGGATCCTGGCCAGCAGCTCCCGCCGGCTGTCCCCGAACGCATGGTCGCTCATCCTGCCTCCTCCCGACGTGGCCTCGCCCCACTCACCGAGTATGGACGAAGTCCGCGCAGACGCGTCTCACGCAGGGCGCCCGCCCCTCGCAACCGGCCCCGAGGCTGGTAGAATGTCCGCCCATCCGCCCGATCCCCGTGACCCCATGCCCGATCTCGACCGCACCTTTTCCGTGGCCCCCATGATGGACTGGACGACCCGCGACTACCGCGCCTTCGCGCGGACCCTGACGCGGCGTGCCCTGCTCTATACCGAGATGGTGACCACCGGCGCCATCCTGCACGGCAGCCCCCGGGCGCGCTTCCTCGGCTTCGACGCCGTGGAGCATCCGCTGGCCCTGCAGCTCGGCGGCAGCGATGCCGGGGAGCTGGCCGAGTGCGCGGCCATCGCCGAGGCATGGGGCTATGACGAGGTCAACCTCAACGTCGGCTGCCCCAGCGACCGGGTCCAGAACAACCTGATCGGCGCCTGCCTGATGGCCCACCCCGAGAAGGTGGCATCGGCGGTGGCGGCCATGCGCGAGGCGGTGTCGATCCCGGTCACCGTGAAGTGCCGCATCGGCATCGACGACCAGGACGAGGACGCCGACCTGGCGCACTTCATCGAGCGGGTCGCCGACGCCGGCTGCGAGGTGTTCATCGTCCACGCCCGCAAGGCCTGGCTGGAGGGACTCTCGCCCAAGGAGAACCGCGATATCCCGCCGTTGAACTACGGCCGGGTGCACCGCCTCAAGCAGCAGCGCCCGGACCTGCATATCGGCATCAACGGCGGGATCAAGACCCTGGACGCCTGCCGGGAGCAGCTCGACCACGTGGACAGCGTGATGGTCGGCCGCGAGGCCTACCAGAACCCCTGGCTGCTGGCCGACGTCGACCGTCACCTCTACGGCACGCCCGGGCCGGCGCCCAGCCGCCACGCCGCCGCCGAGGCCTTCCGCCCCTATATCGCCGAACGCCTCGCCGAGGGCGCGAAGCTCAACCATGTGACCCGCCACCTGCTCGGCCTCTTCCAGGGCTGCCCCGGGGGGCGCAAGTTCCGCCGTCACCTCTCGGAGCACGCCCATCGCGAGGGCGCGGGCCTGGCGGTCTTCGACGACGCCCTGGGCCAGGTCCCCGACCCGGCGCTGGCCGCGGCCGGCTGAGTCAGTAGAGCGGATCGGGGGGCGGCTCCAGGCTCGACTGGAAGGTCTCCACGGCGCTCTCGGCCTCCTCGATGGCATCGAAGCGGGCGATATGGAACAGCGCCTCGCCCTCGTTGGCCAGCGGCAGCCGGCTCATGCCGATGACGATGCCGTCGGCCATGGCGCGCACCTCGCCCTCGGCATTGCCGAAGGGATCGGCGACCCGGCCGAGCAGCTCGCCCTTGGCCACCCGGGCGCCCAGACGCACCCGGGGGCGCAGGATGCCGTCGATGGGCGCCCGGGCCCAGCTCGAGCCGTTGGCCACCTCGGCGGCCGGCGGCGGCCGGCGGCGCTGCTCGCCGCTGAGCATGCCCAGCCGGCGCATGACCCGCAGCACCCCGCGCACCCCGGGGGCGATGGCCCACTCGTCGAAGCGCAGCGCCTCGCCGGCCTCGTAGGTCAGCACCGGAATGTCGTGGGTCTCGGCATAGTGGCGCAGGCTGCCCTCACGCAGCTCGGCGTTGAGGATCACCGGCGCGCCGAAGGCATCGGCCATGCGCTCGGTCTCGCCGCCGCCATTCAGGCGGGCGCGGATCTGTGGCAGGTTGGTGCGGTGGATGGCCCCGGTGTGCAGGTCGACGATATGGCTGGCCTGGTCGACGATCTGCTGGCGGAACAGCGCCGCCATGCGGCCGCCGAGGGAGCCGGCCTCGGTTCCCGGGAAGCAGCGGTTGAGGTCCCGGCGATCCGGGAGGTAGCGGCTGTGCTGCACGAAGCCGAAGACGTTGACGATGGGCACCGCGATCAGGGTGCCGCGCAGACGCTGGATCTGCCGCGAGCGCAGCAGGCGGCGCACGATCTCCACGCCGTTGATCTCGTCACCGTGGATGCCGCCACAGACCAGCAGCACCGGTCCGGGCTGGCGGCCGTGCACCACCTCCACCGGGATATGCAGCGGCGCATGGGTGTAGAGCCGCGCCACCGGCACGTCGATCTGGCTGCGGGACCCGGGCGCCACGCGGACGCCGGCGAGTTCGAAGGGGGCTCGCGCCATGGGGCGACCTCTCATCATTCACGGTAATCACTCATATTCCCGCACGCCGCCGTCGCCGACAACCGGCGGCGACCGAACGGGCCGACATTCACCCGCGAATGTCACCCGCGCCGCGGCTTGGGTAGAATGGGAGGGTACCCGCCCGGAGCCGATCATCACCATGGCCAGACGCACCAAGGCCGAGGCCGAAGCCACTCGCTTGGCCCTGCTGGACGCCGCGGAGGAAGCCTTCTTCGACAGGGGCGTCGCCCGCACTTCCCTGGAGCACATCGCCCGTCACGCGGGCCTGACCCGGGGCGCCGTCTACTGGCACTTCCGCAACAAGGCCGACCTGTTTCGCGCCATGCTCGACCGGGTGCGCATGCCCTTCGAAGAACTGGTGGCGGAAACCGGGACCACCGACGCCTCGCCCCTGGAGGCCATTCGCCTGGGCTGCCGGCAGGGCTTCCGGCGCATGGAGCAGCCTCGCCATCGCCGGGTCCTGGCCATCCTCATCCACCGCTGCGAGTTCTTCGGCGACATCGATCCCTGCGCCATCCAGACGGAGATGGCCGGCGAATGCCTGGACGCGCTGGGGGGCTACTTCGGCGATGCCCACCGCCAGGGGCTGCTTGCCGAGGGCGTCGACCCGCAGGTCGCCACCCGGCTGCTGCAGGCGATCATCAGCGGCCTCTTCCACGACTGGCTGCGCGACCCCGACGCCTACTCCATCCTCGAGCGCGGCATGGCGCTGATCGACGCCGAGATCGCGCTGCTGAGCCGCCGGGACGCCTCAGGCCGAGGGCCTTGAGCCGTTCTCGCCGCGCCCATGGGTATCGGGCCGGTGGCGTGACAGCAGGTGCAGGCGCACCAGCCGGGTGCGGGCGTCCAGGTAATCGGCCTCGGCGACCGAACGATAGGCCTCCTCGCCGCGCAGGTACTTGACCAGCACCCGCACCTCGCCGGGCGACGGCCGCGCCCTCGCCTTGCCCCGCAGGCGAACCGTCAGCCGGGGATCCTCGACCACCTCGGCGTCGGCGCCCGCCTCGTCCACCGCCGTGACCCTGACCCGCTCGCCGAGCAGGCAGCGGGGGTGACGGCCGGCGTCGGGATGGATCCGGCGATGCAGGCGGCGGCAGCTCCAGGCCGCCAGGGGAGAGGCCAGCGCGAAGGCGCCCCAGACCACCGCCACCCCCACGGGGATCCGCAGCACGCCCAGCGGCAGCCAGCGCAGCACGGCGAGCTCCGCCACCAGGGCGACCCCCGACGCCCACAGCACCAGCAGGGTCAGGGCCAGCGAGGCCGGCACCCCGGCGAAGCCCAGCGAGACCAGGGCCGAGGCCAGGGTGTCGTCGCGCAGGCTGTCGCGCTCGAAGAGCTCGGCGGGCGCCAGGCCCAGCCCCACCAGCCCCCAGTAGAGCGCCAGCAGGCCCAGCAGGCCGACGAAGAGGATCAGCGGAAAGCTCAGCACGAGCGAGGCGATGGCGGACATGGCGACTCCTCCGGCCGGCCCGTTAGCCGGCAAAGCGTTGACCTGCCCTCAGCGTAGTCGACGCCGCCACCGTGCGGGCCCCCGAACGACGACGGGCACCGCCCCCGTGGGGAGCGATGCCCGTCGCGACGTGGCCGGCCGATCAGCCCGCGTCGTGCTCCAGCGCCGGCCGCTCGCCGCGCGTCCTGCGCGTCAGCCAGTCGGTGACGCCGGCGATCATGGCGTAGAAGGTCGGCACGAAGAGGCTGCCCAGCACCGCCACCGAGGCCATGCCCACCGCCACGGTGGTGCCGATGTGGTGGCTGCTGGTGTCGCTCGCCCCGGTGGCGATCGCCAGCGGCAGGGTGCCGAAGATGAACGCCAGCGAGGTCATGACGATCGGCCGGAAGCGCAGCTCCGCCGCGGTGGTCGCCGCCTCGCGGATGGTCCGGCCCATCTCGCGGCGCTGCAGCTCGGCGAACTCGACGATCAGGATGGCGTTCTTGGCCGCCAGGCCGACCACCACCAGCATGCCGATCTGCACGTAGACGCTGGTGTCCAGCCCGCGCAGGGCGATGCCGCCGATCCCGCCCAGGAAGGCGAAGGGCGTGGCGGTGAGCACCGCCAGCGGCAGCGACCAGCTCTCGTACTGGGCGGCCAGGATCAAAAACACCATCAGCAGGCCGAAGACGATGGCCAGGGTCGCGGCGCTGCCCGCCTGGCTCTCCTGGAAGGCGGTGCCGGTCCAGCCCATGCCCCAGCCCTCGCCGAGGGTCTCCTCGACCACCTCCTCCATGGCGGCGATGGCCTGGCCGGAGCTGTAGCCCGGCGCCGGGCCGCCCTGGAACTGGGCGCCGGGATAGACGCCGAAGCGGGTCATCACCGCCGGCGCGGTCTGGCGCTCCAGGGTCACGAACTCGGACAGCGGGATCCGCTCGCCGTCGCCGCCGCGCACGTAGACGTTGGCCACGTCGGCCGGCGTCTTGCGGAACTCGTCCTCGTTCTGCAGGTAGACCTGGAAGTTGCGGCCCTGGTAGCTGAAGAAGTTGACGAAGCCGTTGCCGAAGGTATTGGCCAGCGTCGAGTGCAGGTCCTCCAGGGCCACCCCGTAGCTGAGCGCCTTCTGCCGGTCGATCTCGGCGTGGAAGGACGGCACGTTGACGTTGAAGGTGGTGAACACCTGCTGCAGGGCCGGATGCTGGTTGGCCGCCTGCATCACCTTCAGCGAGGCCTGGTAGAGCGCCTGCGGCGAGGCGCCCTCGAAGGACTGCAGGTAGCCGGTGAAGCCGCCGGTGGTCGACAGCCCGATGATCGGCGGCATGTTGAAGGCCATCGCCGACCCGCCCGGGATCTGGGCACCGAGCCCCATGATGCGCCCGATCAGCTGGTTGGCGGTGAGCTCCCGCTGGTCCCAGGGCTCCATGTTGACGAAGATGATCCCCCGGGCGGTGTTCACCGAGCTGGTCAGCATGTCGTAGCCGGCCACCGCCGAGGAGTACTTGACCCCGGGAATCTCCTCGATGGCGTCGCTGAGCCGCCCCATGTAGTCACGGGTCCGCGCCAGCGACGCCGAGTCCGGCAGCTGCACGGCCGCCAGCACGATGCCCTGATCGGTCTCGGGCACCAGGGTCGAGGGCGTGGTCTGGTAGAGCCACCAGGCCCCGCCGCCCACCAGGGCGGTGAGCAGCAGCGCCAGCCCCCAGAAGCGCACCAGCCGCTCGACCACCCACATGTAGACGGCGGTGAGCCCGGCGAAGAAGCGGTCGAACAGCCGCAGCGGGGTGCGCACCGCCCGGCGGAAGGGCGTCTCCCGGCGATGCAGGTCGTGCTTGATGAAGATCGCCGACAGCGCCGGGGTGAAGGTCAGCGCCATCAGCGCCGAGAAGCCCACCGAGACGGCGATGGTCAACGCGAACTGCTGGTAGATCTGGCCGCTGAAGCCGCCCAGGAAGGCCACCGGCACGAACACCGCGGCCATGATCAGCGAAGTGGCGATGACCGGCCCGCCGACCTCCTTCATGGCCCTCACCGTGGCCTGGACGACGGTGATCTCCTCGTCCTCGCCGAGCACCCGCTCGACGTTCTCCACCACCAGGATGGCGTCGTCCACCACGATGCCGATCGACAGCACCAGGGCGAACAGCGTCAACAGGTTGATCGAGAAGCCGAAGGCGTAGAAGCCGGCGAAGGTCGCCAGCACCGACACCGGCACCACCGACATGGCGATCACCGTGAAGCGCCAGTTCTGCAGGAAGATGAACAGGATGACGCCGACGATCAGGAAGGCCTCGATGAAGGTGTGCAGCACCGTCTCGACGGAGGCGTCGATGAACTGGGTGGTGTCGTAGGGCACCACGTACTCGAGCCCCGGCGGGAAGCGGCCCTCCAGTTCGTCCATGGTCGCCTCGACCGCCCGGGCGGTCTCCAGGGCGTTGGCGCCGGGCTGCTGGTTGATGATGATCGGCGTCATGGTGCCGCCGTTGAGCCGCGCCTCCACGCCGTAGAAGGAGGCGCCGAGCTCGATGCGCGCCACGTCGGCCAGGCGCAGGGCCGAGCCGTCCGGGTTGGTGCGCAGGAAGATCTGGCGGAAGTCGTCGACGCTGGACAGCCGCCCGCCGGCGGTGATGGTGTAGGTGAAGGCCCGCGGCTCGGACTGCGGCGTGGCCGCCAGGCTGCCGGCCGGGACCTCGGTGTTCTGGGCGCGAATCGCCCGGGCGACCTCGGCGGGCGTCAGGTCGTACTGCGCCAGCTTGTCCGGATCCATCCACACGCGCATGGCGAAGTCGCCGCCGCCCAGCACCTCGGCCTCGCCGACCCCCGGTACCTGGCGCAGTTCGTCCAGGATGTTGAGGGTGGCGTAGTTCTGCATGTAGGTGCGGTCGTAGTCGCCCTGCGGCGAGATCAGCGACACCAGCATCAGGATCGAGCTGGAACGCAGCTCCACGGTGACGCCCTGATCCTGCACCGCCTCGGGCAGCTGCGACAGCGCCCCCTGCACGCGGTTGTTGACGTTGATGGTGTTGATGTCGCCGTCGGAGCCGATGTTGAAGGCCACCGACAGGCTCATCGAGCCGTTGTCGGCGCTGGTCGAGGTCATGTAGAGCATGTCCTCGACGCCGTTGATGGCCTCGGCCAGGGGCGCGGCCACGGTCTGGGCCACGGTCTCGGCATCGGCCCCCGGGTAGGTGGCGTTCACCGAGACCGTCGGCGGCACCACGCTGGGGTACTGCTCGATCGGCAGCACCCGCATGCTCATCAGCCCGACCAGCGTCAGGATGATGGCCAGCACCGAGGCGAAGATCGGGCGCTTGATAAAGAAGTTGGAGAAACTCATGCCGCGTCGTCCTCGTCATCCGCCGCGGCGGCCCCGCGATTATCCTCGGCGCCATCCGCCTGCCCGGCCTCGGCCGCCGGGGCCATCAGCGCCTCGGCGTCGCCGTCGAAGGGCCGGGGCTGGATGGGCGTGCCCGGGGAGAGGCCGGCCGGATCGCCGACCACCACCCGCTCGCCGGGCTCGACGCCGCCGCGCAGGATCTGCCAGGGACCGGCCAGCTCGCCCAGTTCCACCGGCCGCGCGCGGGCCACGTCGTCCTCGTCGAGCACGAACACCTGGGGACCCATCAGGCCCTGGCTCATGGCGATCTCCGGCACCGCCAGCACGTCGAAGCGCTTCAGCCCCTCGAGGCGCACCCGCACGAACTGCCCCGGCAGCACCCGCCCCTCGGGGTTGGCGAAGGTGGCCTTGGCCTGGACGGTGCTGGTGGCCTCGTCGACCCGCGAGCCGAGGAAGTCCAGGTGCCCCTCCAGGGCGGCCCCCTCGCCGGGCAGCGACAGGCTCGCGCCGATGTCGGCGAGCGACGCCTCGCCGAGCTGGCGACGCAGCGCGAAGGCATCCTGCTGGGGCAGCTGGAAGCGCACCTCCAGCGGGTCCAGGGGGGTGATGGTGGTCAGCTCGGTGCCGGGGCTGACCAGGTTGCCCACGTTGACCCGGGAGAGGCCGATGGCGCCGCCCACCGGCGCGGTGACGTCGGCGTAGCCCAGGTCGATGCGGGCGCTGGCCAGGGCGGCCTCGGCCTGGGCCACCCCGGCCCGGGCCACGTCGAGCTCGGCCTGCGCCTGATCGACCTGCTGGCGGCTCACCGAGTTCTGGCTGAGCAGCTGCTGGAAGCGGTTGGCATCGCGCCGGGCGCGGGCCAGCTCGGCTTTGGCGCTCTCCAGGTCAGCCTCGCGCTGGGCCACCGTGGCCTGGTAGAGGTCGGGCTCGATGGCATAGAGGCTCTCGCCCTGCTCGACGATATCGCCGGGCTCGAAGTGCCGCGCCTCCAGGAAGCCGGTGACCCGCGCCACCAGGGCGACCTCGTTCTCGCTGCGCAGCTTGGCGGGATAGGACTTGTCGAGGGGGATGTCCTGGCGGCTCATCGCCATGACCGGCTTGGCTTGCGCCGCGGGCTCGCCGCCTTGCGCCGCGGCCGACTGCTGGGAGGCCTCGTCCTGACCACAGGCCGCCAGCAGCAGCGACGTGGCCAGCAGCAGCGCCACGCGGCTGCGTTGGATGATCGTTTTCATGCCTGATTCTCGTATCGGGGGTCGTCGGTCGTCATGGCCGGCGCCCGCCGGCGACGCACGTCGCCGGTCGGGGCGGCCCATCGGGGACTCAGGAGGCCGGGCGCGGCGGGTCGCCGATGTCCATGGCCTCGTCGTAGCGGTCGCGCGCGCCATCCGCGCCGGGCAGGCTCAGCGAGACGCCGCGATCCTCGGCCAGCCAGTCGTCCAGCGCCTCGATGGCCGCGACGTCCAGGGTGCCCGACTGCTGGCGCAGGGTGAGCAGGTTGATCACGTAGTCGAAGCGCGCATCGGCGTGGTCGGCGACGGCGTCGTAGAGGTTCTGCTCGGCGTTGAGCACGTCGACGATGTTGCGGGTGCCGACCTCATAGCCGGCCCGGGTGGCATCCAGGGCGCTCTGGTTGGAGACGATCGCCTGGGCGCGGGCCTCCACCGTGGCCACGTCGTTGCTGACCTGGGTGAACAGCGAGCGCACCTGCTGGACGGTCTGGCGACGCTGGTCCTCGAAGTCGTACTGGCTGGCCTCCAGGGCGTAGGTGGAGCGGCGGATGCCGGCGCTGGTACGGCCCCCGGTGTACAGCGGCAGGCTGACCCGGGCGCCCACCTGGCTGGCGGACGAATGCCCCTCGACGCCATCCTGGTCGGTATCGGCATAGTCGTAGCTGGCGAAGGCCTCGACCACCGGCAGGCGCTGGGCGCGGGCGATGTCGAGGCCGCTGCGGGACACCTCCACCCCGGCCTCGGCGGCCAGCACCAGGGGATTGTGGTCCATGGCCAGATCGACCCAGGCGGTGCGGCTGGCGGGCTCCGGCGGGGTCACGGGCATGCCCTCCTGCAGCGCCTCGATGCTCTCGTAGCGCTCGCCCGTCAGGCGTTCCAGGGCCTCGAAGCTGACCTGGAGGTTGCTCTCGGCGGCGATGCGCTCGGCCCGAGACTGGTCGAAGCGGGCGCGGGCCTCCTCGACCTCGGTGATGGCGATCAGGCCGACGTCGAACTGCTCGCGGGCCTGCTCCAGCTGGCGGCCGATGGCCCGTTCCTGGGCCCGCCGGGCCTCGAGGATCTCGTGGGCGCGCAGGATGTCGAAGTAGGCCGAGGCCACGTCGATCAGCACCTGCTGCTCGGTGGCGGCCAGGCGAAAGGTCTGGCGATCGATCTCTCGTTCGGCCTGATCGAGTTCGGCGCTGTCGCGGGCGTCGTACAGCGCCTGGGTCGCCTCGAGGCTGATCCCGGCGCTGTTGTAGTGGTCGTCGCCGCCGCCGGCACCGCTCAGCGCCGAGCGCTGGCGCTCGTACTGGCGATCGTGGGTCACCTGCCCCGAGGCGGTGACCTGGGGCAGCAGGTCGCCGCGCGCCACGTCACGCCCCGCCTCGACGCTGGAGAATTCGGCGCGCGCCGAGGCCAGGGCGGTATTGTGCTCCAGGGCATCGCGGGTGATGGTCAGCAGGTCGGCGGCCTGGGCCGGCCCCGCCATCGACACGGCCAGCAGGCCGGGGATCAGGGCGCGCCGCGCCGGCGGGACCGGGCGTTTCGGCTTCATGGGCAAGTTCCTTCTGCGAGTGAGACTATACATTCATTGTCGCATGTTTGTGCCGTCGATCCATCGGGCATCCATGCAATTAGCGTGAAAATTATCATCACGTTCGGCGCAAGCCGTCGAATCGACTATGCTGCAACGCAGCATAGTCGATTCGGAGGGGCCTCGCCCATGGATGCCCTCACCTTCGTGCGCGTCCGGGAGCTGGATGTCGCGGTGCGCATCTGGCACCCGGAGGCCCCCCGCAGCCTGATCGCCTGGCACGGCCTGACCTGCCACGGCGGGGACTTCGCCGGCTTCGCCCGGCTCCTGGGCCCGGGCTGGCGGGTGCTGGCCCCGGACACCCCCGGGCGCGGCCTGTCCAGCTGGTCGCTCTACCCCGCGCACGACTATCGCCACGACCACTACATGACCATAGCACTGGCGGTGCTGGATCACTTCGACCTGCCGCGCGCGCCCTGGGTGGGCACTTCCATGGGCGGGCTGCTGGGCCTGCTGCTCGCCGCCGCTCCGGCCGGCGCCGGGCGCATCGAGCGCCTGGTGCTCAACGACGTCGGCCCCAAGCTCGCGCCGGGCCGCCTCGCCGCGCTGGCGGGCCATTTCGCCGTCCCCCTGCGCGTCTGGCGCTTCGACGACCTGGTCGCGGAACTGCGGCGCCTGTACGCCGGCTTCGGCGTGCAGGACGAGGCCGGCTGGCGCCGGCTGGCCCTGGAGAGCGCCCGCCGTCTGCCGGACGGCAGCTGGACCCTTCACTACGATCCGCGCATCGGCGAGCAGTTCATCCACGACTCGCCCCGGGACCTGTGGGCCGACTGGCGGGCGCTGCGCTGTCCGCTGATGGTGGTACGCGGCGCCGATTCGTCCCTGCTCGACGCCGATACGGTGGCGCGCATGCGAGCCCTGCAACCGGACATGCGCTACCTGGAAGCGGTCGGCTGCGGACATGCGCCGATGCTCGACCGCCCCGGCCAGGTGCGGCCGATCGCCGACTTCCTGGCGCCGGCGGCCCGGCGCCCCTGGTGGCGCCGGGGACTGGCCCGGCTGAGCGGCGCGGGCCACGGCTGACGCCATCAGGCGGCCTCCGCCCGGGCCAGGGCGCGCTCGACGGCGGCCCGATAGCTACCGCCGAACAGCAGCAGATGGTTGAGCAGGGGATAGAGCTGGAACAGCGCCTCCCGGCGCGGCCAGTCGTCCGGGGGCCGGCCGTCCCAGTAGGCCTCGAGGAAGGCCGGGGACGGGGCGCCGAACAGCGTCAGCATGGCCAGGTCCACCTCCCGGAAATGGCGATAGACGGCCGGATCGATCAACGCCGGCCCCCGGGAGGTGTACAGCACGTTGCCGGCCCAGAGGTCACCATGCACCAGACAGGCCGGCGCATCCGGCAGCCAGGCCTCCAGGCCCAGGGCCACGGCCTCGAGCCGCGCACGCAGGGCATCGTCGAGCAGGCCGCGCCGGTGGCAGGCCCGGGTCAGCGGCCGCAGCCGGCGTTCGCGCTGGAAGGCCCGACCGTCGTCCAGCGGCGCATTGGGCTGGGGGGTGGCGCCACAGGCATTGTCGCGGGGCCAGCCGTGGGGCGCCGAGGTGGCGGCGTGCAGCGCCCGCAGCCCCTCGGCCAGGGTGCGCCGCGCCGCGGATGTGGGCGGCACGGGGTCCAGGGCCTCCATGATCAGCCAGCCGCCCTCCTCGGCCCAGACCTCCGGCACCACCAGGTCCGTGCCGGCCGACCGCAATGCCCTCAGCCCCTCGGCCTCTCCCGCCAGGCGTTCGGGGACATCCCGCTTGATCACCAGCTCCCCGGCATCGGTGCCGAGGCGGTAGACCGCCGCCATGTCACCCCCCGACAACGCCACGGGCCGGCCGGTCGGGCGGCATCCCAGGCGTTCCAGCAGGGATTCGAGTGCTTCCTGCATCGTCGCGTCCTCCCTCGCGTCATCACGAGCCTCGTCACTCGGCGCCCGTCTGTCAAAAAAAGGCCGCCCCGAGGGGCGGCAAGACGGGGTTGCACGAGACAACCGCGGGGGGGAACAGTTTCACTCGGGCATCAGCACGCCATCGATCACGTGGATCACGCCGTTGCTGGCCTCGATGTCGGCCTGGATGACGGTGGCATCGTCGATCATGACCTGACCGTCCATGGTGGTGATCGTCAGCTCCTGGCCCTGGACGGTGGTGGCGGCGTCGGCGGCCATGGCGTCCTCGGCCATGAGCTTGCCGGGCACCACGTGGTAGGTCAGCAGGCCGCGCAGGGTGTCGCGGTTGGCGGGCTCGAGCAGCTCCTCGACGGTGCCCTCCGGCAGGGCGGCGAAGGCCTGGTCGGTGGGGGCGAAGACGGTGAAGGGGCCCTCGCCCTTGAGCGTGTCGACCAGTTCCGCGGCCTGGACGGCGGCCACCAGGGTCTCGAACTGACCGGCCTTGACGGCGGTGTCGACGATATCGGCCTGCATGCCGTGATGGTCGGCCTGGACGTTGCCGGCGGCCATCAGGCCGAACAGGCCGACGCCGAACCACTGGGAAACCTGGGGGATACTGGCTTTCATGGTGTGTCACTCCTCGGGAGAATCCCGTCGTGAACAGGCAGCGGACCTGCCCTGCGGCGAGGCGCCCTCGCCTCAGCCTGTACAAACAATAGTAAACGTACAGCATTGGGACAAGTATTTTCTGCGGGGAAACGGCTGACGCCCCCGGCCCGCCTATGGCACAAGGAGAAGGCGAATCCACCTCGAGAGGAGATGACCATGTACAAGCTCGCCTTCTTCGTGCCGGTCACGGAGGCCGAGGCCGTCAAGGAAGCCGTCTTCGCCACCGGCGCCGGTCGCATCGGCGACTACGAGGCCTGCTGCTTCCAGACCCCGGGCACCGGCCAGTTCCGGCCGCTGGCCGGCGCCGACCCGCACATCGGCCGGGTCGGCGACCTGGAGCGCGTCGAGGAACTCAAGGTGGAGCTGGTCTGCGAGGACGAGCGGATTCACGATGCCCTGGCGGCCCTGAAGCGGGCCCACCCCTACGAGGAGCCGGCCTACGACGCCTGGCGCCTGGCGGATCTCTAGGCGGGCGCCCGATGCGCCTCAGGCGGAGCCGAAGTAGCGCTCGCGATCCTCCGGGGTGATGTCGCTGACGTGGAGCGGATAGTCGCCGCGCGCGCGATCGGCGAAGAAGTGGCGCAGGGTACGCTCGATGGTGGGGAAGGCCAGCGCGTCCCAGGGAATCTCGTGCTCCTCGAACAGCGCCACCTCGAGGCTCTCGGGGCCGGCGGCGAAGTCGCCCGCCAGGTCGGCCAGGAAGATCATGTACACCTGATCGATGTGCGGCAGGTTGATCAGGGTATAGAGCCCGTGCAGGCGCACCTCCGCGCAGGCCTCCTCGCGGGTCTCGCGAGCCGCGGCCTCGAGGGTGGTCTCGGCGTTTTCCATGAAGCCCGCCGGCAGGGTCCAGTAGCCGTGGCGCGGCGCGATGGCCCGGCGGCACAGCAGGATCCGCGAGTCGGACACCGGCAGGGTGCCGGCGACGATGCGCGGGTTCTGGTAATGGATGGTGCCGCACGCCTCGCACAGGAAGCGCGGCCGGTCGTCGCCATCGGGGATCGCGAAACGGACCGGCTGACCACAGTGGCTGCAGAAGTTCATGGCGCTCCCTGAAGGCGGACGAGGCGGCGGGGCCCGGGCTTGACGCCGCTCGCGAGGACTGGGTAAAAGGGGTCAAACCCGACGGACACATCATGTTAGAGAACCTACGCGAGCGCCTGCAAGCGCATGCCCCGAAGCGCCTGCGCCTCGACCTGCCCCAGGCGGCCGTGCTGCTGCCGCTGGTCGCCCGCCCCGAACCGACGCTGCTGTTCGCCCGCCGTGCCGCCCACCTCTCGACCCACGGCGGCCAGGTGGCCTTTCCCGGCGGCAAGCGCGAGCCCGGCGACCCCGACCTGCTGGCCACCGCCCTGCGCGAGGCCGAGGAAGAGATCGCCCTGCCCCCCGCCCGGGTGGAGGTGCTGGGCCGGCTGTCGGACGTCGTCTCGCTGCACGGCATCCTCGTCACCCCCTATGTGGGGGTGATCCCGCCGGACCTGCCCCTGATGCCGGATCGACGCGAGCTGGACGCCCTCTTCGAGGTCCCCCTGGCCGACTTCCTGGCCGACCGCCGGACCCACACCGACGTGATCCGCGTCGAGGGCCGCGACCACTACGTGCCCAGCTACCGCCATGGCGATCACGTGATCTGGGGCCTGTCGTCGATGATGCTGGTCGAGCTGCTGGCCGAGGGCTTCGACATGCCGATCGGCCTCTTCCGGCGCCCCGCGGGCAGGCTGCGCCACCACCCCGAACGCCGGTTGCACCTGAAATGAGCCACCCCCTGTTGCCCGAGGCCCGCCTCGGCGAGTTGATCGATGGGCTGGTCGAACGCGGCTGGTACTGCGGCGAGGCCTTCCTGCCCGAGGCGCTGCACGCCCCGCTGTTCGCCGAGCTCGAGGCCATGGCCGAGCGCCGTGCCCTGGCCGCGGCCGGGATCGGCCGCGGCGCCGAGCACCATCGTCGCCGGGACATCCGCGGCGACGCCATCCGCTGGCTCGACCGCGAGAGCCTGGCCCAGCGCCGCTACCTGGAGGCCATGGGCGACCTCCAGCAGGCGCTCAACCGGGCCCTGTTCCTGGGCCTGTTCGAGTACGAGGCGCACTTCGCCCAGTACCCGCCGGGGGCCTTCTATCGCCGCCACCTGGACAGCTTCCGGGGGCGCGCCAACCGGGTGGTCTCCACCGTCGGCTACCTGACCCCCGACTGGCCCGCCGATGCCGGCGGCGAGATGGTGATCTACGCGCCCGAGGCCCCCGAGCGCGAGGTCGCCCGGGTGCGGCCCGAGGCCGGCACCTTCGTCTGCTTCCTCGCCGACCGGGTGCCCCACGAGGTGCTGCCGACCCGCCGGCCCCGGGCCAGCATCGCCGGCTGGTTCCGCCGCAACGCCTCGCTCGGCGGCCTGGTGGATCCGGCCCACTGATGGCGGACGCGCCGAAGCGCCGGGCGTCCCTGGAGGCGGAGAACGCCGCCCTGCGGGCCCGCTGCGAGCGCCTGGCGGCGGAGCGGGACCACTACCGCTGGCTCACCGAGCACACCACCGACCTGATCTCCCGGCATGCCCGGGACGGCACCTTCCTCTACGCCTCCCCGGCCGCCCGGGAACTGCTCGGCTACGATCCGGCGGCGCTGATCGGCGTCTCGGCCTACGACCTCTTCCACCCGGACGATCTCGCCGACCTGCTCGGCAAGTCGCCCCGGGTCTACCATCGCGACGGCTTCTACCAGTACAGCTACCGCTTCCGAGCCCGGGACGGCCGCTACCTGTGGCTCGAGACCACCAGCCGCACCCGCCGCGACCCCACCAGCGGCGAGCTGATCGATATCCTCTGCGTGTCGCGGGACGTGACGCGCCGTCGACGGGCCGAGGCCGAGGCCCGGCGCCACCAGGAACAGATCGCCCACGCCAACCGGCTGGCCAGCGCCGGCGAGCTGGCCTCCAACATCGCCCACGAGCTCAACCAGCCCCTGGCCACCCTGGGCAACTACGCCAGCGGCGCCCTGATGAAGCTCGAGGCCGATCCCCGGGCGCCGGCCGGCGAGCTGGCCCTGCCGCTGACCCGCATCAACGAGCAGGTGGCGGGCCTCGCCGAGCGGCTGCGGCATATCCGCGGCTTCGTGCGCCGGGGCCGGACCCGCCCCCGCCCCATGGCGCCGGCGGACGCCGTGGCGGGCACCGTCGCGCTGTGCGAGTGGCAGTGCCGCCAGGCCGGCATCCGGCTGCTGGACGACCTGCCGGCCTCGCTGCCCCGGGTCCAGGCCGACCCCCTCGCCCTGGAGCAGGTGCTGGTCAACTTGGTACTCAATGCCCTGGAGGCCAGCCGCTCCCACCCCGGCGCCGACCGGATCCGCCTCTCGGCACGGCCGCTCGATGCACGGCGCCTCGAGCTGCGGGTCCGCGATCACGGCCCCGGGGTCCCCGACGCCCTGCGCGAGCGCCTGTTCCGCCCCTTCCACAGCGCGCGCCCCGAGGGGCTCGGCATGGGGCTGGCCATCGCCCGCTCGCTGATGGAGGCCATGGGCGGCGACCTGCGCCTCGACGACGCGGTCACCGAGGGCGCCGCCTTCGTCGCCCGCCTGCCCCGGGCCGACTGAAGGCGGCATGGCCGCCCGCCGCGCCAGGCAGTACACTGGCGCTCATCGTCCCGCCCCGGAGTGTCCCGTGCCCGAGCCCGCCCGTCCCGCTTCCCGGATCGCCGTCGTCGACGACAACGCGGCCCTGCGCGAGTCGCTGATCTGGCTGCTCGAATCGGTGGGCCTGACGCCCCTCCCCTACGCCGACGGCGAGGCCTTCCTGGCCGATGACGCCGCCCCCGAGGTCATCCTCCTCGACGTGCGCATGCCGGGGCTGTCGGGCCTCCAGGTCCAGCGGCGGCTGGTCGAGCGCGGCGACCAGACGCCGCTGATCTTCATGACCGGCCATGGCGACGTGCCCATGGCGGTGACCGCGCTCCAGGCCGGCGCCTTCGACTTCGTCGAGAAGCCCTTCAACCATCAGCAGCTGATCGACCTGGTGCAGCGGGCGCTGGCCGAGCATCGCCAGCGCCGGGCGCGGGGCGCGCGCCTGGCGGCGCTGCGCGACCGCTTCGAGGCCCTGCGGCCCAAGGAGCAGGCGATCCTGGTGGGCGTCGCGGAGGGGCTGACCAGCCGCCAGGTGGCCGCGCGGCTGGAGATCAGCGCCAAGACGGTGGAGATCTATCGCCTGCGCGCCATGAAGGCGCTGGGAGCCGCCAACCTGGCGGAGCTGGTGCGCATGATCACGGCCCTGGGCCTGGTGCCGCCGCTGCCCGAGGCCTGAGCGGGCCTCAGCGCCTGGACAGCTGTTGCAGGTTCACGGCCTCCGCGGCCCGAGGCGCGTCGGCGAGGTTGATGGTGATCTCCACGCGCCGATTGCGCGCCCGGCCTTCGGGCGTCTCGTTGGCGGTCAGCGGCCGGGTGTCGGCGAAGCCGCGCACCACCAGCCGCTCGGGATCCAGGCGGCCATCCTCCAGCAGCAGGTTAGCCACCGAGGAGGCCCGCGCCGCCGACAGGTCCCAGTTGCTGGCATAGCGGCTGCCACGAATCGGCACGTCGTCGGTGTGTCCGTCCACCTCGATAATCCCCGGCACCTCCGACAGCACCGACGACATCTCGCCGAGCAGGGCGGCGAAGGGCGGCAGGACCCGGGCGGCGCCGGAGGGGAAGGTGCTGCGCTCCTGGATGCGGACCACCACCCGACGAGCCTCGGTCTCGACCTTGACCTGGCCCTGGGCCGAGGCCTCGGTCAACAGGGCGTCGACTTCCCGCGCCACGGCCATCAGCCGGCGATCCCGCTCCTCGCCGCGGAAGGTGTCGAGGCGCGGGCGCGCCTCGGTGGTGCTCTGCTGCATGCGCTCCAGGGGCGTCGGCTGCGGCCGGCCGGGGGAGAACTGGTCGAATGCCGGACTGGTGCCCATGGGAATCTGCTCGGCCGGCACGTCGCGCTGCACCCCGAAGGCCCGGGAAAGCTCGCCGGCCAGGCGCTTGAAGCGCTCGGCATCGATCTCGGCGAAGGACAGCAGCATCACGAAGAAGCACATCAACAGCGACATCAGGTCGGCATAGGTGACCATCCAGGCCGCCGCGCCGGGCTTCTTCGGCTCGGGTGCCTCATCCATTCTGGGCGGCCTCCGCCGGCTGGCCCGCGGCCTGCTCACCGCCGCGCTGCTCCGGGGGCAGGTAGAGGCTCAGCATCTGCTCGATCACCCGGGGATTCTGCTCCTGCTTGATGGCGATCAGGGCATCGGTCCACAGCGCCTGCATGCGCGCCTCCTGGGAGGTCCGCAGCGACAGCTTGGCGGCGATGGGGTTGGCCACCATGGTGGCCAGCATGGCGCCATACAGGGTGGTCAGCAGGGCCACCGCCATGGCCGGCCCGATGGAGCTGGGGTCGTTCATGTCGGCGAGCATCTGCACCAGCCCCACCAGGGTACCGATCATCCCCATGGCCGGGGCGACCTCGCCCAGGGCGGAGAAGACGTTGGCGCCGATGCGGTTGCGCTCCAGGGTCAGCAGCCGTTCCTTCTGCAGCATCTCGCGCACCGTGCCGTCATCGAAGCCGTCGGCCAGCATCTGCAGGCCCTGCTGCAGGAAGGGGCTGGCGACATCCGCCCCCTCCAGGGCCAGCAGCCCCTTCTGGCGGGCCGTCTTGGCCAGGTCGACCAGCTCGTCGATGGTCTCCGCGGTGTCGGGCAGCTGGAACTTGAAGGCCCGGGAGGTGGCCCGGAGGGCCTCCTTGAGCTGCGCGAGGCTGAACTTGGCCATCACCACGCACAGGGAGCCGCCGAACACGATCAGCACCGACAGGGGGTTGAAGAAGATCGCCGGCGAGGCGCCGAGCACGATGGCGGCCCCCACCAGGATGGCGGCCCCGACGAGGCCGATGAGCGTTGCCAGATCCACGAAGCACTCCTGCCGATGAGGGTCTCTAATACCGGCAACATAGCCCGAAGGTATGAGGGCAACAATCGTCCTGGCGAGGTACCACCACGAAAGGATGAGGGGGCCTCAGTCCCGCGGATCCCCGGGAAGATAATGCCCGGTGACCAACCGGTATGCCTCGGAGGTGCGACGGCCAGGGACAGCGTCCACGCCGACGAACAGGCTCGGGAAGCTGTTCAGCCAGCGCTGCAGGGCCTCGACGCGCGCCACCCCATCGGCGCTGCCCGGCCGGCGCATGGCGTAGCGTGGCACCAGCGGCGCCCGGGCGGCATCGGCCGTCTCCTCGGGAAAGGCCAACTCGCCCAGCTCGGCCAGGCGCCGCATCACCACCGCCGCCCCGACCTGACGCGACACGGCGCTTTCCGACCAGCGACCATCGGCCACGTACTTGCCACGCTCGTAGTGGGTGGAGAAGCTCCACAGGTACGGCGACAGCACCTCGGGATGGTAACGGCGGTAACCCCAGCCGTTGTAGCGCTCGAGTTGATAGAGCAGCCCGGCCAGGCTCCAGTCGGTATGCCGGCCGAGCCGCTTCATGGCCAGGGCATCGACGGCACTCTCCTCCCAGGCGAAGGGTGGCGAGCCGCGTCGGGGACGCCCGGCGGGCACCCTGACGGTCCGCGCCTCGAGAGGGTCCCCGTTGTGCAGGTGACAGCCGAAGTCGCCGCCGGACTCCATGCGATGCACCAGCCCCACGAAGGCCCAGGGCACCCCCTGGCGGTCGCCGACGTCACGATAGCGGTCACGGTGCGCCAGCAGGCGTTCGGCGGCCCGGTCCACGCGGCGCGCATGCGACGGGCGAATCCGACAGGTATCGAAGAGGCGCTCGTATTCCGCGCGCAGGGCCGGGGTGAGGGAAAGGCTCATGACGACTCCTCCGGGGCGCACCCGTCGTCGCTGAAGACTCGGCCCGCCGCGCTCGGCCAGCGCGGCTGAGTTCAGGATAGAGCAGGCTTGCGCCTGTCACCCGTCGGTGTGCACGGGGGCTGCCCAACTGCTGTTCGCGACGCAGCAGCCGAAAGGCCAGCACGGCCAGCAGCAGGCCGAGCCCGATGGCGCCATAGCCGAGCCCCTCGTGGACGCGCAGTGCCTCCATGACGACGCCCTCCCCCCGGCAAGCCTGACTCCCGACCTGGCACAGCCGCCCCCTGCCGGGCCGCCCCGGACGGGTTACACTGCGAGGAAACCGGTGAGGAGCGAGGCCCATGATCCAGGACGCGGACCGCAAGTATCTCGAGCACTGCCTGACCCTGGCCGAGGAGGCGCTGGTCGCCGGCGACGAGCCCTTCGGCTCGCTGCTGGTCTCCGCCGAGGGCGAGGTGCTCTTCGAGGATCGCAATCGCATCGCCGGCGGCGACGCCACCCGTCACCCGGAGTTCGCCATCGCGCGCTGGGCCGCCGAGCACCTGGCGCCGGCGGAGCGGGCGGCGGCCACCGTCTACACCTCCGGCGAGCATTGCCCGATGTGCGCCGCCGCCCATGGCTGGGTGGGCCTGGGCCGGATCGTCTACGCCAGCTCGGCCGAGCAACTGGTTGGCTGGCTCGCCGCGCTCGGCGTGGCGCCCCCGCCGGTGGCGCCGCTGCCGATTCAGACGATCGTGCCCGGGCTGACGGTGGAGGGCCCGGTGGCCGGGCTGGACGCGCGCGTCCACGCCCTCCACCGGCGCCGGCACGGCGCCGGCCAGCCGGCCTCGCCCGACTAGACGCTCGCCGCCGGCGGGTGGGTCGCGTAGCGCTCCAGGGGGTTGCGCCCGGCCAGGCGGGCGAAGCCCAGCCGGCGCAGGCAGTGCGCATGGCTGCCGCGGAGGTGCGGCGCCGAGGCGATGGAGCGCGTGATCGCCTCCCGGAACCCTTCCCGCGGGTGGCGTCGATGGATCTCCCGCAGGCTCGCCTCGGGCACCAGGTGGCGGTGGGCGCCGACCACGTCCATGTGAGCCCCGTACTTGAGCAGGAGCGCCTCCGGCGTATGGCGCGCCGGGCTCAGCCAGGGGTTGAGGTGATAGCTGATCGCCTCGTAGAGGCGGATCGCGTCGGCGTCGCGCCACCCCTCGGCCAGCGCCAGCCGGCGGGCCTCCCGGGCGCCGGCAATCTGGAAGGCGGTATCCGACAGGCAGCCGGCATGCGCGTCGGCCAGGCCGATGTCGTGCATCAGGCAGGCCACGTAGAGAGGCTCGGCATCCGCCTTCAGGTCCAGCGCCTGCCCGACCAGCGCGCCCATCCACCAGGTCCGGTAGCAGTGCGCCAGCAGGGCGGGAGGGTACTGCGCCGCCACCTCGGCCTCGACCCGCCGGCAGAGAGCGCTGTCCGGCCGTCGCACCCGCGACAGGTCCACGGGGCGCGTGCGGATGCGCGAGCGCCCCAGGCGCCAGGCCAGGCGGCTCAGTCGCTCGTCCAGCTGGCTGCGCACCAGCTGACAGATCAGCTGAGCCTTCTCCCCGGGGCGCAGGACGCCCTCGGTGGCCTCGCTCCAGGCATAGGACCCGGGTGTGTCTCCCCACATGGGCAAACTCCATTGCTTGCAATATGCAAGCAAACTAGCGGCAAGACTTGCATATTGCAAGCAATGCTTCCGCTCGCCTATGCTGGGCCGCATGACCCATGCCGACGCCCCCCCGACACCCTGCCCCCTGGCCCGCAGCCTGGAGCTCATCGGCGACCGCTGGAGCCTGGTGATCCTGCGCGAGATCATCCAGGGCCGGCACCGCTACACCGACTTCAGCCACTGTGCCGAGCGGATTCCCACCAATATCCTGGCCAGCCGGCTGCGCAAGCTGACCGCACACGGCCTCATCGCCCGGGTGCCCGGCCGCGACCGGCCGCGGCGCCATGAATACCATCTGACCCGCAAGGGCGCCGCCCTGTTGCCGGCCATGCAGGCCCTGGCCCGCTGGGGCAGCGATCAGCTGCCGGAATGCGACTCGCCTCCCGAGGCGTTCTTCGCCCTGACCCCCGACGACCTGCCGACCCGCGACGCGGATCAGACCCGCACCCGGTAGGCGAGGTCCCTGGCCTCGTCGCCGGTCATGCCGCGAAACCCCCAGCCATGCGGGGGCTGTTCCGTGAGGGTGATCTCCACGTCGACCGGCGCGATGCCGACCTGGCGTTCGATCTCGGCGAAGAGTCGCTTGATCAGGGCCTTCTGCGTCTCCGCCGTGCGCCCCGCCATCATGTTGATCTCGATGACGGTGTAGGCGTCGCTGCGGCCGCCGGGCGCGTAGAAATCCTCGGCGTCCATGGGCATGAAGCGATGCGCCCGCTTGTCCTCGGGCATGCCGAGCACCGACATCATGCACTCGTGGATCACCTCCGAGAGGCGGGCCTTGACGGGGTCCAGGCGATGGCGAATGCCATAGATCACGATCATGTCATCTCCCTCGACGATCGCCCCGAGGCGGGGCCAGAGGTGTCTCGCCCGGCCCTGCCAGGCGACGTTCCATGCCGATCAGCGGCGGCTCGTGCCGGCAGGCGACGAAGCCGCAGCGCCGATAGAGCCGCACGGCCGGGCTGTCGGCGAAGACCCTGAGCCGGAGCACCCGGCTGCCACGGCGGCGGGCCAGCGCCCCGGCCGCCTCGAGGGCTTGCCTGCCCAGGCCTCGCCCGCGGTGCTCGGCCGCGATCTGCAGGTCCCGGAGATAGCTGCGATCCGCGTCGTGGACGAGCCGGGCATAGCCGACGACCTCCCCGCCCCGTCGCAGCAGATAGTTCTCCCCGGCGTCCCAGTCGGCGGCGAAGGCGCTCGCATCCCAGCACAGGCCGTGGCGCGCGTAGGCCTGGCGCATATTGGCCCGCACCAGGGCGGCGGCCCAGTCGCGGGCGCCGTCCGGCGCAGGCTCAAGGGACGGCATGCCGCTTCAGCCCCGGGGCATCGCCGTCAGCCGCTCGCCGACGCGCAGCGACCGGCCGATGCCCTCGAGCGGGATGGCGTTCTGGCCGAAGAAGGCGCCCCGCCAGCCCGGCTGGGTGTCCATCTCCACCAGGGTCCTGAGCGGTTCCTTGGGCGCCGGGGCCTCGCCGGTATGCTGATCCTGGGTGATGATCTTGCAGCGCTTGCAGGGCTTGCGCAGCCCCAGGCGGACCCCCGACTCGGTGGTCAGCGCCTCCCAGTCGACCTCGGCGAAGGGGGCGCCGCCCTCGACCACGAGATTGGGCCGGAAACGGCTCATGGGCACGGCGTCGAGCCCCTTGGCGAGCAGGCGCTGGTTCAGGCGGTCGAGGGAGGCCCGATGCGTCACCAGCAGCGGATAGCCGTCGGGAAAGGCGGTATGCGCCGCCTCGTCCCCCAGGTAGTCGGCCTCCACCGCGCGGCGGCGATCCTCGGGAAAGCGCACCAGTCGCAGGGCCCCGTCCCGGTGGCGGCCCAGCACCTCGGTGAGCCAGCCGGCGGCCGGCGCGCCCTCGTCCAGGGCCTCGCAGCGATCCTTCCAGATGCTCACCTCGCACCGCGGGCGGGCCGGCCCGGCGAGGGCCACCGTAAGCGGCGCGGCCTCGGGATGCTCCAGCACCAGGGCGTCCTCGGTGAGTCGAACCGTCACCCGGGCCATGGCCGGGATCTCGCGCTGGGTGACGAAACGCCCCTCGGCGTCGACGATCATCCAGTGCCGGTCGAAGGCCAGCCCGCGTTCGGTGAGCCGAGCCGAGTCCAGGGCGATGCCCCGCAGCGACTTGACCGGATAGATAGTGAGCTGGGTGATGCGCATCCTTGCCTCCCTGGCGATGGTGTCAGCGGCCCAGTCTAGCAGCCTCGACGCCCCGTGCTCAGGGGCCGCCGCGCCTCAGGCCGGCAGGCGCGGCCGCAGCGCCTCGACGAAGGCCTCGGGGCGAGCGTAGAAGCCGGCATGATCCAGGACCTCCTGCTGGCCGTGACGCTCCAGCACCAGGGTGGGGAATCCCCTGGCTCCGAGCCGCGCCATCCGGCGGCGGGTGTCGGCGATATGGGATCGCACGCGCTCCCGGCCCGCCGCGAAGGCGCCCGCGAAGTCCTCCCTGACGACGCCTTCCTGCGCGGCCAGCTCGCCGAGCACATCCGGGTCCGCCACCCGGCGCCCCTCCCGGTAATGGGCCCGCTGGACGGCCTCGAGCATGGACAGCGCCCTGTCCGGCGCCAGTGCCTCCACGGCCAGGATCGCGGCGCTCACCGCGGGGGAATCCAGCCGCATCTCGCCGCTTTCCAGCAGGCCGTGGCGATAGGCCGCGCCGAAGGGCTGGCCGCTCACCGCCGCGATGCGGGCATCGCTGGCACGAATGCGCTCGACGTGCCGGGCATCGACGCGCCGGCCCTCGAAGAGGCCGCCGCCGTGCAGCCGCACCTCGAGGTCGGGGAACCGCTCCGCCAGGGCGGACACCAGGGGCGCGACGGCATAGCACCAGCCGCAGAGCGGGTCGTGGATATAGCGCAATATCGGCTCCATGGCGTCCACCTCAGTAGCCCACGGTGAAGCGGCGCCGCGAATGGGCGGGCCGCTCCAGCTCGTCGATCATGGCCAGGGCATAGTCCTCCACCGAGACGCGGCTGTCGCCGTTGGCATCCACCAGCAAGCGGTCGTCGCCCAGGCGAAAATCGCCGGTGCGCGCTCCCGGGGCGATCTGCGCCGAGGGGGCCAGCATGGTCCAGTCCAACGCCGGCTCGGCGCGCAGCATCGCCAGTGCCGTGCGGGCTCCCTCGGCGGTCGCCCGGTACGCCTCGGGAAACGCCGGGGTATCCAGCAACTGCACGCCGGGCGCGACCTCCAGGGCGCCGGCCCCGCCGACCATCAACAGTCGCGGCACCGCGGACGCCTTGGTCGCCTCGATGATGGCCGCCACTCCTCGCTCGTAGTAGTCCTGCACCGCCTGCTGGGCATGGCCGCTGAAGGCGCTGATCACGGCCTCGTGGCCACGCAGCTGGGTGGCGAGACGCGTGCGATCGAAGACATCGGCCGCGAGCGTCTCGAGACCGGGGCGGGGGGACAGGCGCTGGGGACGGGTGACCAGGGCGGTGACGGCATGGCCGCGTGCCAGGGCCTCGTTCAACAGGGCGGAGCCGATGAAACCGCTGGCACCGATCAGGGCGATCCTCATGAGGCATTCTCCGTTCATGGCGTGTGGGATGGGCGCCATTATCGAAGGCCGCATTGATCATAAAAACAGCATAAACTCGATATCAGTGTTACCCGAAACGGAACAGTGCCATGCGCAACGGACTCGACCTGAACGACCTGGAAGCCTTCGTGGCGGTCGCCGAGGCCGGCGGCTTCACCGCCGCCGCCGACCGCCTGGGAACCGCCAAGTCACGGATCAGCCAACGGGTTGGCCGACTGGAGGACGCCCTCGGCACGACGCTCTTCACCCGGACCACCCGCCGGGTGAGCCCGACGCCCGAGGGGGAGGCGTTGCGGGAGCGCTGCGCCCCGCTGCTCGGCGGGCTGACGCAGGCGATCGAGGAGGCGGGCCAGGCATCCTCCGAGCTTCACGGCCCGCTGCGTGTGGCCGCCCCCACGGACCTGGCGGTGCAGACCCTGGCCCCGCTGGTGCGTCGCTTCCGGGCCGACCACCCCGGCGTGCGCTTCGAGCTGCGCTCCAGCGACCGTATCCTCGATCCGGTGCAGGAAGGCATCGACCTGTCCTTCCGCCTGGGCTGGCTCAAGGACTCCACCCAGAGGGCCTCGAAACTCCGGGACTTCGAGCAGTGGGTGGTGGCCTCGCCGGCTTACCTGGCCAGGGCGGGCACCCCCGAGTCGCCGGAGGACCTCGTCGATCACGATTGGCTGGCGCTCAGCCTGCTGCCGGCGCCGCTGACCTGGACCTTCGAGCACGCCGATGGCCGCCGAGTGCAGGTGCAGATGCACAGCGGGCTCAGGACGGATTCCACGCCTCTGCTGAGAACCCTGCTCCTGGACGCAGGCGGGATCTCGGCGATCGACGAGCTCAGCGCGGCGTCGGCGCTGGCGGCGGGCACCCTGGTCCGGGTGCTCCCGGAATGGCGGCTGCCCCGGGGCGGGCTCTACGCCGTCTACCCGCCCCGGCGCTTCGCCTCGGCTCGGGCGCGCGCCTTCGTGGCGTTCTGCCGGACGGCCCTGGCCGACTAGGTATTGAGCGCCATGGCCACGGCCTCGGCGGCATGGAGCGAGGTGGTGTCGTAGAGCGGCACCGGAGTATCGGCCTGGCCGACCAGCAGGGCGATCTCGGTGCAGCCGAGGATCACGGCCTCGGCGCCGCGGGCGTGAAGGTCCGCGATGATCTCGAGATACTCCGCCTTCGAGGCCGGCTCGACGTGCCCACGGCACAACTCTTCGAAGATCACCCGGTGCACGCGCTCGCGGGCCTCGGCCTCCGGCACCAGCGCCTCGATGCCGAAACGTGCGGTGAGCCGATCCGTGTAGAAGGCCTGCTCCATGGTGAAGCGGGTCCCCAGCAGGCCCACCCGGCGCACGCCGTCCTCGCGCAGTCGCTCGCCGGTGGCATCGGCGATGTGCAGCAGCGGAATCTCGACGGCGGCCTCGATCGCCGGCGCCACCCTGTGCATGGTATTGGTGGCCAGCAGCAGGAAGTCCGCCCCCGCGGCCTGTACCCGCCGGGCCGCCTCGGCGAGCCGCTCGCCCGCCTCGTCCCAGCGACTTTCCCGTTGCAGGGTCTCGATCTCGGCGAAGTCGACGCTGTAAAGCGCCACCTTGGCCGAGTGCAGCCCGCCCCGCGCCGCCTTCACGCCTTCGTTCAGGGCCCGGTAGTAGCGCTCCGTGGATTCCCAGCTCATGCCGCCAAGCACGCCGATGGTCTTCATGGTCACCTCCGGGTGGCATCGTCGAGCTCACAGCGATATCACGATCGCCGCGCCCCGCGCCAGCGCCGTCATCGGCGCCGGCCTCCCGCTAGCCGGCGCTCAGGGCGACCTTGAGCACGCCGTCGCGCTGGTGGGAAAAGAGGTCGTAGGCCTCGGCGATGTCCTCCAGTGCGAAGCGATGCGTGACCAGCGGGCCCAGGTCCAGGCGGCCGCCCTCGATCACCCCCATCAGCCGGCGCATGCGCTCCTTGCCGCCCGGGCACAGCGAGGTGACGATGCGATGGTCGCCGAGACCGGCGCTGAAGGCATCCAGCGGCAGGGTCAGGTCCTCCGAGTAGACGCCCAGGCTCGACAGGGTGCCGCCGGGCTTGAGCACCCGCAGGGCGTTCTCGAAGGTGGCCTGCAGGCCCAGGGCCTCGATGGCCGCATCGACGCCGCGCCCGCCGGTGAGGCGACGGATCTCGTCGACCACGTCCAGCTTCCGATAGTCCAGCACCACGTCGGCGCCAAGCCGGCGGGCCATGGCCAGCCTCTCGTCCACGCCGTCCACGGCGATGATCAGGCCGGCGCCGCGCAGCCGTGCCCCGGCGGTGGCACACAGCCCGATCGGGCCCTGGGCGAATACCGCCACGCTGTCGCCGATGCGGATGTTGGCCGACTCCGCCCCGGCGAAGCCGGTGGACATGATGTCCGGGCACATCAGCACCTGCTCGTCGCTGAGGCCGTCGGGCACCGGGCTGAGGTTGGCCTGGGCGTCGGGCACGCGCAGGTACTCGGCCTGGGCGCCGTCGATGGTGTTGCCGAAGCGCCAGCCGCCCATGGGCTTGTAGCCGTGGCCGTGGTGGCCACCGTCCTGGGCGCTGCAACCGTCCTGGCAGGCATAGGAGGTGAAGCTCGGGCAGATGGCCCCGGCGATCACCCGCTGGCCCTCCGCGTAGCCCCGTACGTTGGCGCCGAGCTTCTCGATCACGCCCACCGGCTCGTGGCCGACGGTCAAGCCTCTCTCCACCGGGTACTCGCCCTTGAGGATATGCACGTCGGTGCCGCAGATGGTGGTGGTGGTCACGCGGATCAGGGCCTCGTCGGGGCCGATGTCGGGAATCGGCTTGTCGTCGATCTCGATGCGACCGGGCTCGACGAAGATGGCGGCTTTCATCATGGCGGGCATGGCGGCTCTCCTGGCGGAAAGTCCCATCACAGCACAGCCCTGGCCGCGCGACGTTGCGCTGGATCAAGCCTGCGGCAACTGTCCTGTCCCGCAGCGCCCGGCATGGCGACGCAACGGGGTCGGCCGATCGCCCTGGCCTTCCCAGCCGGCCGCCAGACGATTAACCTGCTCATGATCACCCTCCCCCGCTCGCTCCAGGACCGCCCCATGACCCCGGCCGACACCCTCCGCCTGATCCTGCTCTCCTCGCTGTGGGGCCTGTCCTTCATCTTCATGCGCGTGGCGGTGCCCGAATTCGGCCCGGTGGCGCTGATCCTGCTGCGCATGGGCGTCGGCGCGCTGCTGATGCTGCCGCTGCTGCTCGGCGCCCGCTACCTGCGGCTGGCCTGGGAGCACAAGGGGCGGCTGATGCTACTGGGCCTGGTCAATCACGTGCTGCCCTTCTCGCTGCTGGCGCTGGCCACCACCCGCCTGGAGGCGGGCTTCACCTCGCTGATCAACGCCACCACGCCGCTGTTCACCGCGCTGCTCGGCGCGCTGTGCTTCGCCACCCCGGTGCGGCGCGGCCAGTACCTGGGCCTGGCGCTGGCCTTCCTCGGCGTCTACGTGCTGTCCGCGGACCGGCTGGACTTCGCCCTCGGCGGCGACGGCTGGTTCATCCTCGCGGTGCTGGGCGCCACCTTCTGCTACGGCATCGCCGCCAACTACTCCCGGACGCGCCTGGCCCACCTGCCGGTGCGGGTGGTCGCCGCCGGCAGCTGCGCCATGTCGGCCCTGCTCCTGCTGCCGCCGGGGCTGTGGCTGTGGCCCGACGCCCCGGTCAGCGGCCAGGGCTGGGCCAACGGCCTGGCGCTGGCGGTGTTCAGCACCAGCCTGGCCTTCCTGCTCTACTTCGGCCTGATCGCCAGTGCCGGCGCCACCGCCACCTCGACCGTCACCTTCCTGGTGCCGGTCAGCGCCCTGCTCTGGGGACACTGGCTGCTCGACGAGACCCTGAGCCTGCAGATCCTCGCCGGCATGGCCATCACCCTGCTCGGCACCGCCATCACCACCGGCCTGCTGCGGCCCGGCGGGACGCCCGGGGCGCGCCTGGCCAGGTCGCGCCGACGCGGCCTAGACTGACCCCGAACCCGGCCGAGGGAGGCGGCGATGGCTTCCGCCCGCCTGCGCTTTCACGGCGAGCTCGAGGACTTCCTGGCCCCCGCCTCGCGGGGCCGGCCGATCGACTATCCGGTGAGTCGCCGCGCATCCATCAAGGACGTCATCGAGGCCCTGGGCGTCCCCCACCCGGAGGTGGACGCGATCCGGGTGGACGGCACCCCCGTGGGCTTCGACTCCCCCCTGGGGAGCGGCGATACGGTGGACGTCTATCCCGCGGGCGCCGACCTCCCGGCCCCCGTCCGCCACCTGCGCCCGCCGCTGCCGCGGCCGCGGCGCTTCCTGCTCGACGTGCACCTGGGCCGCCTGGCGCGCTACCTGCGCCTGCTGGGGGTCGACTGCCGCTACCGCAACCACGCCGGCGACGCCGAGCTGGCCGCCCGGGCCGAGGCGGAGGGGCGCATCCTGCTGACCCGGGACCGTAACCTGCTCAAGCGCAGGCGCATCGCCCTGGGGCGCTTCGTGCGCGCCGATGATCCCTTCGACCAGCTCGCGGAGGTCGCCCGCGCCTTCGACCTGGGGGACGAACTGGCCCCCTTCACCCGCTGCACCCGATGCAACGGCCGCCTGGTCGCGGTCGACAAGGCCGCGGTGGATCATCGCCTCGAGCCGCTGACCCGGCGCTACGTGGACGACTTCCTGCAATGCGATCGCTGCGGCCAGGTCTACTGGCACGGCAGCCACGTGTCCCGCATGCAGGCCCTGGTCGAGCGGCTACGGCGGCGGCTGGCCGACGGCCAGACATGAAAAAACGGCCGCGGCGTCAGCGCCGCGGCCGTCGGAGCCCGCCGGGCAACGGCTCAGAAGTTCGGCTTGCGCTTCTCGACGAAGGCGCTCATGCCCTCGGTCTGCTCCTCGCCGGCGAAGCACAGCGCGAACAGGCTGGTCTCCAGCGCCAGCGCGCTGTCCAGGTCCTGATCCATGCCGTCATGCACCGCCTGCTTGGCCGCGCGCACCGAGCGCGGGCCATTGCCGCCGAGCTGCTGGGTGAGCTCGGCCACGTAGTCCTCGAGCTCGGCCTGGGGCATGACCCGGTTGACCAGGCCGATGCGCAGCGCTTCATTGGCGTCGATCTTGCGGCCGGTGGTGACCAGGTCCAGGGCCATGGCCGGGCCGACGCGGCGCGGCAGGCGCTGGGTGCCGCCGAAGCCGGGGATCACGCCGAGCAGCACCTCGGGCTGGCCGAAGACGGCGTTGTCGCTGGCCACCGCCCAGTCGCAGGCCAGCGCCAGCTCGCAGCCGCCGCCCAGGCAGAAGCCGTTGACCAGGGCCACCACCGGCACCGGCAGGGTCTCCAGGCGCTTGATGGTGGCGAGCGCCTGGCCGGCGAAGACCCGCGCCTGCTCCGGGGTCTTGTCGCGCATTTCGGTGATGTCGGCGCCGGCCACGAAGGCCTTCTCGCCGGCGCCGGTGATCAGCACGGCCCGCAGGTTCTCGTGGGTCTCGAGCCCGTCCAGGATCGAGGCCAGCTTGTCGATGACCTCGCTGTTCAGGGCGTTGAGCGCCTTGGGGCGGTTGATGGTCAGGCGCACGATGCCGGCGTTGTCCTGCACCTCGATCTGCTGCTCGCTCATGATGGCTCCTCGTGATGGGAAATGACGACGATTCGACTCAACCCTAGCGAACGCTAGGTTGGGCGACAATCCCGTCTTTCGTCTCGCTCACGAATAGTCGTGGAAGCCGCGCCCCGCCTTGCGCCCCAGGTAGCCGGCATCGACCATGCGCCGCAGCAGCGGGCAGGGCCGGTACTTGGGATCGCCGAAGCCGTCCTGCAGCACCTCCATGATCGACAGGCAGACGTCCAGGCCGATCAGGTCGGCCAGCCGCAGCGGGCCCATGGGATGGGCGGCGCCGAGCTGCATCGCCTGGTCGATGGCCTCGGGGGTGGCCGCGCCCTCCTGCACCAGGAAGGCCGCCTCGTTGATCATCGGCACCAGCAGGCGGTTGACGGCGAAGCCGGGGGAGTCCCCCACCCGCACGGCGGTCTTGCCCAGCGCCTCGGCCAGCGCCTCGATGCGCGCCACGGTGGCGTCACTGGTCTGCTCGGCGCGGATCACCTCGACCAGCGCGAGCACCGGCACCGGATTGAAGAAGTGCATGCCCACCACGCGCTCCGGACGTTCGCTGACGGCGGCCAGGCGGGTCAGGGACAGCGAGGAGGTGTTGGAGGCCAGGATGGCGTCGTCGCTCAGCCGGCTCAGCTCGTGGAACAGCCGCTCCTTGAGCTCGGGCTGCTCCGGGGCGGCCTCGATGATGACCTCGGCGTCGGCCAGGTCGGCCAGGCTGGTGGTGGTGTCCAGGCGTGCCAGGGCCGCGTCGCGCTCGTCCTCGCGCATCTTGTCCTTGGCCACCCGCTTGCCGAGCCCCGCGACGATGGCTTCCCGGGCGCGCCCCAGGGCCGCCTCGGCGACGTCGTACAGGCGCACCGTAAAGCCGCTGGCGGCCAGCACCTGGGCGATGCCCTGGCCCATGGTGCCGGCGCCCACCACGCCGATCGGTCGTTGACTCATGGCGATTCTCTCCTTCGCGTGCGTTGACGGCGGACCGGCCCCTCCCCGGGCGGCAGGCCCGGGGAAGCCGGAGGGATGATGCCGTCCCAGCCTACTGGGTCCGGGCCTGCTCGCGCAGCAGGAATTTCTGGATCTTGCCGGTGGAGGTCTTGGGCAGCTCGGTGAAGATCACCGTCCTGGGCGCCTTGAAATGGGCCAGTCGCGCCCGGCAATGATCGATGAGCTCGCGCTCGGTGACCGGCTCCGCCGTGGCCTTGAGCTTGACGAAGGCGCAGGGCGTCTCGCCCCATTTCTCGTCGGGCCGGGCCACCACCGCGGCCTCCTCCACCGCCGGGTGGGCGTAGATGGCGTCTTCCACCTCGATGGTGGAGATGTTCTCGCCGCCGGAGATGATGATGTCCTTGGCGCGATCCTTGATCTCGATGTAGCCGTCGGCATGCCACACCGCCAGGTCGCCGGTGTGGTACCAGCCGCCCTCGAGGGCCTGGCGGGTGGCGGCCTCGTTCTTGAGGTAGCCCTTCATCACGTTGTTGCCGCGCATCAGGATCTCGCCGACGGTGGTGCCGTCCCTGGGCACCGGCGCCAGGGTGTCGGGGTCGGCCACGCACAGCGCCTCGAGCAGGTGGCCGCGTACCCCCTGGCGGGCCTTGAGCCGCGCCCGCTCCTCCAGCGGCAGCGCGTCCCAGGCCTCGCGCCAGGCGCATACCGTCACCGGCCCGTAGACCTCGGTGAGGCCGTAGACGTGGGTGACCTCGATGCCCATCGCCTCGACCCCGGCGATCACCGAGGCGGGCGGCGCCGCCCCCGCGGTGGTGACCTTCACCGGCTGGTCGAAGGAGCGCTTGTCGGCGTCCGGCAGGTTGACCAGGCCATTGAGGATGATCGGCGCGCCGCTGAAGTGGGTCACGCCCTCGTCGGCGAGCAGTGCCATGACCCGCCTGGGATCGACCCGGCGCAGGCAGACGTTGACGCCGGCCGCCGCGGCGATGGTCCAGGGGAAGCACCAGCCGTTGCAATGGAACATCGGCAGGGTCCAGAGATAGACCGGATGGTGGGGCATGGCCCACTCGAGGATGTTGCTCACCGCGTTCAGGTGGGCGCCGCGGTGGTGGTAGACCACGCCCTTGGGCTTGCCAGTGGTGCCGGAGGTGTAGTTCAGCGCGATCGCCTGCCACTCGTCCTCGGGCAGCCGGTAGGCGTAGTCGGGATCGCCCTCGGCGAGCAGCGCCTCGTACTCCAGCTCGCCGATGTGGCGCGGTCCCTCGGCGTACTCGGGGTCGTCCACGTCGATCACCAGCGGCTTGTCGGCGAGCCCGGCCACCGCCTCCTCGATCACCTCGCTGAACTCGGGATCGACCAGGATCGCCTTGGCCTCGCCGTGCTCGAGCATGTAGGCGATGGCCGCGGCATCCAGGCGCACATTGAGGGTGTTGAGCACCCCGCCCATCAGCGGCACGCCGAAATGCGCCTCGAACATGGCGGGCACGTTGGGCAGCATCGCGGCCACCGTCTCGCCGGGACGGACGCCGCGACGCTCCAGCGCCGAGGCCAGGCGTCGGCAGCGGTCCCAGGTGGTGGCCCAGTCGCGGCGGATCTCGCCGTGCACCACCGCCGGGTAGTCGGGGTAGATGGCCGCGGTGCGCTCGATGAAGGTCAGCGGCGAGAGGGCCACGTGGTTGGCCGGCGTCGGGGGCAGGCCCTGGTCGAAGATGCTCGGGGTCATGGCGGGCTCCAGCAGGAGAAACGGCGGCCGGCGGCCGGGGACATCGACAGACGCCGCCGGCGGGGCCGGCGGCGTCCGGGCTCAGAGGGCGGCGGGGTCCAGCGTGGCGAGGCGTGACGCGCCGACCTCGATGACCGCGCGCTGGGCGCGGCCGACGGGCAGCCACCGGCGCAGGACGTGCTCGGCGGCGGCCAGCTTGGCGGTGTAGAAGGCGTCGGTGCTGCCCGCCTCGAGGGCGGCCCGGGCCTTGAGCGCGGCCCGCCCCATCTGCCAGGCGCAGAGCACGTGGCCGGCCAGGGTCAGGTAGGGCGTGGCGACGGCCTGGAGGGCGTCCGGGTCGCGGCCGTGCTCCAGCACCAGGGTGGTGGCGGCGCGCAGGTCCTCGACCCCGGCCGCCAGGCTCTCGCCCAGCGGGCGCAGCTCGGGGCCGGCGCTCAGGGCCTCGGCGGTGGCCGTCATCTCGTCGATCAGGGCGAGCATGGCCGCCCCGCCGTCGCGGCCCAGCTTGCGACCGGCCAGGTCCAGGGCCTGGATGCCGTTGGTGCCCTCGTAGATGGGCGCGATGCGGGCATCGCGCAGCAGCTGGGCGGCGCCGGTTTCCTCGATATAACCCATGCCGCCGTGGACCTGAACGCCCAGGGAGGCGATGTCCACCGCCTGATCGGTGGAGAAGGCCTTGATCACCGGGATCAGCACCTCCGCCCGTGCCCGGGCCGCCTCGCGGGCGGCGGCGTCCGCCGAGTGGCGTGCCTCGTCCATCAGCGCCGCGGCGGTCAGGGCCAGGGCCCGCAGGGCATCGGTGCGGCCCCGCATGGAGAGCAGCATGCGCTTGACGTCCGGGTGCTCGGCGATGGCGCGGTCACGGCCGTCCGCGCCGCGGCCCTGCACCCGCTCCAGGGCGTAGTCCCTGGCCTGCTGGCAGGCCCGCTCGGCCACGCCGATGCCCTCGATGCCGACCTTGTGGCGGGCCTCGTTCATCATCGTGAACATGTGGTTGAGCCCCCGGCCCTGCTCGCCGACCAGGTAGCCGATGGCGCCATCCCGCTCGCCGAAGCTCAGCGTGCAGGTGGGCGAGCCGTGGATGCCGAGCTTGTGCTCCAGCCCCGAGCAGACCACGTCGTTGCGCTCGCCCAGGGAGCCGTCGGCCTCGACCAGCAACTTGGGCACCAGGAACAGCGAGATGCCCTTGTTGCCCTCCGGGGCGTCCGGGGTGCGCGCCAGCACCAGGTGGACGATGTTCTCGGCGCAGTCGTGCTCGCCCCAGGTGATAAAGATCTTTTGCCCATACAGGCGATAGCGCCCCGGCTCCTCGGTGCAGGGCACCGCCCGGGTGCGCACCCTGGAGAGGTCGGAACCCGCCTGGGGCTCGGTGAGGTTCATGGTGCCGGTCCAGCGGCCCTCCACCAGCGGCGCCAGGTAGCGGGCCTGCTGGTCGGCGCTGCCGTGCTGGGCCAGGGCCTCGATGGCGCCGGCGGTGAGCATGGGGCACAGCCCCAGCGCCATGTTGGCGCCATGCAGCATCTCCTGGACGGCGCTGGCCACCACCTCGGGCAGCCCCTGGCCGCCGTGGGCCTCGGCGACGCCGATGCCGTTCCAGCCACCCTCGGCGTAGGCCCGGTAGGCCTCGGCGAAGCCGTCGGGCACGCTCACTCCGCCATCGTCGCGGCGCCGGCAGCCCTGGCGGTCGCCGCTGGCGTTGAGCGGCGCCCAGACCTCGCCGGCCAGGCGCGCGGCCTCCTCCAGCACGGCCTCCACCAGCTCGGGGCTGGCCTCCTCGAAGCCGGGCAGGGCCAGGGAGCGATGCTCGAGCAGCTCCTCGAGCACGAAGCGCAGGTCGCGGACGGGCGGGACAAAGGTCGTCATGGCACACACCTTGGGGAAAATGATAGCGACGATAGTAGATTCACTATACCCGGGTGACCATTAGGCCTAGGTCGCAGCCTCCGGGGCGGGCCGCTGCGCAGGTGCCTCGCCCGCCGCCTCGTCGTAGTAGGCGATATGCGCGGCGTCCGGCGGCGGCGGGCCCACCAGGGGCTCGGCCACCGCCACGTCGGGCACGACGTCGGCCAGGTCCTCGACGTGCTCGTGCTCCAGGGCGCCCTGCACCCATTCCTCGGTGATCGCCAGCTCCGCCCCGGCCGCGCTGAGCGGGGTGGCGGGCGAGAACGGCGCCACCGGCACCGGCGCCGGGCGCACGCGGCGCCGCCAGGCGAAGAAGGCCATCAGGATCACGCCGAGCGCGCCCAGCGACCAGAACAGCCCGGCGTCGCCGACCCGGGTCATCACCGGGGTGATCAGCGGCGGACTCAGCGTCGAGCCGAGGGCATTGATCAGCAGCAGCCCCTGGCTCATGCGCACCAGGGCCCCGGCCGGGGCGCGGTCGGCGGCATGGCTCAGCGCGGCCGGATACAGCGAGAAGACGCCGCCCCCGAGCAGGAACAGCAGCGCGGCCAGGCCCCAGGGCGGCAGCGGCAGCAGCAGGACCCCCGCGGCGATCAGGGCGCAGAGCCCGCCCAGGGCGATCAGCACCAGCTGGCGGTCATGGCGATCCGACCAGCGCCCCACCGGGTACTGCAGCAGCATGGCGCCGAGCACCATCACCGCCATCAGCTGACCGACCCCTTGCACCCCGAAGCCCACCCGCTGCAGGTAGAGCGGCAGCAGGGTGTAGACCGCCGCCACGGCCAGCCCCGAGCCGAAGCTGCCCGCCACGCCGGTGGGCGTGAGGGTGATCAGGCGCAGCGGCGACAGCGGCTCGGCCTTCTCCACCAGCGGTGTGATCCGGGGAATCATCGCCATGGGCAGCACCGACAGCGAGGCCAGCAGGCCGATCACCATGAAGGGCGCCGCGGGCCCCAGGGCGTTGATGGCGCCGAGCAGCAGCTGGCCGAGCGCCCCGGCGGCGTACAGCGCGATCATGTACAACGCCAGCAGGCGGCCGCGCACCCCGGCATCGCCGGCGGTGAGCAGCCAGCTCTCGATGACCAGGAAGACGCCCACCGTGGCCCAGCCGCCGATCAGGCGCAGCACGAACCAGGCCGCCGGGGCGTCGACCAGCCCCTGGAGCAGCACGGTCACCGCCACCAGGGAGGCGAAGCTGCCGTAGGCGCGGATATGGCCGATGGCCAGCAGCAGGCGGTCGTTGAGCATGGCGCCCAGCGCCAGGCCGATGAAGTAGGCGGAGGACACCCAGCCGATGACCACCGGCGATTCGCCGGCGGCGTCGAGACGCAGGGTGATCAGGGTGGCCAGGAAGCCGTTGCCGATTCCCAGGATGAACAGCCCCAGCAGGGGGGCCAGGGCCATGAGCAAAAGCTGCCGTGACATGAGGGAAGGCTCGCGAGGGGAAGGCGTCACGACCCGCCGCCGGGAGGGCAGCGGCGGGTCTCGAGCGGCGATCATACGCCCGGCCTGGCCCCTCGCCAATCCCCGCGGCAGGCCCGCGAGGGCCGGGCCGGGGCGGCATGACGGCGCCTTATGGATCCCCCGGCGAATCGCGTCGCTGCAGTAATGCCACGTCGTCGGACGGGAAGCTCACGGCCATGTCGAGCCGCGCCGCCAGCCAGCGGAAGCTCGCCTCGCTGAAGAAGCACACATGGGTGGGATCGAGGATGTAGTGCCAGCCGGCGAAGGCCTCCGCCGAGCGGACCCGCTTGGTCATCAGTCCCAGCCAGCCTCCCGGCGCCAGCAGGCCGGCCAGGCGCTCGAGCTCGGCGCCCGGGGCGAAGAGGTGCTCGACCACCTCGGTGGCGGTGATGAAGTCGTAGCGAGCCGCGAGGGCGCGCCGGTCCGGGGCGTAGAAGGGGTCGTAGATGGCCATGGGATGACCGACCTCCTCGAACATCACCGACAGCGTCGGCCCCGGGCCGGCGCCGAAGTCCAGCCCCCGGGCGCCGGGGGGCAGCCGCGCCGCCAGCGGCTCGAACAGCCGCGACAGGAAGCGACGATAGCCGGGGTCGTCCGGGGAGTTCTCGTGCCGGTCGTAGACCGCCTTCTCCTCGTCGGGCCCCAGTCGCTGCTCGGCGGGCACGAACACCAGCTCACACTGTCGACACTGGAGATAGTCCCGTCGCGCATCGCGATGATAGGCAACGGGATGGGGGGATGCGCATAGCGGACAGGTCGGCATCATCGTATTCTCTGCACAGGACTCACTTCCAAGGAGGCATGCATGCTGTCAGGTCTGGACCACCTGGTCATCACCGTGACCGATATTTCCCGCGCCGTGGACTTCTATACCCGGGTGCTGGGCCTGGACGTCCGCTACCGGGACCGGGAGCGGGTGGACCTGATGCTCGGCGACATGGCCCTGCGCCTGCATTGGACCGCCACCGACATCACCCCCCGCGCGGCCACCCCGACCCCGGGCAGCCAGGACCTGTGCCTGCGCAGCCGACTGCCGCTGGACGAGGTCCAGCGCCACCTCGAGGCGCTCTCGGTGGAGGTCGAACTGGGCCCGGTGATCCGCCAGGGCGCCACCGGCGAACTGGACTCCCTCTACCTGCGCGATCCCGACGGCAACCTGCTCGAGATCAGCCGGCCGCGACGCTGAGCCCGGCTGGCATCGTCGGCGTGGGCCGGTATCATGGGCGCCGACGCCGCTCCATCCACCTCAAGGACGATCGATGAACGACCACGACCCTCTCGACCGGGACCGCACGGTGACCGAAACCACCCCGGCGCCCGACACCACCATGCCCATGGTGGTCTATGCCCTGCACCTGGCCGGCATCATCACCGGCGGGCTGACCTCCCTGGTGGGCGTGGTGATCGCCTACGTCTACCGCGGCAAGGGCCCGCAATGGCTGGACGAGCACTATCGCTACCAGATCCGCACCTTCTGGATCGGCCTGGTCTACTTCGCCGTCTCCGGCCTGCTGACCCTGGTGCTGATCGGTTTCCTCACCTGGCTGGCGGCGGTGGTCTGGCTGGTCATCCGCTGCGTCAAGGGCTTCAAGGGGCTGCAGGAGCAGCGCGCCCCCGACGACGTGGACACCTGGCTGGTCTGAGGCATGGCGGCGAGCGACGACACCTCCGCCGACCGCCTCAAGGCCCGGCTGATCGCCGGCCTGTGGCGCGGGCTGGCCGGCTGGCGCCCGGCCGCGCTGTGGCGCCTGTCGCGGCTGCTCGGCCCGCTGGTCCAGGCGGCCAGCGGCCGGGAGCGCCGCGTCACCCGCATCAACCTGGCCCAGGCCTACCCGGAACTCGCCGAGCCCGCGCGCCGACGTCTGGCCCGGGCCAGCTTGGTCCACTCCAGCGCCACCATGCTCGAGCTGGGCCTGGCCTGGATGGGCGCCCCGGAGCGGGTCGAGGCCAGCATCCTCGAGATCTACGGCCGCGAGCTGCTCGACGAGGCCCGCGCCGAAGGGCGCGGCGTGATCGTGCTGGCCCCCCACTTCGGCAACTGGGAGGTGCTCAACTTCTGGCTGTCGGGGCACTTCCCCTTCACCGCCATGTACGAGCCCCCCAAGCTCGCTCCCCTCGACCCGGTCATCCGCCGCGGCCGCGAGCGCCGCGGCGCGAGCCTGGTGCCCACCAACCCGCGCGGCGTGGCGGCCCTGCTCAAGGCGCTCAAGCGCGGCCAGGCGGTGGGCATCCTGCCGGACCAGACGCCGAGCTGGGGCAGCGGCGTCTTCGCGCCCTTCTTCGGCCGCCCGGCCTATACCGCCACCCTGCTGCCCAAGCTGGTGGCGCGCACCGAGGCTCGGGTGGTCACCGGGGTGGCCCGCCGGCTGCCGGGGCGCGGCTTCGCGCTGCACTTCCTGGCCGCCGACGAGCGGGTCCACGATACCGACGAGGCGATCTCGGCGGCCGGGGTCAATGCCTGCGTGGAGGCGGTGATCGCCCTGGACCCGGCCCAGTATCAGTGGGAATACAAGCGCTACCGCAAGACGCCCGAGGAGCTCGAGGGCCGGCCGGACTGGAAGCGCCAGCGCCTCTACTGACCGTTGGAAAACCTTTCCATTTCTTCCCTGGCATCTGCCCGACAAGCTGGTAGACTCGGGGACACTCGCTTGACGGGGTGCCGGTGAATCCGGCTGAGACGGCGCAGGCAATCCAGCGCCGATCCCGTGGAACCTGATCCGGGTGGGCGTGGGCCACGGCCCCGCGTGAACCGGCGTAGGGAATCGAGCGGTGGGCACGACGCGCCGGCCCTTGCGTCGCCCCTCCCCCCGCTTCCGCTGCGCCCGCCCTCCGGATCCCGACCCGATCGGAGGCATGATGGGCTACCGCTTCAGTGATCTGACCGCCGCCTGCCAGGACGACTGGCGCGCCTACGTGGAGCACGACTTCGTCCGCGCCCTGGGGGCCGGCACCCTCGAGCCGGGCGCCTTCCGCCACTACCTGCAGCAGGACTACCTGTTCCTGGTGCATTTCGCCCGCGCCTATGCCCTGGCCGCCTACAAGAGCCAGGACCTCGCCGAGCTGCGCCAGGCCTTCGACGGCCTGAAGACCATCCTCGACGTCGAGCTGGACCTGCACATCGGCTTCTGCCGCGACTGGGGCATCGACGAGGCCGACCTCGCGGCCCTGCCCGAGGCTCGCGCCACCCTGGCCTATACCCGCTACGTGCTCGATGCCGGCAGCCGCGGCGACCTGCTCGACCTGCGCGTGGCCCTGTCGCCCTGCCTGGTGGGCTACGGCGAGATCGCGGGCTGGCTTGCCGAGCAGCCCTTCACGGTGCGCGGCGAGGCCAACCCCTTCGAGGCCTGGATCGCCATGTACGAAAGCGAGGACTTCCAGGCCGCCATGCGCGCCGAGCGCGCCTGGCTCGATGCCCGCCTGGCCGAGGTCACGCCGGCGCGCTTCGCGCGGCTGGCCGGCATCTTCCGCGATGCCACCCGGCTGGAGATCGACTTCTGGCAGATGGGGCTGGATCGCGCTGACTGAGCGCCGCTGGCCCCATCGACGGGCCGCGCCTGGCCCTGGCGGTGCCAGGCGCGGCCGGCACACTGGATGACCACCGCCCATACCACTCGCTTGACGGGGTGCCGTTGACGACGGCTGAGATCATGCGGCGCAAGCGCCGAGCATGGATCCCGTTGAACCTGAACTGGCTAGGACCAGCGTAGGGATCAAGCGACACGCCGCCGCGCCTTGTGCGCGACGGCCGCTGTCCTCCCCTGCGGTCCTCCCCGACAACACGCCAACCCCTGGGAGACCGACCGATGGCTAAGACCGACCACTTCCTCGCCGAGAGCGCCCGCGTCGACGAGGCCGCGATCCAGGCACTGCCCGGCTCGCGCAAGCGCTACGTCGAGGGCTCGCGGCCCGACATCCGCGTGCCCTTCCGCGAGATCAGCCTGTCGCCGACCCGCACCTCCGGGGCCGACGAGGCCAACCCGCCGCTGCTGGTCTACGATACCTCCGGCCCCTACACCGACCCCGAGGCCGAGATCGACCTGCGGAAAGGCCTGCCGGAATTGCGTCGGGCCTGGATCGAGGAACGCGACGACACCGAGTTCCTCGACGGGCCGACCTCCGAGTACGGCCGGCGCCGCGCCAACGACCCGATGCTCGCCCCGCTGCGCTTCGACCTGACCCGCACGCCGCGCCGCGCCAAGCCCGGCCGCAACGTCACCCAGCTGCACTACGCCCGCCAGGGCATCGTCACCCCGGAGATGGAATTCATCGCCATTCGCGAGAATCAGCGCCGGCAAGCCCTGGGCAGCGAGGAGGTCGAGCGCATCCTCGGCCACCAGCATCCCGGCGAGCGCTTCGGCGCCCGCCTGCCGGAGGAGATCACCCCGGAGTTCGTCCGCGACGAGGTCGCCGCCGGCCGGGCGATCATCCCGTGCAACATCAACCACCCGGAATCCGAGCCGATGATCATCGGCCGCAACTTCCTGGTGAAGATCAACGGCAACCTGGGCAACTCCGCGGTGACCTCCTCCATCGAGGACGAGGTCGACAAGATGACCTGGGGCATCCGCTGGGGCTCGGACACCGTCATGGACCTGTCCACCGGGGCCAACATCCACGAGACCCGGGAGTGGATCATCCGCAACGCCCCGGTGCCGATCGGCACCGTGCCCATCTACCAGGCCCTGGAGAAGGTGAACGGGGTGGCCGAGGACCTGAGCTGGGAGGTGTTCCGCGACACCCTGATCGAGCAGGCCGAACAGGGGGTCGACTACTTCACCATCCACGCCGGGGTGCTGCTGCGCTACGTGCCGCTGACCGCCAAGCGGACCACCGGCATCGTCTCCCGCGGCGGCTCGATCATGGCCAAGTGGTGCCTCTATCACCACCGGGAGAGCTTCCTCTACGAGCACTTCGAGGAGATCTGCGAGATCTGCAAGCAGTATGACGTGGCCTTCTCGCTGGGCGACGGCCTGCGCCCCGGCTCGGTGGCCGACGCCAACGACGCGGCCCAGTTCGCCGAACTCGAGACCCTGGGCGAGCTGACCCGCATCGCCTGGCAGCACGACGTCCAGGTGATGATCGAGGGCCCCGGCCACGTGCCCATGCACCTGATCAAGGAGAACATGGACAAGCAGCTCGCCGAGTGCGACGAGGCGCCCTTCTACACCCTGGGGCCGCTGACCACCGACATCGCGCCGGGCTACGACCACATCACCTCCGGCATCGGCGCGGCGATGATCGGCTGGTACGGCTGCGCCATGCTCTGCTACGTGACCCCCAAGGAGCACCTGGGGCTGCCCAACAAGGACGACGTCAAGACCGGCATCATCACCTACAAGATCGCCGCCCACGCCGCCGACCTGGCCAAGGGCCACCCGGCCGCCCAGCGCCGCGACAACGCCCTGTCCAAGGCGCGCTTCGAGTTCCGCTGGGAGGACCAGTTCAACCTGGGCCTCGATCCGGACACCGCCCGGGAGTTCCACGACGAGACCCTGCCCAAGGACTCCGCCAAGGTCGCCCACTTCTGCTCGATGTGCGGGCCCAAGTTCTGCTCGATGAAGATCAGCCAGGAGGTCCGCGACTACGCCACCGAGAACGGCCTCGACGGCGATCGCGAGGCGGTGGAGCGCGGCATGGCCGAGCAGGCGGAGAAGTTCCGCGAACAGGGCGCCGAACTCTACAAGGAGGTCTGACGCGGCACCACCCGCCCGGCAACGCGAACGCCCCCGCCGTGATGCACGGCGGGGGCGTCGTCGTCATGGGGCTCGGCCTCAGAAGTGGAAGGTGGCGCCCAGGCTCACGGCATCGAAGTCGTAGCTCGACTCCTCCAGGTAACGCACGTAGTCGGCGTCCAGGGAGAGATTGGGCATCAGCGCATAGCTGCCTCCCCCGCCGTAGGAGACGTCGCTCTCGGAGTCGGCCCCGTCGAACTCCACCTCGGTGGCCCCCAGCAGGCCGTAGAGGGTGAACTGCGGGGTGATCGGCAGCATGCCCTTGGCGAAGCCGCCCGCCAGGTAATCCAGGTCCAGGCCGCTATCGGAGCCGCCGGTGCCCAGGTGGCCCTCGAGGGCGAAGTAGTCGTTGAAGGCGACGCCGGCGCGCAGCCGCAGCCCGGTGCTGTCGAAGTCGCCGCCGCCCCCCTCGGGGTCCAGCTCCCAGAACAGGGCGTCGCCGCCGATGTAGGGGCTCGGCTGGTAGGTCATGGGCCCCTGGGCGTGGGCGAGGCCGGCGGCCATGGCACAGGCCGCCGCGGCGCAAATCACTTGGGTCTTCATGGTCGTCCTCCGGTTAGGAAACAATGTTTCCCTGCGCCCTTCCATTCTGGTACAGCGACGCCCCGGGCGCCATCCCCCGGCGGCATGCCCGGCGTGCTGCGCCAGGTCACGGCGACGACACCCCCGGCGTGATAGATTCGGGGCGAGCAGTTCCCCCGGCACCACGGCAGAAGGAAGCGCGATGCACGACCCCATCCTGGTGATCAACTGCGGCTCCTCGTCGATCAAGTTCGCCCTGGTGACCGCCGACGCCCCCGCGGCGCCCCGCCTGGCGGGCCAGGCCGAGCGCCTGGGCGGCGTGGATGCGCGCCTCACCGGCACCGACGCCCGGGGCGCGGCCATCGCCGAGGCCCTGCCCGGCGCCGATCACGAGGCGGCCCTGACGGCCATCCTCTCGCGCCTCGAGGACCTGCGCCCGACGGCGGTGGGCCATCGCGTCGTCCACGGCGGCGAGCGCTTCACCGCGGCCACTCGCCTCGACGCCGAGGTGCTGCGCGCCCTGGAGGCGCTCGGCGAGCTGGCCCCGTTGCACAATCCCGCCAACCTGGCGGGCATCCGCGCCACCCGCCGGCTGTTCCCCGAGCTGCCCCAGGTGGCGGTCTTCGATACCGCCTTCCACCAGACCCTGCCGCCGAAGGCCTACCGCTATGCCCTCCCCGAGGCCCTGTACCGCCGCCACGGCATTCGCCGCTACGGCTTCCACGGCAGCAGCCACGCCTACGTCAGCCGCCGGCTCGCCGCCCTCGGCGACCGTCCCCACGGGGGCTGGCTGATCGCCCACCTGGGCAACGGCTGCTCGGCCTGCGCCGTCTGGCAGGGCGAGAGCGTCGACACCAGCATGGGCCTGACCCCGCTGGAGGGGCTGGTGATGGGCACCCGCAGCGGCGATGTCGACCCCGGCCTGCACGCCCACCTGGCGCGGCGCCTGGGCTGGTCGCTGGAGCGCATCGACCGCCTGCTGAATCACGAGAGCGGGCTGCTCGGCCTGTCCGGGCTGTCCCACGACATGCGCCGCCTGGAGCAGGCCGCCGCCGAGCACCACCCGGGCGCCCGCCTGGCCATCGAGGTATTCTGCTACCGGCTGGCCAAGGCCCTGGCGGCCCTGAGCTGCGCCCTGCCCCGGCTCGACGGCATCGCCTTCACCGGCGGCATCGGCGAGCACGCCCCGGCGGTGCGCGCCCGGGTCGTCGAGCAGCTGCACCACTTCGGCGTGCGGCCCGACGCCGCCGCCAACGCCGCCCTGGACGGCGATCGGGAGGGCCGCTTCGATGCCGGCCAAGGCCCCCGGCTGTGGGTCGTGCCCACCGACGAGGAGGCGCAGATCGCCGCCGAGACACGCCGCCTGCTGGAGGGCGAGACGCCATGACCGTGCCCGAGCCCCGCACCCTGCTGCTGGTGCCCACCGACACCGGGGTCGGCCTGACCTCGGCCAGCCTGGGCCTGCTGCGCGCCCTGGACACCCTGGGCCTGCACACGGCCTTCCTCAAGCCGTTCCGCCAGGATGCCCCGGGCGGCGCCGAGGATGCCGCCGCGTCCGGGCTGGACCGCAGCTCGGCGCTGGTCGCCGGCCTGTTCGGCCTGACGCCCCCCGCGCCCCTGGATCGCGCCACCCTGGAACGCCGACTGCGCGAGGACCGGCTCGACGACCTCATGGAGCACGCCGTGGCCCGCCACGCCGAGCTGGCCGCCGGCGGCGAGCCGCCGGCGCTGATCCTGGTGGAAGGGCTCGCCCCGGGGAGCGAACCGGGCTATGCCGCCCGGCTCAATGCCCAGCTGGCCCATGCCCTGGACGCCGGCATCCTGCTGGTGGCCGACGGCGACCCCGCCGAGCCCCGCACCCTGGCCGAGCGCCTCGATCTGCATGCCCAGGCCGTCGAGGGCGACGGCGGCTCGCGCCTGCTGGGCTGTCTGCTGATGCGCCTGCCCGCCGACGAGGCCGACCCCGCCGACCCGGTGGCCAGCGAGGTGCCCCCCGAGCGGGCCCGGGCACGGCTCGACGAATGGCGCGACCGCCTGGCCCGCCTGGCACCGGGACTGCCGCCGCTGGTCGGCGCCGTGCCCTTCCAGCCCGCCCTGAGCGCCCCCCGCACCCTGGACGTGGCCCGGGAGCTGGACGCGCGCCTGCTGCACGCGGGCGACGCCGCCGAGCGCCGGGTCCTCGGCACCCACCTGTGCGCACGCAGCGCGGCCCGGGCCCTGCACGTCTTCGCTCCGGGGCGGCTGATCGTCGCGCCCGGCGACCGGGACGACATCCTGCTGGCCACCGCCCTGGCCGCCATGAACGGCACGCCGCTGGCGGGCCTGCTGCTGACCCATGGCGCCCCGCCGGAAGACGCCATGATCGACTTCTGCCGACCGGCCCTGGAGACCGGGCTACCGGTGCTGGCGGTGGACGACGACAGCTATGCCACGGCGCGACGCCTGGATCGCCTGAATCGCGACATCCCGGTGGACGATCCCCAGCGAGCCGAGCGCGTGGCCCGCTTCGTGGCCGCGCACCTGGACCTGGACTGGCTGCGCGACACCCTCAGCCAGGGGGTGGCCCACCGGCTCTCGCCGGCGGCCTTCCGCCACCGGCTGGTGCAGCTGGCCCGCCGGGACCGGCGTCGGGTGGTGCTGCCGGAGGGCGACGAGCCGCGCACCCTGGCGGCGGCCATCGTCTGCCAGCGTCGCGGCATCGCCGACTGCGTGCTGCTGGGCCGGCGCGAGGCGCTGGAAGACGTCGCCCGTCGTCAGGGGCTGAGCCTGCCGGAGACGCTGACCGTCATCGACCCCGAGGCGGTGCGCCGGCGCTACGTGGCGCCGATGGTCGCCCGCCGCGAGGGCCGCCTCGACGCCCTGACCGCCGAGGCCCAGCTGCACGACCCGCTGGTGCTGGGCACCATGATGCTCGCCGAGGGCGAGGTGGACGGCCTGGTGGCCGGGGCACGGCACACCACGGCCAACGTGCTGCGCCCGGCCTTCCAGCTGATCGGCACCGCACCGGGCTACCGACGGGTCTCGTCGATCTTCTTCATGCTGCTGCCCGAGCAGGTGGTGGTCTACGGCGACTGCGCGGTCAACCCCGATCCGGACGCCGAGACGCTGGCCGAGATCGCCCTGCAGAGCGCCCGCTCGGCGGCCGCCTTCGGCATCGAGCCGCGGGTGGCGCTGCTCAGCTACTCCACCGGCGCCTCCGGCGAGGGGGCCGGGGTCGACAAGGTCCGCGAGGCCACCCGCCTGGCGCGGCGGCGCGCCCCCTCGCTGATCCTCGACGGCCCGCTGCAGTACGACGCCGCCGCCATCGAGAGCGTCGGCCGCCAGAAGGCCCCGGACTCGCCGGTGGCGGGGCGCGCCACGGTGTTCGTGTTCCCCGACCTGAACACCGGCAACACCACCTACAAGGCGGTGCAGCGCAGCGCCCACGTGGTCAGCGTCGGCCCCATGCTGCAGGGCCTGGCCAAGCCGGTGAACGACCTCTCGCGGGGCGCCACGGTGGACGACATCGTCTACACCATCGCCCTGACCGCCATCCAGGCGGGCCAGGACGACTAGGCCCTCCAACGCCCCGCGGAGGGCAGGACAGCGAGCGTGCTCCCTTATCCACCTCTACGCGGGGTGACTAGCGCAGGGGAGTTTTCCGGCGCCAGATTGAACGCCCTTTCCCCCTCTACGCGGGGGAACTAGAGTGGAAACATACGTCGTCGTTTCTGCAGCAGGAGGCTCGCCCATGACCGCGCAGGACCGCCCCACGGCCTTGGCAGAAAACGGGCGACGCGCCCAGCTATCGCTGTTCGCACGCAACTTCTTCAAGCACCCGCGCATGCTGGGTTCGATCATTCCCAGCTCCCCCTTCCTGGTGCGGCGCTTGCTGGACCGCATCGACTGGCAGAACACCCGAGTCATCGTCGAATACGGTCCCGGCGTCGGGACCATCACCCGGCAACTCCTGCACCGCATGCCATCGAACGCCATCCTGCTGGCGCTGGAGATCAATCGGGAGTTCGTCGACTTCCTCCAGCAGTCGTTGCCGGACCCCCGTCTCCATGTGATCCAGGGCTCCGCCGAGACGGTCCAGGAGGCGCTGACGCGCCTGGGGCAGCCCACCGCCGACTGCGTGCTGGCCGGCCTCCCCTTCAGTACCCTGCCGGCCACGAACCGCGAAGCCATCCTCACGAACAGCCTCGACGCGCTCGCGCCCCAGGGCTCGATGCTGATCTACCAGTTCTCCTCCCGAGTATTGCACGACCTGCGCCGGATCTTCGCCGAGGTGGAGTGCGATTTCGAGCCCCTCAACATTCTGCCGGCGAAGGTCTACCACTGCCGCCCCTGAAGCACGGTACCGGCCCCTCGCGAGGGCAACTCGGGCATCGGGCTGGCCAGCCGGGCGGGCCGGAGCGGCACGCCCCTGCTCCCTTGGCGCCGCCCCTCTGGTCTGGAACGGCGATAGCGCATATCCTCTTGGTCATACTCAAAGGCCGCACCGTAACAGGGAGACTGCAATGGCCGGTTTACTACCCGATGTCGACCCGGATGGACTGCTCGAGTACTCGGTGGTCTACACGGATCGCTCGCTCAACCACATGTCGAAGAGCTTCCAGCAGGTGATGCACGACATCTCCGCCTCCCTGAAGCGGGTCTATCGTGCGCACTCGACGGTCATCGTGCCGGGCAGCGGGACCTTCGCCATGGAGGCGGTGGCCCGCCAGTTCGCCACCGACCGGCGCTGCCTGGTGGTCCGCAACGGCTGGTTCAGCTACCGCTGGACGCAGATCCTGGACCGCGGCCAGATCCCGTCCGACCGCTATGTGCGCAAGGCCCGTCGCCTGGACGACGACGACCCGACCTCGCCCTTCGCCCCGGCCCCGATCGAGGAGGTCGTCGAGGCGATCCGCGACCAGAAGCCGGACCTGGTGTTCGCGCCCCACGTCGAGACCGCCTCGGGCATGAAGCTGCCCGACGACTACATCCGCGCCCTGGCCGAGGCCATCCACGAGGAGAACGGCCTGCTGGTGCTGGACTGCATCGCCTCCGGCACCGACTGGGTCGACATGCAGGACACCGGCGTCGACGTTTTGATCAGCGCCCCCCAGAAGGGTTGGAGCGGCTCGCCCTGCTGCGGCATGGTGATGCTCTCGCGGCTGGCCCGGGACATCATCGAGGAGACCGAGAGCTCGAGCTTCGCCTGCGACCTCAAGAAGTGGCTGTCGATCATGGAGACCTACGAGGCCGGCGGCCACGCCTACCACGCCACCATGCCCACCGACGGGCTGCGCGTGCTGCGCGACGTCATGGCCGAGACCGAGGAATACGGCCTCGACAAGGTCCGCGACGAGCAGCTCGAGCTGGGCCGTCGCGTGCGCGAGCTGCTCGCCGAGCACGGCTACCGGAGCGTCGCCGCCCCGGGCTTCGAGGCGCCGGGCGTGGTGGTGTGCTACACCCGCGACCCCGACCTGCCCGTCAAGTTCGCCGCCGCGGGCCTGCAGGTGGCCGCCGGCGTGCCGCTGATGTGCGACGAGGGCGAGGACTTCCGCACCTTCCGCATCGGGCTGTTCGGCCTCGACAAGCTGCATCACATCGAGCGCACCCTCGAGACCCTGGAGCGGGCGCTGACGCGGATCGAGACCACCGAGAAATAAGGCCCCGGCCCCGTGCCAGGCAGGAAGGGCGGCCCGTCGCGGGCCGCCCTTCCTGCGTTCAGCCCCCCAGCAGCGACAGCAGGATGCGCTCGCCATAGCCCCACAGCAGCACCGTCATGCCGAGCAGCGCCTCGAGCACCAGCACGCCGATCGCCAGGGTCGTGCTGGAGACGATGAAGCCTTCCTCGCGGCTGATGCCGAGGAAGGAGGGAATGCCCAGGTAGAGCAGGTAGGCGGTGTAGCCCAGGCCGACAGTGCCGGCGAGCAGGCACAGCCAGACCAGCGGATAGACCGCCACCACCCCGCTGAGGAACATCGGCGTGGCGACGTAGCCGGCGAAGACGATGCAGCGCCGCAGGCTGGGCGGCCGGGTGAAGCGCCGGGCCATGGCGCGGATCACCCGGCCCACCACGTAGACCGCCGACAGGATCACCAGGTAGAAGGCGATGCCGGCGCCCAGGGCGTCCAGGTAGCCGAGGCGGATGACGGTGTCGCCGCCCAGGCTCCAGCCCACCTGGGTGGTGCCGATGTAGGAGCAGAGCACCGGCACGGCCGCCAGCAGCAGCACGTGGTGCTCGTAGAGGTGGGTGATGGTCTCCCGCTCCGCGCGGATCCGTTTCCACTCACGCTGCGGGTGGGCGAGGATGCCCCAGGCGTGTGTCAACATGGCACTCCCTCCTGCCGGGGACGGGCCGGAAGGGCCCGTCGCGCGATGGTGTCACCGGCAGTATAGGCGTCGCCCCGGGGGCGTCCGCCAACGGAAGCGGGATCAGCCCAGGGCGGCGAGCAGGGGCACGCCCGGCAGGAGGCTGGCTTCGACGGACATCATCAGGCTCAGGGCCGTGATGGTGAGGATCGAGAAGCCGAAGACCCGGCGAGCCCAGCGCTCCGCGTTCGACGTCCAGTAGCCCTGCATGGCCAGGTACAGCCAGTAGGCGCCCATCCCCAGGGCGACGGCGAAGTAACCCGGTCCGGCGTAGCCGGCCAGGCTGAGCGTCAGGGAGGCGAGCACGAAGGCCAGCACATAGCCCAGGATGTAGTGCTTGGCGGTGCGGATGCCGCGCACCACCGGCAGCACCGGGATGCGCGCCGCCCGGTAGTCCTGCAGGCGGAAGATGGCGATGGCGTAGGAGTGCGGCATCTGCCACAGGCAGAAGATCACCAGCAGCGTCAGCGCGCCGACGTCGAAGCGCCCGGTCACCGCGCAGTAGCCCACCACCGGCGGCATGGCCCCGGACAGGCTGCCCACCAGGGTGCCGTACTCCGAGCGGCGCTTCAGCCACAGGCTGTAGGCCCCCACGTAGATGGCGAAACCGAAGGCCGCCAGGCCCACGGTCAGCGGATTGGTGAAGGCGGCCAGCAGGCCGAAGCCGGCGACCCCGAGCAGGGTCGCGAAGCGCAGCGTCGTCGCCACCGACAGCCGCCCCTGGACCAGGGGCCGGCCGCGGGTGCGCGTCATCATCGCATCGATGTCGCGATCGATGACGTTGTTGTACGCGCACCCGGAGGCGATCACCAGGGACAGCCCGACCAGGGTGGCCAGCAGCAGCCAGGGATCGATCTCGCCGCGGGCGGCCAGGAAGAAGCCGCCCAGCACCGAGATGGCGTTGCCGCCGATGATCCCCGGCTTGGTCAGGGCCAGGAAGTCCCGGCGCCGAGACGCGGCGTCCATCAGCCGATCATCATGTTGAGGTGCAGATGATGCATGATCCACAGCGAACCTCCGATGACCAGGACCAGGATCGACACGGTGAAGACGAAGGACATGAAGTTCCAGCCCTCGTCCGCCTTGGTGTTCATGTGCATGAACAACACCAGCTGGACCAGCACCTGGCAAACCGCGGTGGCCACGATGATCAGCACCGTCGCCGGGGTGGAGAAGGCACCCGTCATGACCGCCCCGAAGGGGATCACGGTCAGCACGATGGACAGGATCAGGCCGACCACATAGGACTTGACGCTGCCGTGGCTAGGCTCGTCGTGAGAGGCGTGTCCGCTCATGTCAAAGGACTCCCATCAGGTAGACGAAGGAGAAGACGCAGATCCAGACGATGTCCAGGAAGTGCCAGAACAGGCTCAGGCACATGATGCGCGGCCGTGTCATGTCGGTCAGCCCCTTCTGCTGGAGCTGGACCAGCATCACCAGGATCCAGATCAGGCCGAAGGTCACGTGCAGGCCGTGGGTACCCACCAGGGTGAAGAAGGCCGACAGGAAGCCGCTGCGATCCGGGCCGAAGCCCAGGTGGATCAGGTGCTGGAACTCGTAGACTTCCATGCCGACGAAGGCCGCGCCGAGCAGGAAGGTGATCGCCAGCCAGGCCTTCACCTGGGCCAGGCGGTCGGCGTTCATGGCCAGCACCGCCATGCCGTAGGTGAAGCTCGAGAACAGCAGCAGGAAGGTCTCGACCAGGATGAAGGGCAGCTCGAAGATCTCGCCCGGGGTCGGCCCATCGGCCGTGCCCCGGAGGAGCACGGCATAGGTGGCGAACAGGGATCCGAAGATCACCAGGTCGCTCATCAGGTAGACCCAGAAACCGAAGACCTTGGTGCCCGCGGTGTCGTGGTGGTCATGCTCGTGGGCATGCCCGGCGTGGTGGCTCAGGGTATCGGTGGCCATGGTTATGCCCTCACCTCCTGCGGCTTGAAGTTCACGGGGCCGTTCGGCGCCTCGTGCTCGACGCGCCGACGGTGCTCGCGCTCGATGCGTTCCACCTCGGCGGCGGGGACGTAGTAGTCGACGTCTTCACGGAACACCCGCGCCAGGAAGACCACGAACATGCCGATGCCGGTGACGATGGCCAGCCACCAGATGTACCACACCAGGGCGAAGCCGAAAGCGGTCGACAGCAGACCCAGCACCGGACCCTCCCAGGTGTTCCTGGGCATGTGGATGTCCTGGTAGGGCGGCTCGGACAGCGGCTGCTGGCCGCCGTTACGCTGCTTGAGCTCCCAGTAACCGTCGATGTCCTTCACCTCCGGCAGGTGCGCGAAGTTGTAGAAGGGCGCCGGCGAGGAAGTCGACCACTCCAGGGTCCGCGCATCCCAGGGATCGCCGGTGACGTCCTGGTTCTGCTTGCGGTCGCGAATGCTGACGTAGAACTGGATCAGGGTGCAGGCGATACCGGCGGCGATGATCAGCGCGCCGACCCAGGCCACGATCATCAGCGGCTGCCACTCGGCGTTGGCGTAGGACTGCATGCGACGCACGGCACCGAAGAAGGCCAGCACGTACAGCGGCATGAAGGCCACGTAGAAGCCGATGATCCAGCACCAGAAGGAACGCTTGCCCCACTTCTCGTCGAGGGTGAAGCCGAAGGCCTTGGGGAACCAGTAGGTCAGGCCGGCCAGCATGCCGAAGACCACGCCGCCGATGATGACGTTATGGAAGTGGGCGATGACGAACAGGCTGTTGTGCAGCACGAAGTTGGCCGCCGGGATCGCCAGCATCACGCCGGTCATGCCGCCCAGGGTGAAGGTGATGATGAAGCCCAGGGTCCACAGCACCGGCGAGGTGAACTCGATGCGGCCGCGGAACATGGTGAACAGCCAGTTGAAGATCTTCACCCCCGTGGGAATGGCGATGATCATCGTCATGATGCCGAAGAAGGCATTGACGTTGGCCCCCGCCCCCATGGTGAAGAAGTGGTGCAGCCAGACGATGAACGACAGCACGGTGATGGCGACGGTCGCCCAGACCATGGTGCCGTAGCCGAACAGGCGCTTGCGCGCGAAGGTCGCGATGACCTCGGAGAAGACCCCGAACGCCGGCAGGATCAGGATGTACACCTCGGGGTGCCCCCAGGCCCAGATGAGGTTGACGTACATCATCATGTTGCCGCCGAAGTCGTTCGTGAAGAAGTGCATCCCCAGGTAACGATCGAGCGTCAGCAGCGCGATGGTCGCGGTCAGGATCGGGAAAGAGGCAATGATCAGGACGTTCGCGCACAGCGAGGTCCAGGTGAAGATGGGCATGCGGAACAGGGTCATGCCCTTGGTGCGCATCTTCAGGATGGTGACGAAGAAGTTGATACCGGTCAGGGTCGTGCCGATGCCCGATATCTGCAACGCCCAGATCCAGTAATCCACGCCGACCCCGGGACTGTAATCCTTGCCCGATAGTGGTGCATAGGCCAGCCAACCGGTCTTGGCGAACTCGCCGGCGAACAGCGACACGTTGACCAGCACCACGCCCGCCGCGAACAGCCAGAAGCTCAGGTTGTTCAGGAACGGGAAGGCCACGTCGCGCGCGCCGATCTGCAGCGGCACCACCAGGTTCATCAGGCCGATGACCATGGGCATGGCGACGAAGAAGATCATGATCACGCCGTGGGCGGTGAAGATCTGGTCATAGTGCGAGGGCGGCAGGAAGCCCTCGGCCCCGGCCGAGGCCATGGCCAGTTGGGACCGCATCATGATGGCATCGGCGAAGCCGCGCAGCAGCATCACCAGCGCCACGATGAAGTACATGATGCCAAGCTTCTTGTGGTCGACGGAGGTGATCCACTCGTTCCACAGGTAGCCCCACTTCTTGAAGTAGGTAATCGCGGCGACCAGCGCGAGCCCACCGATGACGATACCCGTAATGGTTGTCATGATGATGGGATCGTGCGTCGGGATCGCATCCAGTGTGAGTTTTCCGAACATAATTTACTCCGCTGCCTCCGAGCTCGTGGGCTCGCCGTGAGAGCCGGTCGATTCGCCGTGACCGTCGTCACCGTGGGCAGGACCATGGCCGCCGTGACCGAAGCCTGCTGCGTAGCTGTCGGTGTATGCGGACATGCGTTCCTCGTGGTTACCGCCAGCCAGGAAGCTCTTGATGATGCTCTCGTAGAGAGACGGGGATACCTCGGAGAAGTACTGGATCTCGTTGTCCTCGCTGGGCGCGGCCAGGGCGTAGTACTCCTCGGGGAAGGTCAGGGACTCGGAGGCGCCGCGCACCTTCTCCACCCAGGCATCGAACTCCTCCCGGGTGCCCACGTGGGCGTCGAAGGTCATCTCCGAGAAGCCCGCGCCGCTGTAGTTGGTGGAGCGACCGGGATAGACGCCGGGCTCGTCGGCCACCAGGTGAACGTCGTTGTCCATGCCGGCCATGGCGTAGATCTGGCTGCCCAGGCGCGGGATGAAGAAGGCGTTCATGACCGAGCCGGAGGTGACCCGGAAGCGCACCGGGGTATCCTCGGGGAAGGCCACCTCGTTGACCGTGGCGATGCCCTGCTCCGGATAGATGAACAGCCACTTCCAGTCCAGGGAGACCGCCTGGATCTCGATCGGCTCCTGCTGCTCCGCGGTGGGCTCGATGGCCTTGTGCGGATCCAAGCTATGGGAGGTGTACCAGGTCAGCACCGCCAGGAAGACGATGATCACGCAGGGGATGAACCAGACGACGGCCTCGATCACGTTGGAATGGGCCCAGTCGGGGTCATAGGTGGCGTCGCGGTTGCTGCGACGATAGCGCCAGGCGAAGAGCAGCGTCATCACGATCACCGGGATGACCACGATCTGCATCAGGCCGAAGGACGTCAGGATCAGGGTGCGCTGCTCTTCCCCGATCTGGCCCTTGGGGTCCAGCAGCGCCGAGCTGCATCCCGCCAGCAGCAGGGGCAGCACCGCCAGCAGCAAGACTCCGAGCTTGCGCAGGGGGGGAGTTCGATTCATGTTTCGACCTCGTCAGGGCTTGGCGTCAGGACAGTATCCTGCTTATTGATAGCAAGCTACACAAAAGCCGAGACCTTTCCTGCGCCGGTCGACCCATGACCGAGGAAGGAGGGCTAACCATCGTGGAGAGGGCTCGGCTCGCTCGGGACCGGCCTCGCAAGGCGTCAGGGAGGCGCCATGAAGGGGCTCGGCCGCGGGGCGCACATTGTGTCGGAAACCCGCGGCCGAGGAAAGGGACGTTTTGACGCAGGGCGTCGCACCGGCCCCGGGAGGGGCCGGCGAAGCATCAGGCGATCAGGCGCCCGGGCCTGGCCCGGGCGGGCGGCTCAGACGCCGCCCATGCCCTGCGGCATGAAGCCGAGGTTGTTTTCCACCGAGGTGACGCCGGGGGTGTTCTCGGCGGCGACCTGGACGGCCCAGCGCTGCTCCTTGCTTTCCACCAGGCCCCAGAGCTGCACCTTGCCGTCGCTGACGATGACGTTGAGACGGTCGACCATCACCCCGGTGTGGTCGTCCACCTCGCGCAGGATGGCGTCGCGGATCTCGCGGTCATCGGCGCTGGTCGCCGCGGCCGGCTCGGCCACGGAGAAGCCGCGCAGCAGGTTGGAGCGGCTGACGATGCCCACCACGCGACCGTCGCGGATCACCGGTACCCGCTTGATCCGCCGCTTCTCGAGCAGCGAGGCGATCTCGTGCAGCGGGGCGTCCTCGTCCACGCTGACCGGGTCCGGGGTCATGATCTCGCCGGCCAGGCGGCCGTGGGTGCGCACATAGTCGGCGGCCTGGTCACCGGAGGCGAACAGCCGCAGCCACCAGGAGTGGGGCGTATCCTCGTTCTCCAGGCGGCGGATCAGGTCGCCCTCGCTGACGATGCCCAGCAGGCGCTGATCGTCGTCCACCACGGGCACCGCGCTGATGCCGTGCTCCAGCAGCAGGCTGGCGATCTGGCGCACCTCGCTATCGGGGGACACGGTGATCACATGGGGGGTCATGACGTCTGCGGCACGCATGCGGAAGCCTCCGGTCGGCAACGAGGATCGCGGGCGATCGACGACCGCCCTCGCCCTCACTCTAGCAAGCCCGACCGCGGCCGACATTGATCCGGGACAACCCTGGCGCCTACTCGGCGATCACCTCGTCGATGTCCGCCAGCGAGGCGAAGCGCGCCGGCCGCACCAGCCCCTGCTTGCTGGCGTCGGCCACCAGCAGCCGGCGCTCCGCCGTGGCGATGGCGGCCTGCTTGGGCGCCACCTCGTGGAAGTGGAAGCAGCTCAAGCCATGGCGGGGATGCACTCCCGCCGCCGAGAGGAAGGCCTTGTTGAGGCCGAAGGCGCGGATCGCGGCGGCCATCTCGTCGCTGGCGAACGAGCGCGACGAGTCGTGATAGGCCCCGCCCAGCAGCCACAGCCGCACGCCCGGCCGAGCGCTGACCGCCTCGGCGACGTTGAGGGCATAGGTGACCACCGTCAGCGACAGGTCCTCGGGCAGGCCCATCGCCAGCGGCATCAGGGTGGTGCCGCAGTCGATGAAAAGGGTGTCGCCCTCTTCCAGGGTGGCCAGCGCCCGCTCGCACAGGCGGCGCTTGGCCTCGGCGTGACGGTCGCGCTGGGCCGCCAGGTCGTAGACCGGCGCATGGCGCGGATCGTCGCCGCGCATCAGGTATCCGCCGATCAGCAGCAGCTCGCCCTGCCCGGCCGCCAGGTCGCGACGGATGGTCATCTCCGAGACCTCGCAGAGCGCCGCCGCCTCGGCCAGCCGCAGGCTGCCGCCCTCCGCCAGGGCCCGCTGCAGGCGCGCCAGCCGCGCCGCGCTTCGTTGATTCACGCCTCTCTACTCCCTGGCCTCTCGGGGCCGCTCGCGCGTTCGGCCCCAGTGCGTTGACGCGCCCTCGCGAACGAGGGTTGCGAGATCAAATGTGAATAAAATAACATTCGCGCGTGAAATGAGTAACAGACACGTCGCTCTCCCGTCCATTCCCCGGCCCGGCCGGGTCCACGCACCGCTGTCGACGTGATCGTGCACGCCCCGCACCTCGGCGCATCACCCGACAACAACACCAAGGAAAGTCGATTCCATGCCGACCGCCTTCTCCCCGCGATGCCTCGCCGCCCTCGCCGGCACGCTGCTGACGGCCAGCGGCCTGCCCGCCGTGGCCGAGGACGCCTCGACCTCGCCGCTCGCGCCGCAGTGGTCGTTCGCCAACGCCTCGATCAACTACCTGGACTGGTCCGACGGCACCGAGGCGCGCACCGCCAGCAATGCCGCCAAGGGCGACTTCTTCTACCTCGAGCTCGAGGGCGGCGTGGGCTTCGAGTGGGGCGAGTTCTACGGCTTCTATGACGTCGAGAACCCCCATAACGACACCCTCGAGGACGACACCCGAGACAATCGCCGCAGCGCCGCCAAGGCCACCTCGCACCTCTATCTCGGCGACACGCCCTTCTCGCTGTACTTCCACGTCTACGACTTCCGCGACTACGGCTTCGACAGCGAGGAGCAGGACCGCATCGCCGGCCTCGGCTACCGTCACACCTTCGCCAACGGCCTGTGGATCAAGCCCTTCATCGGCAAGGCCTGGGTCGAGAGCGGCGACGGCGGCTATGATGGCGAGAACGGCTACATGGCCGGCTGGGTGCTGGGCTACGACTTCCGGGCCTTCGGCGAGCGCTTCAGCCTGACCAACTGGCACGAGCAGACCTTCGCCCGCGACGACGCCTACCTGCGCCGCAACTACGTCAACGGCCCGGCCGGCGAGGTCGGCACCAACGGCGCGGCAGCGCTGTGGTGGCATCCGGTCGACGCCATCACCACCGGCCTCCAGTATCGCTATTCGCACAACAAGCTGGGTACCGCCGACGACTACCAGAATGCGATGATCTATACCCTGAAGGTCAATTTCCTGTGACGCGCGACGCCACCCCGAGCCATCGCCGGCCGTGAGGCGCTTCGCGCCCCGGCCGCCAACCACCAGGACCGCCCCATGCCCCTGATCATGAGCCTCGTCGGCATGGCGACCCTGATCGCCATCGCCCTGATCTTCTCCACCAACCGCCGCGCCATCCGCCTGCGCACCGTGGGCGGCGCCTTCGCCATCCAGGCCGGGCTCGGCGCCTTCGTGCTCTATGTGCCCGCCGGCCAGGCGGTGCTCGCCACCGTCTCCGACGCCGTCAGCCAGGTGGTGCTCTACGCCAACGACGGCATCGACTTCCTGTTCGGCGGCCTGGCCGACGTCGAGGCCACCGGCTTCGTGTTCGCCATCAAGGTGCTGCCGGTGATCATCTTCTTCTCCTCGCTGACCGCGGTGCTCTACTACCTGGGCATCATGCAGTGGGTCATCCGCCTGCTGGGCGGCGCCCTGCAGAAGGCGCTGGGCACCTCGCGCACCGAGTCGCTGTCGGCCACCGCCAACATCTTCGTCGGCCAGACCGAGGCGCCGCTGGTGGTGCGGCCCTTCATCGCGCGCATGACCACCTCCCAGCTATTCGCGGTGATGTGCGGCGGGCTGGCCTCGGTAGCCGGCTCGGTGCTGGCCGGCTACGCGGCCCTGGGCATTCCCATGGAGTACCTGGTGGCGGCCTCCTTCATGGCCGCCCCCGGCGGGTTGCTGTTCGCCAAGCTGCTGATGCCCGAGACCGAGACCCCGGCCGACGACATCGCCGACGCCGAGGAGCGCCTGGACGCCGAGGAACACCACCCCAGCAACGTGCTCGACGCCGCCGCCGCGGGCGCCTCCTCGGGCCTCAACCTGGCCGCCAACGTCGGCGCCATGCTGCTGGCCTTCATCGGCCTGATCGCGCTGGTCAACGGCATGCTCGGCGGCGTCGGCGGCTGGTTCGACGTCGACGGGCTGAGCCTGGAGATGATCCTCGGCTGGATCTTCGCCCCGCTGGCCTTCCTACTCGGCGTCCCCTGGGAGGAGGCGACCCTGGCCGGCTCCTTCATCGGCCAGAAGCTGGTGGTCAACGAGTTCGTCGCCTACATCAACCTGGCGCCCTATATCGACGGCGAGCAGGTGGTGGCCGCCACCGGCGAGGCGATGTCGACCCACACCCGGGCGATCCTGTCCTTCGCGCTGTGCGGCTTCGCCAACCTGTCGTCGATCGCCATCCTGCTCGGCGGCCTGGGCAGCATCGCCCCCAGCCGGCGCCACGACATCGCCCGCCTGGGCCTCAAGGCCGTGCTGGCGGGTACCCTCTCCAACCTGATGTCCGCTACCATCGCCGGCTTCTTCATCGCCCTGGGGGCATGAACCGGTCGCGCCGCGGCTCGGCCGCGGCCATCACCCTTCTGCACAGGACACCATCATGAGCGAATCCCAACGCGCCGCCCGTCAGGCCCTCACCCTGCTGGACCTGACCAGCCTCAACGACGACGACACCGACGCCACCATCGAGGCGCTGTGTCAGCGCGCCAAGACCCCGCTGGGCACCCCGGCGGCGGTCTGCGTCTATCCGAACTTCATCGTCCCGGCCCGCCGCGCCCTGACCGCCCACCGCCTGGGCGACAGCGTGAAGATCGCCACCGTCACCAACTTCCCCGACGGCGGCGGCGACGTCATGGCCGCCGCCCGGGCGACCCGCGAGGCGGTGGGCTCCGGCGCCGACGAGGTGGACGTGGTCTTCCCCTACCGCGCGCTGATGGCCGGCGACGAGGAAATCGGCCGCGAGCTGGTCGAGATGTGCAAGGCCGCCTGCGGCGACGCCACCCTCAAGGTCATCCTCGAGACCGGCGAGCTGAAGGACCCGGCGCTGATCCGCCGCGCCGCCGAGCTGGCCGTGGAGGGCGGCGCCGACTTCCTCAAGACCTCCACCGGCAAGGTCGCGGTCAACGCCACCCTGGAGGCCGCCGAGATCCTGCTCGAGGTGATCCGCGACAGCGGCCGCGACGTCGGCTTCAAGGCCGCCGGCGGCGTGCGCACCGCCGAGGACGCCCAGGCCTACCTGCAGCTCGCCGAGCGCCTGATGGGAGCGGCCTGGATCACCCCCGAACACTTCCGTTTCGGCGCCTCGGGCCTGCTCGACGACCTGCTGCTCACCCTGGGCGCCTTCGAGGGCAACGCCGCCCCCGAGGACGACTACTGATGCTGCCCCAGGAGGCCATCCGCGCCAAGCGCGATGGCCGGGCGCTGTCCGCCGAGACGATCGGCGAGCTCATCGCCGGCATCGCCGACGGCGGCCTGTCCGACGCCCAGGTCGGCGCCCTGGCCATGGCCATCTACCTCCAGGGCATGAGCCCGGCCGAGACGGTGGCGCTGACCGAGGCCACCCGCGACTCCGGCGAGGTGCTCGACTGGGCGGGGCTCGACCTGCCCGGCCCGGTGCTCGACAAGCACTCCACCGGCGGCGTGGGCGACCTGGTCTCGCTGGTGCTGGGCCCCTGGGTGGCCGCCTGCGGCGGCCATGTGCCGATGATCTCGGGCCGCGGCCTGGGCCACACCGGTGGCACCCTCGACAAGCTCGAGGCGATCCCCGGCTACTCGGTCACCCCGGACACCGCCACCTTCCGTCGCCTGGTCAAGGAGGCCGGAGTGGCGATCATCGGCCAGACCGGCCGCCTGGCCCCGGCGGACAAGCGCCTGTATGCGGTGCGCGACGTCACCGCCACCGTGGAATCGCTGCCGCTGATCGTCGCCTCGATCCTCGGCAAGAAGCTGGCCTGCGGCCTCGACGCCCTGGTGATGGACGTCAAGGTCGGCAGCGGCGCCTTTATGCCCACGCCGGAAGCCTCGCGACAACTGGCGGAGACGATCGCCGAGGTGGCCAGCCTCGCCGGCACGCCGACCACGGCGCTGCTGACCGACATGAGCCAGCCGCTGGCGCCCTGCGCCGGCAACGCCGTGGAGGTCCGCGAGGCGCTGGCGGTGCTGACCGGCGAGCGCCGCGACGGCCGCCTGCTCGAGGTCACCCGCAGCCTGGCCGCGGAGATGCTGCTGGCCGGCGGCCTGGCCGCCGACCGCGAGGCCGCCCTGGCCCGGCTCGACGAGCGCCTGACCTCCGGCGCGGCCGCCGAGCGCTTCGCCGCCATGGTGGCCGGCCTCGGCGGGCCCAGCGACCTGCTCGAGCGCGCCGACCACCACCTGCCCACCGCCCCGCGGGTGCGCGAGGTCCGTGCCCCGCGCGACGGCTACCTGGCCGCCCTCGACACCCGGGCGCTGGGCCTGGCCGTGGTGGAACTCGGCGGCGGGCGCCGCGCCCCGGATGATCCCGTCGACCCGGCGGTGGGCCTGACCGGCATCGCCGCGCTGGGCACGGCCGTGTCCGCCGGCGATCCCCTGGCCGTGATCCATGCCCGCCGCGAGGGCGACGCCGAACGCGCCGAGCGCCGGCTGCTGGCCGCCCTCGAGATCGGCGCGGCGCCCGTCGCCGCGCCTACACTGATTCAGGACACCATCCGCCGGGAGGCCCCATGACCCGCGCCATCGTGCTCGTCCTCGACTCCTTCGGCATCGGCGCCACGCCGGATGCCGCGGCCTTCGGCGACGCCGGGGCCGACACCCTGGGCCATATCGCCGAGGCCTGCGCCGGCGGCCAGGCCGATGGCGAAACCCGCCGGGGGCCGCTCGCGCTGCCCAACCTCGGCCGGCTGGGGCTGTTTCACGCCCACCGCGAGAGCACCGGCGCCTGGGCCGAAGGCGTCGCCCCGCCCGACGCCGTCGACGGCGCCTACGGCCATGCCCGCGAGCTGTCGTCCGGCAAGGACACGCCCTCCGGCCACTGGGAGCTGGCCGGCGTGCCGGTGCGCTTCGAGTGGGGCTACTTCCTGGAGCGCGAGCACAGCTTCCCGAGCGAGCTGCTCGAGGCGCTGATCCGCGAGGCCGGGCTGCCCGGGGTGCTCGGCGACTGCCACGCCTCCGGCACCGAGATCATCGCGCGGCTCGGCGAGGAGCATGTGCGCACCGGCAAGCCGATCGTCTACACCTCGGCGGACTCGGTGTTCCAGATCGCCGCCCACGAGGAGGCCTTCGGCCTCGAACGGCTCTACGCGGTCTGCGAGATCGCCCGCCGCCTGCTCGAGCCCTACAACATCGGCCGGGTGATCGCCCGGCCCTTCGCCGGCGACGACGCCGCCAGCTTCAAGCGCACCGCCAACCGCCGCGACTACAGCGTCGAGCCGCCCGCCCCCACGGTGCTGCAGAAGCTGCACGACGACGGCGGCCAGGTGGTGGCGATCGGCAAGATCGCCGACATCTACGCCCACTGCGGCATCTCGCGGACGATCAAGGCCAGCGGCCACGACGCCCTGTTCGACGCCACCCTGGCGGCGCTCGACGGGGCCGGCGAGCGCTCGCTGATCATGACCAACTTCGTCGACTTCGACATGGTCTACGGCCACCGCCGCGACGTGGCCGGCTACGCCGCCGCCCTGGAGGCCTTCGACGCCCGCCTGCCCGAGCTGCTCGAGCGCCTGGCGGACGACGACCTGCTGATCCTCACCGCCGACCACGGCTGCGACCCGACCTGGGCCGGCAGCGACCACACCCGCGAGCACGTGCCGGTGCTGGCCCGCGGCGCCGGCCTGCCCGCCGGCTCGCTGGGCGCCCGGACGAGCTTCGCCGACATCGGCCAGAGCCTGGCCACCCACCTCGACCTGCCGCCCATGGACGACGGCGAGGCCTTCCTGCCCGCCCGCAACACGGAGAACTGACCCGATGGCCACCCCGCATATCCAGGCCGAGCGCGGCGACTTCGCCGACACCGTGCTGATGCCCGGCGACCCGCTGCGCGCCAAGTACATCGCCGACACCTTCCTGAACGACGTTCGTCAGGTAAACAGCGTGCGCAATATGTACGGCTACACCGGCACCTACATGGGCCGCGAGATCTCGGTGATGGGCCACGGCATGGGCATTCCCTCGGTGTCGATCTACGCCAAGGAGCTGATCACCGACTACGACGTGACAAGCCTGATCCGCGTCGGCTCCTGCGGCGCGGTGCGCGACGACGTGGCGGTGCGCGACGTGGTGATCGGCCAGGGCGCCTGCACCGACTCCGGCGTCAACCGCACCCGCTTTCTGGGCAACGACTTCGCCGCCATCGCCGACTTCGCGCTGACCCGCCACGCGGCAGACGCCGCCGCGGCCCAGGGCGTGCCGGTCAAGGTCGGCAACCTCTTCTCGGCGGACCTGTTCTACGACCCGCGCCCGGAGATGGTCGAGCTGCTGCGCCGCTACGGCATCGTCGGCGTCGAGATGGAGGCCGCCGGCCTCTACGGGGTGGCCGCCGAGTTCGGCGCCCGGGCCGCCACCATCTGCACGGTCTCCGACCACATCGTCAACGGCGAGTCATTGTCCAGCGACGAGCGCGCCACCACCTTCGACGAGATGATGGAGATCGCCCTGGAGGGCGTGCTGCGCGACGACGCGGCCCGGGAGGCCGGCGCATGAGCGAGCCCATCGAGCGCGACGGCATTCCCCAGGACATCGTCGAGGCGCTGATCGGCGTGCGCGACCGCGCCTATGCGCCCTACTCGAACCATCCGGTGGGCGCCCTGGTGATCGGCGAGAGCGGCACCCGCTACGCGGGCGCCAACGTCGAGGTGGCCCACTACAAGGGGATCTGCGCCGAGGCCTCGGCGATCGCCGCCATGGCCAGCGCCGGCGAGCGCGAGCTGCGCGAGGTCTACGTGATCGGCCCCGGCGAGCACCTGTGCACGCCCTGCGGCGACTGCCGCCAGCGCATCCGCGAGTTCGCCAGCCCCGAGACGCTGATCCGGGTGGTCGACGCCGAGGGCCGGCTGCTCAAGCGCTACACTATGGACGCGCTGCTGCCCGACTCCTTCGGCCCCGAGAACCTGGGCCGCGACTCGGCGATGGAGTAAGCCCGCAACGCAGGGAAGGCACGGTCCGGCACGGTAAGCGGCCTGACCAGGTTTTCGTGGGAGCGCAGCTCTGCTGCACGAATGGCGCCGCCAGGCGCCCTCAAAGCTCCCCAATCACTTGCCCCCTGGCGCCCCGGCTTGCCGCGCGATGAGGGTGTCGTCTTTGACCTTTGTGGGAGCGCAGCTCTGCTGCGCGAATGGCGCCGTCAGGCGCCCTTGAGGCTCCCCTATCACTTGCCCCCTGGCGCCCCGGCTTGCCGCGCGATGAGGGTGTCGTTTTTGATCTTCGTGGGAGCGCAGCTCTGCTGCGCGAATGGCGCCGTCAGGCGCCCTTGAGGCTCCCCTATCACTTGCCCCCTGGCGCCCCGGCTTGCCGCGCGATGAGGGTGTC
>NZ_JARWAK010000009.1:0-178612 GCF_031451675.1 Halomonas koreensis | reverse complement strand
GGGAGCGCAGCTCTGCTGCGCGAATGGCGCCGTCAGGCGCCCTTGAGGCTCCCCTATCACTTGCCCCCTGGCGCCCCGGCTTGCCGCGCGATGAGGGTGTCGTCTTTGACCTTTGTGGGAGCACAGCTCTGCTGCGCGAATGGCGCCGTCAGGCGCCCTTGAGGCTCCCCTGTCACTTGCCCCCTTCACTGTCGGGCGCAAGGCGCTCTGGTAGACTGAGCCGCCCAGTCGCGGAGAGGACAGCCCCCATGCACAGCCCCGCCATCGCCATCCGCCGCACGCCCCTGGTCGCCGTCTACGGCACCCTGAAGCGCGGCCTGGGCAACCATCACTGGCTGGACGGCGCCGACTTCCTGGGCGAGGATCGCCTCACCAGCGCCCGCCTCTACGACCTCGGCTTCTGCCCCGGCGCCCGGGCCGAGCCCTCGCGGGGCATCGTGGTGGAGGTGTTTCGCGTCGATGCGGCCCTGCTCGCCGGCCTGGACCGGCTGGAAGACTTCCGGGTCCGTGCCCCCTACGCGGGCATGTACCACCGCGATGTCCACGCCACTGCCTACGGCCCCGCCTGGCTGTATCTCTACAACCACGACGTCACCGGCCGCCCGGTGATCGACGAGGGCGGCTGGCCCGCTCGCTGATTGCCCCGTCCCGTCATCGAAGAAGGAATGCCCCGTGAGCCGACTGCTCTCCCTGGCGCTGATCGCCGGCCTCGCCTATGGCGGCCTCTACCTCTACTACGGCGCCGCGGTGGAAGCCGCCGTCGAGGATGCCCTGGCCGACATGGGCCTGACCGCCCTGACCGTCGAGGACATCGACTACGCCCCCACCGCCCCGCTCGGCCGAGAGGCGACCATCACCGCCGATATCGTCTACCAGGGCGCCGCCGCCAGTATCGACCTGACCCTGCACGGCCACCCGCTGTTCTCCGAGGAGATCCGGCTCGAACTCGGCGGGCTTCAGGCCCTGCGGCTGACCATCGGTGGCGGTCAGTGACGATCCGTTGGTGTCCTCTGCGGGGCGCCCTGCGTTCGCTATGGTAGGGATGATCGCCTTCATCGGCGTATAGCGCCCGACGCCCAGCCGGGCCTTGCGGTTTCATCCTCGCCTTCGACCAACCGGAGCCACCATGTCCCGAACCATCGAGATCCCCGCCGCCGACGGCACCATCGACGCCCAGCTCCTGACGCCCGAGAGCGCCACCGCCCCGCTGCCCGCCGTGGTGCTGTTCACCGACATCGGCGGCCTGCGTGCCTGCTATCACGACAAGGCCCGGCGTATCGCGGACAACGGCTACGCCGTGCTGATGCCCAATATCTACTACCGCGATGCGACCGGGCCCGTCGTGCCGGCGGGGGCGTCCTTTCGCGACCCGCAGGTGCGAACGACCCTGCACGAGTATGCCGGCCGCCTGACGCCCGAGGCCCAGGCCCGCGACTTCGCCGCCCTGCTGGCCGCCATCGAGGCCCGGCCCGAGTTCGCGGATGGCCCGCTGGGCGTGGTCGGCTATTGCCTGACCGGCGCCTTCGCGCTGCGCATGGCGGCCGAACACCCCGACCGCGTGGCCGCCGCGGCCGGCTTCCACTCCGCCAACCTGGCGAAGGAAGACGACGCCGACAGCCTCGTCAAGGTGGTGGGCAACATCCGCGGCCGGGTCTACCTCGGCCATGCCGACGGCGACGAGCTGCTGCCGCCCGACCAGATCGCCCGCCTCGACGAGGCGCTGGCCGGAGCAGGCGTGCACTTCACCACCGAGCTCTACCGGGGCGCGGCCCACGGCTTCACCGCCCGGGACGCGCCCTCCTACGACCCCACTGCCGACGAGCTGCACCACAAGCGGCTCGCCATGCTCCTGGAGGAGACCCTGTAACGCGACCCACCGTCAGCGGCCCCCTCCGGCGGGGCCGCAGCGACGCGCCCGCGAGGGAAGTCAATGGTGCCTTTCCTTGATGACTCTGAATGCCTTCTTTCGGCCAGAAGCGGTCTTTCGGGGAGTCCTCATATAACGCCCTGATAATTGGCAAATTTTGCTGGGGTGGTTTTTGCGCGCGAAGCGCAATTGCAAAAATCAGCACAGTAAAATTTGTCCGATTAATCAGTTTGTTAGCTGATTATTTACTTAGCAGATTAATCCACTCTTTGGGATTGGCTAAAATGAATTGATACTCGCTGCCATCTAGAAGCGTAATTTGTATCGCGTCTGATGTTACAGGAAAGATACCTCCTCCCTTACCCAAACATTTTTCTACCTTTGATATTTCATTTCGTTCAAGTTCATACGGGCCAAGTCCTAATTTCTTATTATAGGGCTCAAAATAAATATTGGTTTCAGTCACATAAAGCTTCCCGTCTGCTCGTGCAACACCATTTTGAATTGTCGCGACAGAAGATTTTATGAAATTTTCTTGCATGCCTTTCACTCCTTTGTCCTTTGGATTGAACTTTGAAACCTACACCGATCTAGAATGGGTGCACCAATCAGCTAACGCCCCAAGCAGGGGCATATTTTTGCGTTTTGAGCGCAGCGAAGCAAAAATATGTCCCGCTGCCTTGGCTTGTTAGTTGATTATATGAAATGCAGCAATAGCCTTCCAAGAGAATTCACCAAGTCTCGGCTGTAACCGGCTAACCACCTGTTCGCGTCGTTGTCAAAATGGGAATCACTAAAGCTATTTCTTGAATTTGCTATTGCGCTCGTTAATGTAGATATACTTGTGACCATTTGCTGTGGGAATGGCCCTCTTTTGTTGAGTTTTGCAACTATGTCATCACGCACTATCTTTGACAGCGGGATCAACTCTGTTTGAGATTCATTCTCAGGGCTGTGTTTACGTATGTATGATTTGTAAAGGCCTTCGAGACAGGTGTACGCCAAAGTCATCGCGTTGTTGAAGTTACCCGAATCTATGGCATTGTCGATTTTCGCCAATGTAACGTTCAACCTTTCAGAGTTCCACGCATCTACAGGTACTTTAACCTTAGGGACCGGATTCCCTCCACCAAAAAGATACGCGCTTAGCTCTTGAGACTCTTCAGGAAAATGGGGGCTGACGATATCAAGGAAGGCTCGGAAGGCTTCGTATCTCGTAGCTTCATCTAAGCCATTCAAAATGTCCCAATAGAAGTCCCGCCGGCTTGTGCTTTTACCAGCTTTTTGCCTCTGATCCATGTAGAGGCTATAGCTAGGAAGTCCCGGATCAAACTGCTGAACAACCCTTATAAACTGCGACCCGCTATGGTAAGCAGGCGTATCCTTTTTATCTAGGATATTAAAAAGCCTTGTGTAGGCTGAAATCCATTGCACGGAACTCTCCGGTTGATCAACTAACGCCTTGGGTAAGCTGCCGGTGCGAAGCGCAGCGTAGTACCGGTCAGCTTCACCCACTGGTTAGCTGGGTGATGGCCCGAAGAAAGCTCGAGCCTTCTTGGCTAGACTAGGCAGTTGGCCAAATTCGGACTTGAGCTGGGTTTGCACCCGCCATTCCTCAGCACACCCCAAATGGTTCATTTCAACGTCAAAGGTTATGTTTCCACGCACGTTACAGCTGGCGTACAACTTGAATTCACCTTCAAGAGATTCCCAGCCTTCCGACGTTTCCCAAGGTTTACTTTGCGATGCCATCCATTCGAATAGATCTGCCAGCCCATGGGTGTCTGTATAGGCCCACACGTCCCTCTGACAACTTACAGGCCCCGATGAGAGCGCTACCGAGAAGTTATCGCCATTGACGCCGAAAAAAAGCAATTCAGCTTCCGTCTCTGATGATTGGACTCGAAACTCTTTCATGCTTTCTCCAGCTAACGCCTTGCTCACCGATAAATTAGGAGCGCAGCGAGTAATTTATCCGAGTGCAGCTTTTTGTTAGGCATGGCTAGATCAAGGACCTCAGCTTAAGCAGCACTTCTTGTATTTTCTCCCGCTTCCACATGGGCACTTTTCATTGCGCCCAATCTTCTTAGATTTCCTAGTTACTGTTTCAAAGTTAACCTTCTTTTTTCCTTTCAACGATTGCGGCCTAGGAAGATCCTTAGTCATCTCATCCATTTCATCTGACTGCTGCCATTTGAAATCCCTATTAACGCCAAATCTCAATCTTTGGGACCTGGCACCAATGCACACACCGAACCATTGGTTAGCCTTCTGATCATACTTCCTTAGCTCACAATGACGCTCCAATCGCTTCGCGGCCTCGGCGTCCGAATTATCATTACAATGAATAGTAAGCCCCGTCCTGCCTTCACTAATGCCAAGTGTTAAATCATGATGCTTACCATCTTTCTTCCCCAGCTCAACTAGTTTCGATATTCCGTCATTTATCATTTCGATTGTGTCGCCACTAAGTGTCAACAGCATAAATCCGAAATCTATAGTGGCTGGATGGTCACGTGTTTCAATGTCCTTGATCAATTTATCGAAGTGCGTTCCTTCGTACTTTGTCAATATCCCATCTGGAGTCTCGCTACCAGGAATGCCATCCCGCCTTGCCAGCATTGCAAGATCTAGGTCAGCGCAGATGTCATCTCCTAGCTGCATCATTGTATACTCCCCATCCATCCAAAGATTTTGTTTTAGATGGTATGACAAGATTGTTAGCTCGTGTGTGGATAATATTTTATCGCCATACAGCGTTCTTCTATTGACGTAGCTTAGAAAATGCAGAGGAGACTTCAGCATCTCCGTTATGACATCCAAGAAGAAGACATCCATCACAAAAGCTGGCTTGATCACATCAGTAGGCTTTTGCTCGAGGAACTGCCTAGCTTGAAATGACAATGCTGGATAATGATCAGAAACTACGCAGAAAGGATAAATCTCCTTGAACTCTCTGTTAATCGCTATTTCATTAGCCTGTTCATCGAAAAGTTTGTAGTTACTATCATTCAAATAATTCGAGCATGAAAGGGCTTGATCATATGCATCTTGCACAGCCTTCTTGAAGTCGTCCTTTAGAGATAAGTCATTCCCTTTGCGAGCAGCTATAGTTAGCTTTTTTGACTTTGCCTGCAACACTATTGCTCTGTTTGCAAACACAACAAGCACATCTATTTCACCGGCTTTGTTGTTCTTATCGTCTACTATATCAACGTTTTGAAAGACTCGCTTTTCTCCGAAAACACGCTTAAGCCGTCCGCTTGAAAATTCTTCTGTAAACTCACCACGATGACGCATCGCAATATTTTTATACGATGCATCAGAATTGAACCAGAAAAATGGTGTCTCGTAGAACGCCTCTACCAAACTGTAATTCTGAAACAATAGATATTTATCTTCTTGCAGCTTTATGATTGGATAGGCGTTTATCGGATTAAAGTCGTCCAAGGACTTAAAATCGCTCTGCCCAATTGGTGAAACAAACGATTCAATAATATTTTTAACAATCTCTGCATCCAATTCGGACTTCTCGACTATTTCTCCTAAGGAAAGGGTATAGGCCTCAAAGACAGTCCATTCATCTGGATTTTTATCAATCAGACTAACAAAGACATCATTAATCTTATCGTTCTGTAAAGCCTGAATTGACGAAATAGTAGAGATAGCTTGCTCTAGTGAATAGCCTTTGTTTTCAATCAGCCATGCATTATCTTTTCTATATTTATCTTTCGCTAAATCTCTATACTGAAAGTGATATGCTGATTCACCACCATAAAAAATTGATTCTCTTAATAAGGCGCCAGAGGTGAAGGGGTTAAAGTTATCACCCCCAATTTTAGTAGGGTCAAATACCTCTTGCATTGGTGGCATCATGGATTGATGCAATTCCTGAAGTAGAGCATCAGTTCTACTAACATACTCTTGCATCAGGTCTGGCGAAGGCAATGTTTCATCTATATCCTTTTTACATGCCAGTCCAATTAGTGTAGATATTTCTGTTCTTACCAAACGCTCCATTGAGAATTGTTGCAATACGTCTTCAGGCTTCACTTCATCGGCGTACCTGATGGTATTATCTCGAAAACAGAAATATGCGATTGCGTGAATGTAGCCAGGAGATTGACAAAGATCCTCCAGTTCTTTGAATACGTCGCTTTCATTTCTAGCTTTTTTATTTAGCGGCATTCATCACTCTCCATATTGCATTGCCTAACAGGTATTAGACGGAACACTCTGATATTGAATGAACGCGAAGGCGCGTTCAACAATGTTATACAGCGCAGCGCGCATCCCATAACCTACTGAAAAACATTGCAATTAAGTATAGCTCGGCAGCATAACCCCAATCATCGTGCATGCTGCATATCCCCGATGAACATGCTCGCTGCCTTTGCCGGCATGTCTCATTCGGGTCGTTAACAGCCCCTCTTAGATCATTCACGGCTCACCCTCCCTGGAAATACACCAGGTAGTGGTGCTTGCAGGAGCGGCAGGTGGCGGTATAGCGCGGCCCCGCCTTGTTGATTCGGACGCTCTTCTCTCCACACTCGGGGCAAGCGTCCTGCTTCATGGAGGTGTTGGTGCCGCACTGTTGGCACTTGATGTAGTAGCCGTATTGGCCGTACATCCCGGTGAGCCGCTCGGCTTCGCCGCAACGCTTGCAGGTAAGCAGGTGATCGCCCGTGACATGCTGGCGAGTCGGATGTCCGGCCAGGGGCAACGTAGGTGGGGCCGCGTCGGCGTCATGCATGGTCGGGTCGCGTTGCGGGGATCGGGTTTCCGGGGGCGCTTCCGCCACGCCACCGGCCGGGGAGACATGGCCTTCCTGCCGAGCGGCGACCCGTTCGGTATGCGCCAGCAGGAAGCGGCCGAGATTATCCAATTCGGTTGGAGAAAACTTCGGCTTGGCCTTGAGGAAGGCCATCGTCATGCCGCCGACGAGGTCGCGTACCTTGCCGGCGACGAATTCGGTCTTGATGACGCGGTGGGAGACGTCCTTGGGCATCCGGTCGCGATGCAGGATGGCGGTGCTGGAGACGGCGCACAGGATCTGCCAGTCCCGGCCTCCCACCTTCCCCTGAACGCCCAGGAGCTTGCCGAGCAGCTGCTCGACATTGTCGCGGATCAGGCGGTAGAGCAGCGTCTTCTGGAGCTCCGCCTGGCGAATGGGCGACTTGATGCCCGACCACTGCCCGCGATAGCTACGCGACCACTCCCCTTCGGCGTTGACCCTGACCTCACCGACGATGCTCTTCGATTCGATGATGATGAAGCCATAGGGATGGATCACCAGGTGATCGATCTGGGCCCGTTCCCCCTCGTGCTCGATCACCAGGTCGTGGATCACGCGAACCTGATCGTTGTCGCCGAACTCCCGCCGCAGGTGGAAGGCCACGTCCTGCTCCTGCTTGTGGCCGTAGAAGCCGCGCTCGTCGGTGCCGGCATAGGCGTCCTTTTCCTTGAGTATCATCCCTGTGCTCCCTGCGTCGGGCCGACATCTTCGGCCGGCTCCTGGGTTCCCTGTCGTCTGTATGGCATCGCGGCGGAAAGGGTGTCGATACGACCATGGACCAGTCCGGGCGGGCCGGGATGGCGATGTGCCTCAGGAGAAGCGGGTACGCAGGTAGCGAATGATCGCCGCGGACTCGTACAACCAGCGCTCGCCGTCGGCCTCCCGGATGTGCAGGCAGGGCGTCTGGGCCTTGCCGCCGCCGGCCTCCAGGGCGCGGCGATGCTCGGGGTCGAGGCGCACGTCGCGCTCGGCGATGTCGAGCCCCAGGCGCGTCACCTCCCGCTTGACCCGCATTCCATAGGGACAGCGCCAGGCCAGGTAGAGGGTCAAGGCCTCGCAGTCGCGATCCACCCAGGCCTGTGCCTCGGGATCACGGTGCACTTCCTGGGTGGTGCCGAGCCGCTCGGCCACCCAGATCAGCGGGGCCAGCAGGGCCTTCCATAAAGGTCGCATCGTCGCGTTCTCCGTCAACGGTCAAGATAGGGCGTCCACCGCCGATAACCTGGACGCTACCACATTCCCGCCGCGGGCTTGCCATGGCAGGGGCCCGGGGCGAACATGGCCGACCGATAACGCATGCACCCAAGAGTCAGGGAATGACCGCCACTCCCTTTTCCACCTTCGAGCTGCTGCTCCTCCAGAGCCGGGACCAGGCCGACAGCGCCGCCCTGTTGCTGCTGTGCTGGGTGCTGACCCACCGGGGCACGGTAGGGGAAGCGGAGCGCGCCCACCTGGTCGCCCTGACCGGGGCCTTCCGCCATGGCCACGACCTGGCGCCGGTGCTGGAGGTCGCCGCCAGCCAGGACCTGAGCGCCATCCAGCTGGCCGCCGAGGTGCTGCAGAAGGAACTCCACGGCGAGTCGGCCCGGGCCTTCCTGCGCCTGGCGATCACCCTGGCCACCGACGGCGACGAGCCGACCCTGGCCAATCATCACGTGCTGCGCTTCCTCGCCGACCTGCTCGGCGTGGCCCCAGCCGAGTTCGCCGCGCTCTACGCCTCCCAGGCCGGCCGGCGCCTGGCGGAGCCCGACGACCCCAGCCAGCGAGCCTACTGGCGGCGGCGCGAGGGCCGCGCCCAGGACACCGGGCAGGAAGGCGCCAGCCGGGGGCACCACGAGGAGACGGCCGAGGCAGCCGACGACCGTGCCTCGCGCCGCGCCGAGCGAGCCGAGGCCCGGCGCCAGGCCCGCGAGGCCAGGGAGGAGGCCAAGCGCCAGCGCCAGGCGGCCAGGCGCGAGGCGAAGACTCGACGGCGCGAGGAGCGCGAGGCCGCCCGCCAGCGCAAGCAGGCCCAGCGCGAGGCCGAGCGCCGCCGCCGCCAGGCCCAGCGCGAGGCCCGCCGCCACGAGCGCGAGCGCGCCGGCGAGCGGCAGCGCCATGACGACGCCAGGCAGCGAGAGGAGGCGCACCGGCAGCAGGAGCAGCGGCGCCGGCACGAGCAGGCCCATCGCCGCCCGGAGCCGCCGCCGGACCCGCGGCGACGCAGCGCCCTGTCGGTGCTGGGGCTGGAGCCGGGCGCCAGCCGCAGCGAGATCCGCAAGGCCTACCGGCGGCTGGCCCAGGCTCACCATCCGGACCGCTTCCATCACGAGGGCGAGGCGATCGTCGCCAGCGCCTCGCGGCGCTTCCAGCGGATCCGCCGCGCCTATGACTTCCTGATGAAGGTGAGCTGAGATGCGCGACCTCTACCAGCGACTGCGAATCACGCCCGAGGCCGAGGCGGCCGAGATCGCCGCGGCCATCGAGCGTTGCCAGCACACCGCGCTCAAGGCCGATGCCGCCACCGTGCTCCAGGCCGAGTGGCGCCGGGCCGAGTACGACGCCCTCCACGACACCCTCTCCGACATCGGTCGCCTGCGGGCCCGGCTGGGCCTGACCCATGCCCCCTACTGGCGGGCGGGGCCGGCCGACGACTTCTCGCTGCCGCCGGGGCCGCCCGGCTCGCGCTTCGAGGAGTGGATGCAGCGGCTCAACCGCGCCGCCCGGGCCCACAACCGCTGGCGGCGCCTGCGGCTGGGCTGGTGGCTGGCGACGCTGTGGCTGGCGACCCTGGCCGGCGGCGTCGCCCTGGGCCACTTCGTCCTGCCCTGACGCCCCTCGCCGCTAGGCTCTGTCTGAAAAGTCGGTGAGCGAAGGCTAGACAAGGCAAAAATCGGTGAAAAGACGGAGTTTACAGGTAGTAAATGAGTACTTTGAGCCGATTTTTAACGCCGTATAGCCGAGCGCAGGCACTTTTCAGACATTGCCTAGGGGGACGGGTCCGGCGAGGCGCCCCGGGCGCTGGTCTCGCGCTGCGGGTCCGCGGCGCCGGCCTCGCCGCGCCGGCGGCCGGCGGCATCGCGCCCCTCGCCCCACTCGCCGCTGCCGTCCAGGCGGCCGCCGCCGTGGCCTTCCATGCTGACGCTGAGCCGCGGCACGCCCAGGTCGACGTGCTGCTCTTCCATGCGCTGCTTGAGCAGCAGGTTGAAGGCCCGGGCCACGTCCCACTGCATCTCCGGCGCGGTGCGAAAGCGCATCCGCAGCAGCGGGCAGCCGTCGACGAACTCGTGGATGCCCTGCATCTCCAGCGGCGACCAGATGTAGTGACGCATCATCGGATCCTGGCGCAGGGCCTGGGCGGTCTCCTGCATCAGGGTGATGGCATCGTCGATCTTCATGTCGTAGGGGATGCGGATCTTCATCAGCGCGATGCCGAACTGCCGCGACATGTTGTGGATCGACTCGATGCGGCTGAAGGTGATGATGTGCACGATGCCGTCCAGGTCGCGCAGGCGCACCGTGCGCAGGGTCAGCCCCTCGACGGAACCCATGTGGCCATTGATGCGCACGAAGTCGTCCACCGCCAGGGAATCCTCGATGAGGATGAAGATGCCGGTGATCAGGTCCTGCACCAGGGTCTGGGCGCCGAAGCCCACCGCCAGGCCGATCACCCCGGCGCCGGCCAGCAGCGGCGTGACGTTCACGCCCAGGTTGGCCAGGCCGACGATGGCGGCGATGATCACGATGGTGGCGAAGATGATGTTGCGGATCATCGGCGTGATGGTCTGGGCCCGGGCCTGGTTGACGCGGCGCCCGCGGGAGCGCGCCGAGGACACCAGGGCGCGCTGGATGGCGGTGTCGGCGAAGATCCAGGCCAGCCAGGCCAGCAGCACCGTGAAGCCGATGCCCAGCAGCGCCTGGCCGATGCGCACGCTGGCCACCCCTTGGCTGCCGATGCCCACCAGGGAGGCGCCCCACACCTGCAGCGACAGCTCGGCGAAGGCGATCCAGGCCAGCACGTGGCACAGCGCGTAGCCGAAGCGCTCCAGGCGCCGGCGGTACTCGCGCCGATAGCGCCGCTTGGCCCGGCGCTCGGCGTGGCGGCGGACCAGCCCGGCGACCACCAGGGTCAGCACCAGCAGCGAGGCGGTGATGATCGAGCGGGCCAGCGCCGTGCCCACGTCGCCGCCGGTGACGAAGATCGCCACCAGCGAGCCGCCCACCAGCAGCAGCGCCGGCACGTGCCAGAGGCCGCCCACCGTGCGCGCCATGTCGGCGGCGTTGCTGCTCTCGCAGCGATGGCGGTAGGAGCGGTTGCGGATCAGGTGGGTGATCGGCCGCTTGAAGCGCAGGATGAAGCGCCCGCTCATCAGCCCCGCGAGGATGTTGGCGATCACCGAGAGCAGGCTGGCCAGGTCGCTGCCGATGGCCTCGGTCAGCCCCGAGGAATTGAAGGCGTCGCCCAGGGCGATCAGGGCGCCGATCACGAACAGCGGGCGCAGGGCCCGCTGGTGGAGGTGGCGCACGGCGACGTAGCGGTGGCCGCGGGTGAACACCGAGATCACCGTCTCGACCACCACCGCCAGGGTGCGCCCGCACAGCGCCACATAGGCCAGCACCAGCGCGCCGGTACGCCCGGCGCTCTCCGGCACCAGCTGGGCGACGCCCAGCACCAGCAGGAAGGCCAGCGCCCAGGGCAGCAGGCGCCGCAGGAAGTGCAGCGCCAGCAGCGCGCCCCGGGGCTCCCGCGGCAGGTCCAGGGGCCAGTCCCGGCGCTGGAAGAGCATCCGCCCCAGGGCGATCAGGATCACCAGCAGGCCGCCCCAGATGCCCACCAGCACCGCCAGCTCGATGCCGAAGCTCAGCAGGGCCCCGTCGCCGGTGCGCACCACCAGGTCGCGCAGTTCCGACCAGCCCTGGCGGAACTGTCGCCGCCACTCGTTCAGCGGCGAGCCGCCCGCCTCGGCTTGGTCGCCCAGGTCGTTGAAGGCGTCCGCCAGGGCCCCCAGCAGGCCCTGTTGGCTGGTGAGGCCCTCGCCCTCCACCACCTCGCCGTTGACCGAGCGCAGCGCCTCCAGGTCGGCGAGCAGCTCGCCGCGACGGGCGTCGTCCTCCAGGGTATCGATGATGCGGTCCAGGGAGCGCTGCAGGGCCTCGGGATCATGGCCGTCCTCGTTGGCCTGGCCGCCGAGGGCGGACAGCGGCAGGGACTGGGCGCCGACCGCCAGGGGCAGGGCCATCAGAATCAGCAGCAGCAGGCCTGGCAGGATCGGCAAGCGGCGGTGCATCGCGGGCAACATCGAATCTCCCTGGGTGGTGAGGGGGCGTGGTTCCCTCGTCCTGTACGCGGCGGGCAGTATGTTAGGCTGCCGACTACCGTCACAAGGATGCCGTCATGACGCCGCAACCGCCACCCGTGCCGCGCAATGCCCAGGGACGGCTCCGCCGGGTCGGAGTCGAGATCGAGTTCGCCGGCCTGCCCCCGCGGGAGACCGCCGAGCTGGTGCGCGACTGCTTCGGCGGTGAGGTCGAGGTGCTGAGCCCGCACCGCCTGAGGGTCGAGGGGGCCCGCTGGGGCAGCTTCGGCATCGAACTGGACACCCAGTACGCCCATCCCGACGAGCGCCACCTCGACCCCGAGGCCTACCGGGACAGCGAGTGGGAACGCATGCGCCGCGACTTCCACCACCGCACCCGGGAGCTGATCGGCGACGTGGTCACCGGGCTGGTGCCCACCGAGATCGTCTGCCCGCCGGTGCCCTGGGACGAGCTGGGCGAGCTGGATGCCCTCTTCGAGGCGCTGCGCGAGCACGGCGCCAAGGGCACCGACGCCAGCCTGCTGTTCGGCTTCGGCCTGCACCTCAACCCCGAGGCGCCGAGCCTGGAGGTCGGCAGCATCCTGGCCCACCTGCGCGCCTACCTGCTCACCGCCCGCTGGCTGCGCGAGCAGATCCAGGTCGACATCACCCGGGAGGTGCTGCCGCATGCCAATCCCTTTCCCCGGGCCTACGCCCTCAAGGTACTGGACCCGGACTATGCCCCGGACCTGGAGACGCTGATCGACGACTACCTGGCGGACAACCCGACCCGCAACCGTGAGCTCGACCTGCTGCCGCTGTTCGCCCACCTGCACCCGACCCACCCCCACGAGCTGCTGGACGATCAGCTGATCAAGCCGCGCCCCACCTACCACTACCGTCTGCCCAATGCCCAGCTCTCCGAGCCCGGCTGGGGCGCGGCCCGGGAGTGGAACCGCTGGCTGGAGGTGGAGGCCCTGGCCGCCGCCCCGGAGACCCTGGCCGAGCGCGGCGCCGAGTACCTGGCTCGCCATCGACCCGCCTGGCCGATCCGCTGGTGGCGCGCCCTGCGCCGGAGGTTCGAGCGCCCATGAGCCGGACGACCCGCCCGCTGATCGGCATCACCACCTCCGACCGCAAGAGCCGCATCGCCTGGTGGTTCGACTGGTTCGCCGTCTGGCGCCACGGCGGCCGCCCCCTGCGGCTGTCGCCCGCCCGGCCGCGCCCCGACCGCCTGGACGGCCTGATCATCGGCGGCGGCGACGATATCGAGGCCCACCACTACGGCGGCGAGATGCAGCTCGACGTGCGCGTCGACCCGGCCCGGGACCAGCTCGAGCTGGAGCTGCTGGCGCGCTTCATCCCCGCCGGCACCCCGGTGCTGGGCATCTGCCGGGGCGCCCAGCTGATCAACGTGCACCTCGGCGGCACCCTGGATCCGGACATCTACACCACCTACGAGGGGCTCAAGCGGCGGCGCACCGTGCTGCCCCGCAAGACCGTCGACATCGTCGGCGACAGCCGGCTGAATCGCATCCTGCGCGTCGCCTGGTGCCGCATCAACAGCCTGCACCACCAGGCGGTGCGGGAGGCCGGCCGCGGCATCGAGATCGTCGCCCGGGATCGCGACGGCCTGGTACAGGCCATCGAGTCGCGGGATCACGACTTCCTGATCGGCGTGCAATGGCACCCGGAGTGGCTGATCTTCAACCGCCCCCAGCAGCGGCTGATCCATGCCCTGGTGCACGCCGCGCGGGGCGCCATGACGCGATGAGGCCACCCGCAGGTGGCCCCAGATGCCGCGACGAGACGTCCCGTCGTCACCCCTCCAGGGTGGCGTCCAGGGTGATCTCGGCGGTGAACAGCTTGGAAATCGGGCAGTTGGCCTTGGCGCCCTGGGCGGCCTCGTCGAAGGCGGCCTGATCGCAGCCCGGCACCCTGGCGGCGGTCACCAGGTGCACCCGGGTCACGGTCAGGCTGTCGGCATCCAGGCTCACCGTGGCCCGGGTGTCGATGCGCTCCGGCTCGAAGCCGGCCTCGCCCAGCATCAGCGACAGGGCCATGGAGAAGCAGCTGGCATGTGCCGCCCCGATCAGCTCCTCGGGATTGCTGCCGGCCACGCCCTCGAAGCGGGTATTGAAGCCATAGGGCTGGTCGGACAGCGCCCCGCTCTCGGTGGACACGCTGCCCTTGCCCTGCTTGACGCTGCCCTGCCACTGGGCGCTGCCGAATTTCTCGATGCTCATGACGACTCCTTGCGGGAAAAGTGGATCGGCCATCGAAACCGCGCGGCCCGACTGCAAGATGGCACAGTCCGGCGGGCCCCGCGATGATCCGATGCCTCTTGCACCATGCCCGAATCCGCGCCAGGATGAAATGGAAAATAGTTCCAAAAAGAGGTTTCGCGATGAACGACCGCGCCACCGTGCGCCTGGCGGCCACCGCCCACGAGGACGCCGTGACCCTGCCCGCCGTCGGCCAGGGCACCTGGTTCATGGGCGAGGGGCTGGCGCCCCGCGCCGACGAGGTCCGGGCCCTGCAGCAGGGGCTGGAGCTGGGCATGACGCTGATCGATACCGCCGAGATGTACGGCGACGGCGGAGCCGAGGAGGTGGTCGGCGAGGCCCTGGCCGGCCGGCGCAACCAGGCCTTCTTGGTCTCCAAGGTGTATCCCTGGAACGCCGGGCGCGACTCGGCCATCGCCGCCTGCGAGGCCAGCCTCGCGCGGCTGGGCACCGATCACCTGGATCTCTACCTGCTGCACTGGCCCGGCGGCATTCCGCTGGACGAGACCCTGGAGGCCTTCGAACGGCTGCGCGAGGCCGGCAAGATCCGCCGCTTCGGCGTCTCCAACTTCGATGTCGACGAGATGGGCAGCCTGAACGCCCTGCCGGGCGGCGGCGACTGCGCGGTCAACCAGGTGCTCTACCACCTGGGGTCGCGTGGCATCGAGCATTCGCTGCGCCCCTGGCAGCGCGATCACGGCATGCCGCTGATGGGCTACTGCCCGCTGGCCCAGGGCGGTCGGCTGCGCCGGCGCCTGCTCGACCACCCGGAGGTCACGGCGCTGGCAGCCGAGCGCGGCCTGACCCCGGCCCAGCTGCTGCTGGCCTGGGCGGTGCGCCCGGTCGAGGGTGTCCGGGACCTGATCGCCATTCCCAAGGCGGTTCAGCCGGACCACGTGCGCGACAACGCCGCCGTGCTGGACCAGCGACTCGACGACGAGGCGCTGGCCCGGCTCGACGCCGCCTTCCCCGCGCCGCGCCGCAAGGAGCCGCTGGACATCGTCTGATCACCAGGGGCTCGCCCGCCTCAGGCATCCTCGGGGGTAGTGCGCCGCCGGCGCCGCATATCGTAGCGCGGGTCCTCGAGGGCATCCCCGGCGCGGAACTCCACCGGGCCGGGCGTCGGGCGCGAGGCGTCGACGTGCTCGCGGATGCCGGAGACATCCTCGCTGCTCGCCAGGCGCGGCGGCCCCTCGGCCACCGGCTCGGCCACCAGCCGCCCCTCCCAGCTCCAGCAGCGCTGGGGCACCCGGGAGACGGCCCAGCGGCGGCCCTGCCACAGGGCCGTGCCGTCCTCGTCCAGCGTCAGCGACTCGAGGGGCACCAGGGCCGCGAACAGCCGGCTGTTGAGCACGATGCCGGTGCCGTCGAAGCGCACGCCGCCGCGATAGTCGCCGTCGGCCAGCGCCCGGGCGGCCTCCCGGGACTTCATCTGGGTTTCCAGCTGGCCCCTGCCGCAGAGATGCAGGACCCGGTCATCGATCTGCTTGACGATCCAGCAGCGCACCGGTGTCTTCCCGAACAGTCGCTTGAACATGGGCGCGATCACCTCCTGTGATGACACCGAAAGGATGGACGGGCGCAACGCTCGGGCATTGCCTCCGGGCGCCATAACCCGTGTATCGCTACATTAACATTAAACAATAAATTGCGCGGTCTCCCTGTCCACCCCGCCGACCGGCCCCGCCCCGAGCTCAGTCACCGGCGCCGCGCAGCGCCGCCAGCGAGGCCGCCAGCCGGTCGCGCCCCCGGGCCGACATCAGCGCCGCGTTGCGCTCGGGGATGGCCTCGGGGTCGGGGTAGTGAGCCAGCGCTCGCTCCAGGCCGGCCTCGCGGATCAGGTGCCACATCGGCCAGGGCGAGCGATTGGTGTAGTTGCGCGGCGCGTCCTCGGCCTCGCCCTCGAACCGGTAGTCCGGGTGAAAGCTCGCCAGCTGGTAGACGCCCTCGTAGCCCTGCTCGACCAGCAGCGCCTCGGCCATCCCCAGCAGATCCAGGTAGTCGTCGAAGTCGTCCAGGCCCGCGCTCAGCACCATCAGGGTGGTCTCGGTCGCGGCATCCTCGTCGAGGTGCCAGCACTCCTCCATCAGCCGCATCAGCGCGGCCGCCGGATCGGTGGCGTCGATCTCCACATAGCGGATGCTGTCGCGGGCGACCTCGCGGCCGGCGAAGGGGCACACCTCGAGGCCGACCACGAAGGTCTCGACCCAGGCGCGGGTGGCCTCGAGGGGGGAAGGAGAAGCGGCGGTCATGGCGGGCATCCGGGCAGCGAACAAGGGCCGCCATGGTCGGCCGCCCGGCCCTGGATGGCAAGCTCAGCGCCGCTTCTGATCGCGTCTCGACGCCAGCCGGTCGGCCAGTCGCGTCGGCTCCGGCAGCTTGGTGCGCCCCAGGCAGGCCACCACCCAGGCCACGGCGGTCTCCAGGCACAACCGGTGCCCCGGCGACACGAACACCGGCTTGACGCCCCGCCGCGAACGCAGCACCGCGCCGATCGTCTCCTCGCCCCCAGGCCCATCATCGACCAGCGGCGCCCAGTCGCCCCGCGCCGGGCCCGGCTCGCCGTGGCGGCCGCACAGCCGCTTCTTGGCCACGCCGATGGTCGGCAGGTCGAGCCACAGCCCCAGGTGGCTGGCCACGCCCAGCCGCCGCGGGTGGGCGATGCCCTGGCCATCGACCAGCGCCAGCTGGGGGCGCGTCTCGAGCCTCTCGAAGGCCGCCAGCGCCGCGGGCACCTCGCGGAACGACAGCAGCCCCGGCACATAGGGCATGCGCGTGGGCTCGCGATGCACCGCCTGCTCCACCACCTCGAAGCGCCCCTCGCCCGCCGGCGGCCAGGCCAGCACCACCACCGCGGCGCGGGTGATCTCGCCCCCCTGCTCGAAGCCGATATCCACCCCGGCGATGCGCCGCACCGGGGCCAGGCGATCCGTGTGCTCCACCCGACCGGCCAGGCGCCTCTGCAGGGCGATGGCCTCGGTGGGCGACAGGTTCCAGTCGTGGAGGGGCGTCATCGGCAAGGGGCTCCCTGATGTATCGGCATCACTCGGGTTAGACTACGGGTTTTGCCGCGTGACGGAACACCGGGGACCGATGCTGAGACTGATCCACACCGCCGACTGGCACCTGGGCCAGAGCTTCCACGGCCAGGAGCGCTTCGAGGAGCATCGCGCCTTCCTGGCCTGGCTGCTCGACACCCTGGTCGAGCGCGACGCCGACGCCCTGCTGGTGGCCGGCGACATCTTCGACGTGGTCAATCCCTCGCTGCGCGCCCAGGCGCTGCTCTTCGACTTCATCGTCGACGCCCACGAGCGCCTGCCCCGCCTCGACATCGTGCTGATCGCCGGCAACCACGACAGCGGCAACCGCATCGAGCTGCCCGCGCCGCTGATGCGGCGCCTGCGCACCCACGCCCGGGGCCGGGTGACCTGGCTGGACGACGGCCGCCTGGACGCCGAGCGCCTGCTGGTGCCGCTCACCGACGACGCCGGCGCGACCCGCGCCTGGTGCCTGGCGCTGCCCTTCCTGCGCCCCGCCGAGGTCACCGGCGGCCCGGCGCGCGACGACGATGACGATACCCGCGACCCGAACCGCAACGACTACGTCGACGGCATCGCCCGGGTCCACGAACAGCTGATCAAAGCCGCCCGCGAGCGCCGCGAGCCCGGCCAGGCGCTGGTCGCCATGAGCCATGCCCACCTGCGCGGCGCCGCCGTCTCCGAGGCCAGCGAGCGGCCCATCGTGATCGGCGGCGAGGAATCGATCTCCGCGGCGCTGTTTCCAGACGACATCGCCTACGTGGCGCTCGGCCACCTGCACCGCGCACAGAAGGTCGGCGAGGCGCGCATCCGCTACAGCGGCAGCCCATTGCCGCTGGACTTCAGCGAGGTGACCTACCCCCACCAGGTGGTCGAGGCGACAATCGACGAGGCGACGCTGGCCGGCGTCGAGGCCATCGCCGTGCCGCGCCCGGTGGCCATGCACCGCCTGGGCCCCGCGCCCCTCGACGCCGTGCTGGCTGAGCTGGAGGCCCTCGAGGTCGACGATGCGCTGCCCCGCGAGCGCTGGCCCTGGCTGGAGGTGCGTGTCACGCTCGAGGCGCCGATGCCCGACCTGCGCGCCCGGGTCGACGCCGCCCTCGAGGGCAAGGCGCTGCGCCTGCTGCGCCTCGAGCGTCGCCTGCCCCGGGGCCAGGCCGAGGACGCCCCCGAGCGGGTCGCCCTCGAGACCCTCGGCCCCCGCCGCCTGTTCGAGCGCACCTGGCAGGCGCGCTGGGGCGAGCCGCCGGGCGAGGAGGTGCTCGCCGACTTCGACCGGCTGCGCCAGGACGTGCTGGACGCCGACGAGGAGGACCCCGCATGAGGATCCTCGCCCTGCGCCTGGCCAACCTGGCCTCGATCCCCGGCCCCCTCGAGCTCGACTTCACCGCGGCGCCGCTCGCTGATGCCGGGCTGTTCGCCATCACCGGGCCCACCGGCGCCGGCAAGAGCACCCTGCTCGACGCCCTGTGCCTGGCGCTCTACGGCGGCACGCCGCGGCTGCGCCAGGCCCCCGGCCGCGAGGCGCCGCTGCCGGACGTCGGCGACGCCACGCTCAACACCGCCGATCCGCGCACCCTGCTGCGCCGCGGCACGGCCAGCGGCCATGCCGAGGTCGACTTCCTGGGTCGCGACGGCCGCCGCTACCGCGCCCGCTGGGCGGTGCGCCGGGCCCGCGAGAAGGTGGACGGGCGCCTGCAGGCCACCGAGCAGTCGCTGCGCGACCTGGACGACGACCGCCTGCTGACCACCCAGAAACGCGAGTTCGACCGCCTGCTGCCCGAGCGGCTGGGTCTGAGCTTCGAGCAGTTCACCCGCGCCGTGCTGCTGGCCCAGAGCGAGTTCGCCGCCTTCCTCAAGGCCGACGACAACGAGCGCAGCGACCTGCTGGAGCGGCTGACCGGCACCAGCGAATACTCCGCCATCTCGATGGCCGCCTATCGCCGCGCCAGCGAGGCCCGGAAGGCCGTGGAGAAGATCGAGGCCCGGCTCGCCGACGACCTGCCCGCCGAGCCCGAGGCCCGCGCCGAGCTGGAACGGGCCGCCGAGGCCACCCAGCGAGCGCTTACCGACCTGCAGAAGCGCTCGGAAGCGCTTCAGGCCGAGCAACGCTGGCACGACGACGATGCGCGCCTGCGGGCCTCCTTTCAGCGGGGCCAGGCCGAGCAGCAAGCGGCCGAGCGGGCATGGCAGGCGCTGGCCACCGCCCGGGAAGACCAGGCGTGGCGACGGCTGATCCTGCCCCAGCGTCATCGCCTGACCCGCCAGGCCGAGCTGCCCGACGAGATCACGGCCCTGGACGCCGCCCACGCCGAGACGAAGCGATCGCTCACCGACGCCGACACCCAGCAGGCACGAGCCGGGGGCGCCAGCGAGGCCGCCGAGCGCACCCTGGCGGAGGCCAGCGAGGCACGCCGTGCGGCCGAACCCTCCCTGCGCGAGGCCCGGGAGCTGGCGCAGCGGCTCGCAAGCCGGGAGCAGCAGCTCGCCGACCTGGAAGCGAGCCATCACCAACATCGGCGGCAGGCCACCCGCCTCGCCGAGGAATACGGCCAGGCCCGCCGGCAGCAGGAGGCGCTGAAACGCCGGCGCGACGAGTGGCAGCAGGCCCAGCGCCGGCTGATGGGCTCGCACCCGACGCTCGATGCCGCCCGCCTGGCCGCGCAGCAGGCTCACGACCGGGCCGCCGAGCGCCGGCTCGCCCTGGACGAGCTGGCCAGCCGCTGGCGGGAGGCCCGCCACGCGGAACAGGCCCGGCAACGGCTGGCCGAGCAGGTCACCGAGGAGCGCACGCGCCGCGACCGGCTGCTGGCCGACGGCCAGGCCGCCCGGGAACGGCTGGACCGGGCCCAGGCGCACTTCGATAGCGTCTCGGCGCTGATCGAGCGCAGCCGCGCCGCGCGCAGCGAGAGCGTGATCCGGCTGCGCGAGGGCCTCGCGGAAGGCGAGCCCTGCCCGGTGTGCGGCGGCCTCGAGCATCCCTGGCGCCAGCATCCGCCGGCCACGCCGGAGGCCGCCCAGCTCGCCGCCCAGGAAGACGAGGAGGACCGCCAGCTGGACGAGGCTCGCGCCGCCCGCGACGTCGCCCAGCGCCAGCGCGACGAGCTGGTGGGCGACTACCGCGGCGTGGAACGCGCCCTCAAGCAGCTGGAGCGCGACCTGGCGGCCGCCCAGCGACAGCGGGACACGGCCCGCCAGGCCCTGGAGGCCCATCCGTTGCACACCGAGCTGGCCGCCATCGACGCCGCCGAGTGCGACCGCTGGCTCGAGGGCCAGCGCGCACAGAGCGAGGAACAGCGGGCGCAACACCGCCAGACGCTGGAAGCGATTGGCCAGGCCACCGAGGCGCTGGCCCCGCTGGAGGAGTCCCTGCGCCAGGGCGAGCTGGCGCTGACGCGCCTGGAGGCCGACAAGACCACCGCCGAGGTGCGACTGAGCGAGGCGGAGCAGCAGCTGCCCGCCCAGCGGCAGCAACGCGACGAGCTCGCCCGGGCACTCGCCGACCGACTCGGCGAGCACGCCTCGCCGGACGCCTGGCAGCAGCACCTGGACGCCCGCCAGCAGGCCGCCACCAGCGCGCGAGACGCGGCCCTGACCCACTATCACGAGACGCAGCGCGAGCATCAGCGCCTCGCCCAGCAGGCCGCCCACGAGGCCGAACGGCTCGCGGCGCTGCACCGCGAGCGCGACACCCTCGCGGCCGAGCTGGCCGAGTGGCGCCAGGCCCATCCCGCACTCGACGACACCACCCTCGCGCGGCTGCTGGCCCAGCCCGACGACGAGGCCGAACGCCAGCGCCAGCAGTTGGAGGAGGCCGACCAGGCCCGCCAGCAGGCCGCCGCCACCCTCGCCGAGCGCCGCCAGGCCCTGCTCGACCACCGCCGCGATCAGGGGCTGGTCGAGGCCGGCGACGATGAGGACGTACTGCTCGGCGAGTCCACCGAGGCCGAGATCACCCATCGTCGCCAGGCCCTGGTCGAGGCGCGAGAGGCCCTGTCCCCGCGGCTGGAGGCCGCCCAGCAGGCCCGCGACGAGGCCGCCCATGCCCTGCGCGACGACGAGCGCCGACGTCAACGCCAGCGGGACGCCCAGGCCGAGCTCGAGGCGGCGCGGGCCGAGCAGCGCCGCTGGGGCCGGATCAGCGAGCTGATCGGCTCCGCCGACGGCAAGGCGTTCCGACGCATCGCCCAGGCCTACAACCTGGAACAGCTGCTGGAGCACGCCAACGCCCACCTGGGCGGGCTGTCACGCCGCTATCGGCTGGCCCGCGGCGGCAGCCCGCTGGGCCTGCTGGTGATCGATCACGACATGGGCGACGAGCGCCGCTCGGTGCACTCGCTGTCCGGCGGCGAGACCTTCCTGGTGTCGCTGGCCCTGGCGCTGGGGCTGGCCTCCATGGCCTCGGGCGAGCTCACCATCGAGTCGCTGTTCATCGACGAGGGCTTCGGCAGCCTGGACCCGCAGTCCCTGGCGCTGGCCATGGAGGCCCTGGACGGCCTCCAGGCGCTGGGCCGCCGGGTGGGGGTGATCTCCCACGTCCAGGAGATGCACGAGCGCATCCCGGTGCAGATCCGGGTCGAGCCGCTGGGCAACGGCACCAGCCGGGCGCGGCTGGTCAGCGGCTAGCGATCCCGAGACACACGGAAAGACCCAAGGAGACAAGAGGATGCCGGAAGGCCAAGAGACGACGCGCAGCCTGCTGATCACCGGCTGCTCCAGCGGCATCGGCCATGCCGCGGCCCATGCCCTGGCGGCACGCGGCTGGCGGGTCTTCGCCACGGCGCGGCGCGAGGCGGACGTGGCCCGGCTCCGCGAGGAAGGCCTGGAGGCGCTGCGGCTGGATCTGGCCGACGGCGCCTCGATCGAGGCCGCGGTGGAGGATGTGCGGGAGCGCACCGACGGATCGCTGACGGCGCTGTTCAACAACGGCGCCTACGGCCAGCCCGGCGCGGTGGAGGATCTGAGCCGGGCCGTGCTGCGCGAGCAGCTGGAGACCAACCTGCTCGGCACCCACGAACTCACCACCCGGGTGCTGCCGATGATGCGCGCCCAGGGCCATGGGCGCATCGTGCACAACAGCTCGGTGCTGGGCTTCGCCGCCCTGCCCTACCGCGGCGCCTACGTCTGCTCGAAGTTCGCCCTCGAGGGCCTGGCCGACACCCTGCGCCAGGAGCTCCGGGGCAGCGGCATCCACGTCAGCCTGATCCAGCCCGGCCCCATCGCCAGCCGCTTCCGCGAGAACGCCCACGCCGCCTTCAAGGCCAACATCGACACCGCCCACAGCGCCCATGCCGAGACCTACGAGAAGGTGGAGGCCCGCCTGGCCAGCCCGGACGGCAAGGCGCCCTTCACCCTGGGCCCCGACGCCGTGGTGGCCAGGCTGATCCATGCCCTCGAAAGCAAGCGGCCCAGGCCCCGCTACGCGGTGACCGTCCCCACCCAGCTGTTCGCCACGCTCAAGCGGTTGCTGAGCACCCGGGGCATGGATCGGGTGCTGCTGCGTTCGACGCGGGACGAGCGGGAGTGAAAACCGACCAGCAGACCGATTTTCACAGATGCAGCGGCATGACTAACCGACGCTCTCTCCCGCGAGGCTTTGCGATTCATCACGTTCATCCGGCATCGCGCGATGGTTCAGGGCGTCAAGCTGTATATGAATTTCTTCGCGGAGATTACCGCTATAGAGCATGGACGTTTCCATATTCTTGTAAGGCCCACTCCTCGCGGCACTGGCCCAGTTATAGGACCCCACGCACATGAAACGATCATCCGCCATGATCAGCTTGCTGTGCACCCCCTTCACCACTCGCACCCTTACCCCGCCTTCTTGCAGGGCTTCTTGGCAACGACTGAGCTTGGCGACTTTTTGAGCATTTGGCTGATTAGCACTGGTGGTGTTGAAGTGGTGGTCCACATAGACGGTAACTTCCACCCCACGCTCGACCGCATGAAAAAGACACTGAAGAAGCTCCGTCTCGCGCAGCTTCTCGAGTGAAATCCACGGCGAGACGAGCGCGACATGATACCGGACACTTTCCAACAGTTGCTGGATGCAGCGGTCGTGCTCCTCGGCATCATTGATGACTTGAGGGTGACGACATAGCGCCAGGAGGTCGGGGCGAGCGGTATCGATGGTGAACACTTGGGCGTTGTTTTCGTCGGCAAACAGGTATCGGCCGAGCAGATAGCGGGGCGAACCGGGCGCGGCGCCCGCGATGACATCCATATCACCGAACACCATGAAGCTGTCCTTGGCGCGTGACACCGCCACGTTGAGCATCGACGGATCACGGTCGATGAAGCCACCATCGTCATGGCGAGAGTAGACTGCAGAAAACAGGATAATCGGGCGCTCGGCCCCCTGCAGGGCGTGGACCGTGCCTACCGTGACGGCGTACGAATCGTCACCGACGGGAATGTCACGGGCGCGGCACGCCTCGATGATCAAATGCGCCTGAGCCTTGAAGGGGGTCACCACACCGACGATCTCATGCAGCGACTTTCCATGCCGATCCTCGAGGGATCCGCGGTGCGTCGCCAGCCACTCGGCGAGGGTCTCGGCCTCCAGCCGGTTGACGCGGCTTCCCGACGGCGGCGATTCGACGCGACCATCGACATGCACATAGGAGAATGGCGGCCAGGTGGGATCCTTGGCCGGCGTATTGCGCATGGGCAGCAATACGCCCCGATAACAGAGATCATTGCAGTAAGCGATGATCGCGTTCAGGCAGCGCCGGTGCTCCTGCAGGAACATACCCGGCTCGGCCTCGGCGAGATACCGGTAGCGGCTCGCCAGCTGCGCGATGCGCATGACACTACCGTCAACCACGCTGCGCCCGGTGTCGCGTAGCTCATCGTAGTCGTCGACGGCGTCCAGCAGACTCTGATGGCGAAGGTTGCCCACGTCTACCGACTTGACCTGGGTGGAGACCGGCTTGATCTGATGCACGTCGCCGATCACCAGGGCACGTTTGGCCAGCGCGAAGGAAGCCCCCGCCACCTCCGGGGCGACCTGACCGGCCTCGTCGATGATCAGCAGGTCGATTTCATTTTCCAGATACTCCTGTCGAAACCGACCCGGCCCCTCATACACGCCGTGCATCATGTGACTAGGCAACGCATGCAGTGTCGACACGATACAGGGGGTCAGCTTCATACGCCGACGCCATCTGGGGCGTACCGACTTGATGCCGGTCTTTTCACGCTCCTTGGCCTCTTCGGCAAGTTGCCGAGCCTGGGCACGACAATCCTCCAGCCAGCGCGCCTCCCAGTAGTGCACCGCCAGCCGAAAAAGCGAGAAGCGCAGCGAAGTGTCAAGAGACTTGTCGATGGCATCCAAGGAGTCGAAGTCAGCCGCCTCGGGCAGCAGAGACTGAAGCCGTGAGGCTTCGGCCGCTCGCTCATCCAGGAGTTCCTGGCGTGCCTCGATCTCCTGTCGCAGCCGTTCGATGCGAGCCTGCCGCTCATCGAGCCAGGATTGTAATGCCGCCTCCGGGGACTTCGCAGCGGCCCCATGGATAATCGCTTTGGCACGGTCATTCAGCGCCTCATCGATGAACAGCTCGCGCTGCAAGCGGCGACGCCTCGCGACCGGCGGCAAGACGCTCAGCACCGACAGCCAGAGTGGCTCGTCGGCGCAGAAACGTTTCCAGCGACGCAGCGCTTCCTCGATCGCGCCCTGTTCCCCACACAGCGCCTCGAGCGTTTGACGTTCATTCAGCTGTTTGGCCTCGGCATCCTCTCCCAAGCGCTCAGCCAGATCGCACAGCTTTCTCCAGCACCGCTGGATATCGGTCAGCCGATCTCGGGTCTTCTTCAGTTCACCATGCAGGTGCTGACGAACCGCTGTCACGTCATTCACGGCTTCGTCATCGAATGCCGCCCTGGCACACGAAAGGAACTCACCTTCGGCACGCTCCAGATACTCGGGATGCTCGAGGCGGCGATAGAAGGCAGGCGTTTGGTATTCCTTCGCGGCCTCGTCTTCGCGACTGCGGGCAGGATAGAAACCACCATAGCTGTCGATACCCGGCAGCCAGCGGCCGCCTAAGGGGCCATCGTTCTCCTCGAAGTCCTTGGCGAAGGCCGCGAGAATATTCGTGACGGCCTGGTTGTTGGTCGACGCCGCCACGATCAGCGGCGGTTCGGACTCCTCGAGTGCCGCCTTGACCCAGCGCGAGGCCACGACGGAGAGCACGAAAGTGGTCTTGCCGGTGCCAGGCGGCCCGTTGACGGCGAGGATCTCCCCTTCCTCCATCGCCATGGCCTGGGCCAGGGCATCGCGCTGCGCGCTGGCCATGGGATAAGCGGTATTGGCATGGCCCAGTCGCGTATCCAGCCGAGCAAGCGCCTCGATGCAGGGACGATGCCCCTCCTCCGGACCTGACAGCGCATAGCGCTCCAACAGCGGCAGCGTCCGATCCGTTTCACCGAGCCAGTCATAGAGGTTGAGGATGTGCTGGGCGGCACCTTTGGCCTGCGGTTCCACCTTGAAAAGGCGCGCCTCGCCCAGGCTCTCGAAGTTCGCCTTGAGTGGCTCCAGAGCGACCAGCTGCTCGAACAGCCGACGCGAGACCTCATAGTAGGTCCGCCAGCGCCCTTCCTGTGCCTCGGTGTCGCCCTCCTCCACCAGCGCCAACGCCTCATGCTGCGACCAGACACTCACGGCCTCACGCGTCAGCAGCTGGTCCTGCGCCTCCACCTCACCCAGGGTGAAGCGGTCGTCGGCCTGGGGGCTCAGCAGGTCGCGGGGAATCACCGGCGGCTCGGCTGGAATCAAGTCACCCTGACGGGTGACCCACAGCACGCAGATCAACGGCGTGACCACCTCCGGAAACAGCGCCTGCTTCCGCTTGCCGTGCTCCTGGAGGGAACGATAAACGGCGGGGCGCAGCACGACGCGCACCAGCTGCGTCTCTTCCGGTTCGTCCTCGAACAGCCGGGCCAGCACCGGATGGGCCGAAGGCAACCGCCCCTCCTGGTAGATTTTCGTTTCTACCGACCACAGGGACTTGAGCTCCTTGTCCTTAAGGGCACCTCGGCCGCTCTCGGCATCCGCCAGCGAGTTCCGCCAGTAGCGCAGCCACTGGCCAACCCCAGACGACTCGTTGGCTGCACTCATGCCGACACCTTGCCTTTCCTGGAGCGCCTTTTCGGTGAGATCGCCGCCTTCTCGGCCTTGATGCGCGCCAGCAGCGCCTCGGCGGAGTGCTCGCCGCTGATCAGCTCGGGGTTTTCCGCACGCCAGTCGGCGGTGAGTTCGCCGCGGAAGGCCTTGGCGAGGATGGATTGGGTCAGCTTGTTGACGCGGGCCTGGGCGTTCTCGACCTGTTTCTCTACCTGGTCGGCAAAGGCGAAGAGTTGATCGACATGGCGGACGATTTCTTTCTGCTCATCAAGAGTAGGAAGCGGAACCTCCAGTCCAGCCAACTCCTTTCCATTGATATTATTAACACCAGAAGTGGATCTAGCCTTGCTCTCTAAAACATTCCTAATCATAGGACTTCTTAGACAAAAGGCGACAAAACCTGCATCAACCAAACGCAAATCCAAACGAAGACGAATCAAATAGCCTGCAAAAACACAGCTCGCTTCCTTTTCTGAAACAACAGCCACTTTCCCGACCAAATCCAAACTTCCATTGGATCGAATCAGCAACAAATCCCCAGGCTTCAAAGCCAGCTTTGATAACTCCTTGTCATCAAAATTCGCATACTTCAAACCATTTAGATTGACCACCCCATCCCCTACATTGGGTATGCGAAGCACTGGGGTACCCCCGGACTCTGAAGAGCATTTCTTTGATGTACCATAGCGGATTTCACTAGCAAAGCTCCCAATACTCTGAAACTTGTAACCTTTTACCTCCTCTTCTTCCCCTATCGTCAGTCTCCCACTCACCGCCGCCGCCAGAACAGACTGGCGAAAGCGTTTGAGGATAGCAGGAATGGCATCCAGGCGGGCCTTTAGATTATTGACCTGAGCCAGCAGCTCATCCAGCTTATCAGCAATGGCTTTCTGCTCTTCCCGTGGCGCCACTAAAAGTGGAGCGACCTTACCATCCTTAGTACCAAGACGAGGCATATTGACGCCGTAGCCCACTTCATTGACGTACAACAGAAAGCCAGGCGACTTCAGCCAGTGGAAGAGATAGCGGTTATCCAGGTGCGGGCGTGCATCAAGGGGAACGATTTCGGTGGTACAAACGCCATCCCGGTCAGCGATCACGACTTTATCGAGATAGGGGCGTAGCTTACCGTAGAGAACATCTCCCTTCTTGAACCGGTTCTTGGTGCTCTTGAAGTGACGCTCTCTGAAACTCAGACGCTGGATCATTCTCGACGAGGATTTCTCTATATCCTCGAGTTCGAGCACCCAGGTATCGTCATCAACCTGTTCACGGGTCGACTTTTCCGCCTTGCCATACTCCACAACCTGACCAAGCGTGGTTTCTACCCACCCCTCCGGCAATAGCCGCTCACTCATCCCTTCACCTCATTACCGCTTTCCTCGCCCAACCCCATAGCCTCAGCCAGCAGCGTCTTCTGAGCGGCGGCCTCGTCCTCATTGCCGAGGGCGGCCATCAGGCCGTCGAGCTCGCGCAGGGCCTCGGCAAGCTCGCTCATGGCCTCGGCGGCGAGCACGTCGGGCTCGGGCAGGTTCTCGGCTTCCAGGCTATCGGCGTCCTTGAGCCAGGTGATATCCAGGGAATCGCCCTTGGTGTCACGGATCCACTCGCGGCTGAAGCGGCGCCAGCGGGCGGTCTGCAGGCGCGCTCTGGTTTCCTCATCCAGGCCGACGTTGGCGTCGGGATCGGCGGTTTTTTGCGAATCGATCTCCTCGGCGCCGAAGCTCCAGTCGCCCTCCTTCCGAGCCGCAAGCTGCTCGCTCAGGGCATCGGCGCCGGCCGGGTTATAGCAGCGCTCGAAGGGGGCGAGGTGCGCCTCGTTGAAGGGCGTGCGCTTGCCGAAGCTCGGCATATTGGTGCGCAAGTCGTAGACCCAGACGCTGTCGGTACAGCCCTCGTCCTGATGAGGGTTCTCGGCGGTGCCGCGGCTGAAGAACAGCACGTTGGTCTTCACGCCCTGGGCGTAGAAGATGCCGGTGGGCAGGCGCAGAATGGTATGCAGGTGGCACTTCTCCATCAGGTCGCGACGGATCTCGGTGCCCTGCCCGGCCTCGAACAGCACGTTGTCCGGCAGCACCACGGCGGCGCGGCCGCCAGGCTTGAGCCCGCGGTAGATATGCTGCAGGAAGGCGAGCTGCTTGTTGCTGGTGCGGAAGGTCAGGTCCTCGCGGGTGATGCTGGCCTCGCCGCCCTTGGCGGTGCCGAAGGGTGGATTGGCGAGGATCATGTCGGCCCTGTCGAGCTGGGCGCCCTGCTGGCCCAGGGCATTGCCTAGATGCACCACGCCCTCGTCATCGCCTTCCATGCCGTGCAGCAGGCAGTTCATCAGCGCCAGGCGACGGGTGCCGGGCACCAGCTCGATGCCGACAAAGGCCTTGAGCTTCTGGTAGTCGGCCTGAGAGCGGTCCAGATCCAGATAGTCGTCCGTCTGGTCACGCATGTACTGGTCGGCGGCGATCAGGAAGCCGCCGGTGCCGGCGGCGGGATCCTGGATGCGCTCGCCCGGCCGGGGCTTCATGCAGCGCACCATGGCATTGATCAGCGCGCGCGGCGTGAAGTACTGGCCGGCGCCCGACTTGGTCTCGTTGGCGTTCTTCTCCAGCAGGCCCTCGTAGAGATCGCCCAGGCCGTCCTTCTGGGCGCTGAACCAGTCGATCCGGTCGAGGTCGCGAATCAGCTGTTCCAGGTGCCGGGGCTCGCGCAGGCGCGTCTGGGCGTCGGCGTAGATGGCGGCGATCAGCCGGTCGTCGCTCTTCGAGAGGTCGAGCAACATCTGCTTGTAGAAGTTGAGCAGCTCTAGCCCCGAGCGGCCCGTCAGGTCCGGCCAGCGTTTGCCCTCCGGCAGGGCATGGGCGTTGAGCAGGCCGGCCTGGGTGTTCTCGTATTCCATCTTGACGAACAGCAGCAGCACCAGCTCGGTGACATAGTCCGAGTAGTTGATGCCGTCGTCGCGCAGCACGTCGCAGAGGTTCCACAGCTTCTGGACGATGTCGTTCTGGGTCATGAGGGGTCCTGATTGAGAATGTCGATATAGGCCCGGTAGGCGTAGATGCGGTTGCGCTTCTGACCGGTGAGCTCCTGCACGATGCCGAGCTCGTTTTCCAGTGCGGTAAGGAGCTTGCCGACGGTGGCCGGAGTCAGGCCCGTGCGCTCGCAGAGGTGACCGATGTTGGCGATGGGCTGCTGGAAGAGCGCATCGATCAGCAGCCCGGCCGAGCCCGCCTGGCGGCCGAGCTCGGCGAGCCGCGCCTTGTCCTGCTCGCGCAGCCGGTTGAGCCGCCGGGCGGTGGTCACGGCCTGGGTCGCGGTGTCCGCCACGGCATCCACGAAGAACAGCAGCCAGGCTTCCCAGTCGCCGGTGACGCGCACCTGCTGGAGGCGTTCGTAGTAGAGCTGCCGGTGCTTCTTGAAGAACACCGACAGGTAGAGCAAGGGCTCGCTGAGGATGCCGGCCTCGACCAGGATCAGCGGAATCAGCAGGCGCCCCAGGCGCCCGTTGCCATCCATGAAGGGGTGGATGGTCTCGAACTGAACGTGGGTCAGCGCCGCCTTGATCAGCGGGTCGGTGGCCTCGGGCACGTCGTTGATGAAGCGCTCGAGCGCCGCCCAGCACTCCGCCAGGAGCTGGGGCGGCGCCGGGACGAAGACGGCCTCGTCGGGCCGGTGCCCACCCAGCCAGACCTGATTGCCGCGAAACTCGCCCGGCCCGCGATTGATGCCGCGCCCCGAGGTCATCAAGGCGGTGTGCATTTCCATCAGCAGCCGATGGCCGATGGGAAGCCCCTCGCGCACGCGCCGCACGCCGAGCGTCAGGGCGTTCACATAGCAGCAGACTTCCTGCGCATCGTCCATGGGCACGCCCGGCATGCCCTCCATTTCGTAGAGCATCAGATCGCTGAGCGAGGACTGCGTGCCCTCGATCCGCGACGACATGACCGCTTCCTTGCGGACATAGCTGTACAGAAACAGCGAGGCATCGGGCAGCAGGGTGCTGATGGCATCGAGACGCCCCAAGGCCAGCATGGCCTGGTTGATGCGCCCCTGCAGCTTGCCGTCCAGCGCCAGCGGGGGCTCTGGCGGCAGCGAGTCGGGAATGAACGCCTGGCAGCGTACGCCGCCGGCGACGCTGTCGACGTAGTGGCCCGTGAGTCCACGTTCCATGGGGTTCACCTGAAGTTCGGCATCGCAGCCGGTTAAAATAGCGATGGCGCTTATTTTAATTTATGGCCAAAAATAAAATAAGACTTGACGCTATTTTACGTTCATCGCTAAAAGCCAACGCCGACATGGTGGCGCCATCGCTCCCCAAGACGTATCGCTGGTGCAACGCTCTCAGCTCGCCTCCCAGAGCCCGTCGTTGAGGGCGTCGAGCACCTCGTCCAGGTGGTGGCCCAGCAAGGCATCCAGACGCTTCAAGCCGCCGTGCTCGGCGAAGCGCTGGTTGATGAACTCGCGGTCGAGCACCACCTCGTGGCCAAGCTGCTTGGCCAGGCGGTCGAGCCACTTGCGCTGGGCCGGCGTCCAGTCGTGCAGGGCGTAAATACGCTGCATGGCGTCACGCACCCGCTGCTCGAAAGGAATCAGCGCCTCGCCCAGGGCGGCACGGCGGATATGGCCGACGATGCTGGCGGCGATCTCCTGGTTGGTGGCGTTGCGCCAGGCGCTTTCCAGGGCGGCCTCGCTGTAGCCGGCGCCGTCCAGCAGCAGGCGCACCTCCTTGAGGGTCTCGCGGGTCATGTCGCGGGGGCGGTTGACCACCACGCCCAGCGCCACGGACTCGTTGAGCTGATGCTTGATGAAATCGTCGAAGCTTTCCAGGTAGTCGGCGGGCTTCTCGTGCACGCCGTAGTCCTGAGTGCGCTTCTTGAACTCGTCGGCGCCTTCGTAGATCACCGGCATCCGCTCGTCGCCCAGCAGCGCCTTGACCTCGGCGACCTGACGAAGCAGCCGGCCATGCTGTTTCAGGAAGTCGGCGGCGGGCTGAGGGCCCAGCTCGTGAAGATGCTTATGGAGCCTATCCGGCGCCACGCCCCAGCTCTGCTCGAGGCGTGCCAGGCACTGGCGAACGTCGTCGCGGCGTTCGGCCTGCTTGGTCGCCTGGCGCATCACTCGCATCAGCTTCTGGCCGAACTGGTCGAGTACCTCATCGGCCTGGCTGCGCCCTTCCGTTTCACCGGGTGCCTGGCTGGCATGCGCCAGCTGATCGGGATCGGTCAGTTCGCCGTGAAGCTGCTCCAGGGTGACGTTGGGGTTCTTGACCAGCGGCTGCATGGTGTTGACCTCGGCCAGGGCGGCGTAGAGGTCCACGGGGTCGTAGATCAGGAACACCGACTTGCCGATCTCGTCGCAGCGCCGCGTGGCTCGCCCGATCATCTGCTCATAGAGGATGCGCGACTTCACCCGGCGCAGGAACACCAGGTGGCAGATGCTCGGGACGTCGATGCCGGTGGTCAGCAGGTCCACGGTGATGGCGATGTTGGGGTACTTGTCGTTCTTGTAGCTACGGATCAGGTCGCCGACCTTGTCGGCCTTGCCGGTGATCTTGGCCACCGCGGCCTGACGGTAGGCCTCGCCATATTTCGCATGGAACGCCTCGTCGAGCAGTCGCTTGACCATATCGGCATGCAGGTCGGTGGCGCAGAAGATCAACGTCTTCTCTTCGTCGAAGGGGTCGAGCTCCTCGACCAGCTGTTCGCAGATCACGCGATTGAAATCGGGAGCGATCACCTGACGGTTGAAGGCCTCGACCTCGAAGTCCAGCTCGTCCTCGAGCTCGGCGCTTTCCACCTCGCCGGTGCGGGCATCGATGCGGCTGACCGCCTCGCCCTTGTCGAAGTGGATGCCGTGGCGGCTGAGCAGGGTCTCGTAACGAATCGGCGGCTCATGGTCGATCAGCCAGTCGTCGGCCACCGCCTCGCGATAGGAGTAGGTGAATACCGGCCGGCCGAAGATCTCGCTGGTGTGCTTGGCCGGGGTCGCGGTCAGCCCGATGCGCACCGCGTCGAAGTGCTCGAGCACGCGTCGATAACGCGACAGATACTGGCCGGTATCCCGGGTGGCCAGTTCGCCCTCGGTCATCTCCTGATCCAGGGTGTAGCCGCGGTGTGCTTCATCGACGATGAGGCAGTCGTAGGTATCCACCGGCGGCGGGGCATCCGCCATGAACAACCGTCGCGACATGGCCTGGACGGTGGCGACCTGCACTCGCGTCTCGGCCTCGGCGGCCATATCGCCAAGTTCGGCGACGTTGTAGACCTGCGAGAGCGTATGGTTCTGCTCCAGGGGCGCCTCGTCGAAGGCGTCCTGCGCCTGCACACCCAAAGCGTTGCGATCCACCAGGAAGAGGGCGCGGCGGAAGCGCTCGGTCTTCAGGAAACGATAGATCAACCCGATGATGGTGCGGGTCTTGCCGGTGCCGGTCGCCATGGCCAGCAGCGCACGCTGATCGCCGTTCTCGAGGGCGCCTTCCACGGCGTGGATCGCCCGCTCCTGGTAATCGCGCAGCCGCAGGTAGCCAAAGCCTTCCTCGCGCAGCCGCCGCTCGGCCTGGGCACGGCTGCGCGTGAGGCGATCCAGCAGCCCTTCCGGGCTATGGAAGTGCGGCAGCGCCCGGGCCAGGTTGCCCGGCTCGCGCACGTCGCGGAACCAGATCCCGGACTTCTCGGCCAGCTGCGGCAGGTAGGGGCGGCCGTTGCAGGAAAAGACGAAGGGAACGTAATAGTGGCCGTCCCGATCGTCGGGCCAGGCGATGGTGCGCCCTTCCCGCTCCCAGGCCGGTTCGAGTTGCCCCCCGGGTGCAAAACCGCCGCTGAGTCCTCGTGAGTAGCGCTCGGCCTGCCCCAGCTTGCCGGCCACATCGACGTTCTGGCGCTTGGCTTCCACCACGCCGATGGGCAAGCGGCCATGGAACAGCACGTAGTCGACGCGCTGGCCGTTGGGAAGCTCCCACTCGGCAATGGCTCGGCACTTGCCGGTTTCAGGTCGCGCGCCCTTCTTCCAGGTAAGTTCAAGCGAATCGGCTTCCCAGCCCGCTTCCTGCAAGTGCTGGTCGATCAACAGGCGAGTGAGCTCCTCGTCCATGCCCAGTTGATCATTGAGCGCCTGGTTGGCCTGACGCAGTTGCGGGCGCGAGATCGATCGAGCATCGCCCTCCGCCTGGGCGCGGGTCAGCTCGGCCAGACGTTGCTGGAATTCCCGTTCCCGCTCTTCGAGCTCTGCCTGCTGGGCCTGAGATGCTGCGCCCAGGCGGCGCGCCTCTTCATCCATCGCCTCGGCGAGTTCGGCATACTCCTGCTTCTCCCGAGCTTCCAGCTCGGCCAGCCGACGCTGCGCTTCGGCCTGCTCGCTGGCAGTGGCCAGCGCACCGCGCAGTCGCTCCATCTCGGCCTGTAGCTCGCGCAGATCACGGCTGGGGTCCTGCGGCGGCGTAAAGGCACCCGCCTTGAAATCCGGATCGGCAAAGGCACGATGGAACCAGACCGCCAGGCTGCGGCCGACCTTGAGCCCCTGGATGGCCTCCCGGTGCTGGGTGCGGAACTGGTGAGTGGCCTTGTTACCTTCGATGCGCAGAGTATGAAAGAGCTCGCGCACCGCAGGATCGAGCCCCATGGCACCATCGATTCGGTACAGCAGATCGCGCTGACTCGTGCGCTCCTCCACCTCGAGCCCGAGGCGGGCCGCGATATCCTGCGCCATGGCCTCGCCGAGCTGACGAAGCTTGATCAGAGTGGTGTTGGGATCATGGGAAAAGGCACGCTCGGCACAGGAAGCGAGCTCGAGAAAGACCGGGTCGTGCCCCGTCAGAAAGGAGAAGTTGCCAGCATCATGGCGGCGATCCTTGCGTTCGGTGTGTCCCTGCATGCGCCTTCCCTGCTGCGGTTGCCTGGCTTGCGTCGCCCGCTCTTGCGGCGAGCTGAACCCATATTCCCTTAGCCTGCCAGCAATGCAAGATTGAGGCTAGCCATGGCGCCGGAGGCTGCCTAATCGTCGATCTCGCGGGCGATGGAAGCCCCCTTCCCATGGCCAAGACTCATGCCGTGGTTCGCGGTGGCATGATAGGCTAGCGGGCGATCTTCCCTTTCGGAGCCCGACCATGACCGATGCCGCCCAGCTCCTCGAGAGGCTGGTGGGCTTCCCCACCGTCTCCCGCGACTCGAACCTGGACCTGATCGCCTTCGTCGAGGCCTGGCTCGACGAGCACGGCGTCGAGCACTGGCGCGTGGACAACGACGACGGGACCAAGGCCAACCTGCTGGCCCGTATCGGGCCCGAGGTCGAGGGCGGCGTGGTGCTCTCCGGCCACACCGACGTGGTGCCGGTGGACGGCCAGCCCTGGTCGACCGATCCCTTCACCCTCACCGACAAGGGCGATGGCCGCCTCTACGGTCGCGGCACCTGCGACATGAAGGCCTTCATCGCCTGCGCCCTGGCCGAGGTGCCGCGCTGGGTCGAGCTCGACCTGGAGAAACCGATCTATTTGGCCTTCTCCTACGACGAGGAGGTCGGCTGCATCGGCGCGCCGCGGATGATCGAGCGGCTGCTGGCCGACCATCCGCGGCCGGCGGCGGTGTTCGTCGGCGAGCCGACGCTGATGGCGCCGGTGGTCGCCCACAAGGGCGCGACCAACCTGCGCACCACGGTGACCGGCCGGGCCGCCCACTCCAGCCAGGTCAACCAGGGCGTCTCGGCGATCCATGTGGCTGCCCGGCTGGTGACCTTCATCGAGGACGTGATGGCCGAGCTGCGTGCCGAGGGCCGGGTCGACGAGGCCTTCAACGTGGTCCACTCCAGCCTGCACGTGGGCAAGATCAGCGGCGGCACGGCGATCAACATCATGGCCCGGGAGTGCAGCTTCGAGTGGGAGATCCGCCACCTGCCCTCCGACCGCTTCGAGGACCTGATCGGCCGGGTCGAGGCCCATGCCGAGCGGCTGCAGGCCGAGATGCGCGAGCGCGCCCCGGAGGCCGGCATCCACACCGAGCGACTCAACACCACGGTCCCGGCGCTGGCCGACGACAACAACGCCGAGGTGCTGGCGCTGTGCCGCGACCTGGTGGGCGAGGCGCCGGCCGGCGCCGTGGCCTACGCCACCGAGGCCGGCCAGTTCCAGCGCGCCGGCCTGCCCACGGTGATCTGCGGCCCGGGCAGCATCAGTCAGGCCCACCAGCCCGACGAGTACCTGGAACTCGCGCAGCTGGACGCCGGCGCCGCCTTCATGCGCGCGCTGGGCGCACGCCTGGCGAGGGAGGGCTGACGATGGCGCGGCTGCTGATCGTCAAGACCGGCGATAGCTTCGCCGACGTGGTCCGCGATCACGGCGACTTCGAGGCGCTGTTCCGCGCCCGGCTGACGCCGGCCTGCGAGGCCATCGCGCTCGAGGTGTTCGACGCCCGCCGCGACGGCCCCCCGCCGGCCCTCGGCGTCGCCGACGCCCTGGTGATCACCGGCTCCCACGCCATGGTCAGCGACGCCGAGCCCTGGAGCGAGGCGCTCAAGCCCTGGCTGCGCCAGGCGCTGGCCGATGACGTCGCCATGCTCGGCGTCTGCTATGGGCACCAGTTGATGGCCGCGGCCCTCGGCGGCGAGAGCGGCTACCACCCGGCGGGCCGCGAGACCGGCACCCATCGGGTGCGGCTGACCGAAGCCGGGCGTCGCGACCCGCTGCTGGGCGCGTTGCCCGAGACCTTCCCGGCCCAGCTCACCCATGCCCAGTCGGTGCTCGCCGCGCCGCCGGGCGCCGAGGTGCTGGCGGAGAACGACCACGATGGCTACCAGGCGCTGCGCTTCGGGCCGCGCCAGTGGAGCGTCCAGTTCCATCCCGAGTTCACCCCGGCGGTGATGCGCGCCTACCTGCGCCACCAGTACCAGGCGCTCGCCGAGCGGGGCCGCGACCCGGAGGCGCTGCTCGCGGCGGTGGCCCCCACTCCGGCGGCGACGTCCCTGCTGCCGCGCTTCGTCGCCCGGGCCTTCGCCACCGGCTGAGCCGCCCCGGCGGCTCAGTCCCGGGCGCCGCTCGGCGCCGCCTCGACCGCATCGTCCGGGACCGCCTCGGCGCGCTCGACCAGTTGCCGGGAATCCGGCGCGCCCTCGGCGGCCTTGCGCCGCTGGCGATGCAGGTCACGCAGGGTACCGATCAGCATGGCGGCCACGATCAGGCCGCCCCCCGCGAAGGCCAGGGCGGTGGGCACCTCGCCCACCCACCACCAGACCAGCAGGGTCCCGACCAGGGTCTCGAGCAGCATCACCAGGCTGACCTCGGCGCCGGGCAGGTAGCGCGGCCCGGTCTGGATCAGGAAGTAGGCCACGGGCAGCAGCGCTCCCATCAGCGCCAGGCGCTGCATGTCCTCGGCCGGGGGCAGCTGCATGCCGCCCATCAGGGCGGCGGGCACCAGCATCGCCAAACAGCCCAGCGGCAGGATCACGGTGGTGTCCACGCCGCGCTGGCGCTGTCCCTTCTGGGCGCTGGCCACGGTGGTGTTGATGGCGATGGACAACGGCACGAACAGCGCCACCGCCAGCCCCAGCAGGCTGCCCTGGCCGATCTCGCCCGCCGCCATCAGGCTGGCCCCGCCGACGCAGACGACGATCACGACCCAGGTCTGGCGCCGCAGCCGCTGCCCGAACACCAGCAGGCCGATCAGCGCGGCGACCAGCGGCGCCAGGTTCATCATCACCAGGACGTTGCCCGCGGCGGTCAGCCGGTTGCCGATGACGAAGGCCCAGGCGCTGCCGGCGAAGGCCAGCGGGCACCACCAGGTCGCCGGGCCGCAGGCGCGCACGGCCGCCGGCAGCTCCCGCCCGTAGCGGGCCAGGGCCACCGCCAGCAGCACCACGCCCAGCAGCAGCCCCCGCCAGAACATGAAGGTGGCCACGTCCACCGAGGTGGCCTTGACCAGCAGGGCATCCGGCGACAGGAAGAGCACCCCGGTCATGGTGATCAGGTAGCCCCGCAGCCGAAACGGCAAACGCTTCCACATCCTCGCTCCCTCCCTCGGCAAGCACGTCGGACTCGACGAATAAACGACGAACAGGCCGGGGAGCCCCCCGGCCTGTTCGTTGATCGCGGCTTGCGTCCGCCGGGCGTCAGCGCCCGGCGGCGGGCTCAGGCCCGCTCGCGACGCACCGGCCCGTCGTCGTCGCGGCGACGCCGCGGCGCCCGCTCGGGCCCCCGATCCTCGCTGATCTCCAGCGGCCGACCGGCCACCCGGGTCCGGGCCATCTTGGCCAGGATGCTGGACGGCAGGCTGCTCGGCAACTCGACGACGGAAAAGGCATTGCGGATGTCGATCCGGCCGATGCGATTGCCCTCGATGCCGCCTTCGTTGGCCAGGGCGCCGACCAGCTGGCCGGGCTTGACGCCGTCCTTGTGGCCCACGGAGACGCGGTAGCGGGTCATGCCCTCGCTGGGGCCGCGATCGCGGCGCGGCTTGCCTTCCCGCGGGGCGCGCTCCTTGCGCGGCGCCTGCAGGCGGCCGATCGGCGCCTCGTCGGCGCGGGCCAGGGCGGCGAAGGCGCAGGCCAGCTCGACCGGGTCATGGCCCTCGGCGATCAGGCGCTCGACCAGGGCGCGCTGCTCGTCGGCCCCCTTGGTGACGGCGGCGATGGCGCGCTGATGGAAGACCTCGTCGCGATGGGCGCGGATGGCGGCCTCGTCGGGCAAGGCCATGTCGCTCATCTTCTGGCCGGTGGCCTGCTCCAGCCAGCCCACCTTGCGGCCCTCGCGGTTGCCGGCGAAGGTGATCGCCACGCCATCGCGACCGGCCCGGCCGGTACGACCGATGCGGTGGGTGTAGGCCTCGGCGTCCTGGGGCAGGTCGTAGTTGATGACATGGGTGATGCGCGGCACGTCCAGGCCGCGGGCGGCCACGTCGGTGGCGATCAGCACATCCACCTTGCCGCGCTTGAGGCGGGTGATGGTGCGCTCGCGCAGGCTCTGGTCCAGGTCGCCGGAGAGGCTTGCCACGTTCACGCCGCGGGCCGAGAGCTGCTCCATCAGGGTGGTGCAGGCCGCCCGGGTGCGCACGAAGACGATGGCGGCATCCACGGGCTCGACCTCGAGGATCCGCGCCAGGGCTTCCTGCTTGGCGCCGCCGTCCACCCGCACGCGGCGCTGCTCGATGTTCTCGCCGGTGGTGGTGCGCGACTCGATGGCCACCTTGACCGGCTCGACCAGGTAGCGATTGACGATGCGCTCGATCTCGGTGGGCAGGGTCGCGGAGAAGAACACCCGCTGGGCGTCCTGCGGGGTGTCGGCGACCACCCGCTTGACGTCGTCGATGAAGCCCATGCGCAGCATCTCGTCGGCCTCGTCGAGCACCAGGGCGGACAGGCCGTCGAGCTTGAGGCTGCCGCGATCCAGGTGATCGATGATCCGGCCGGGCGTGCCGACCACGACCTGGGCGCCGCGCTTCAGCGCCTGCAGCTGGTCGCGGTATTCCATGCCGCCGCACAGGGTCGCCACTTCCAGGCCCTTGAGGTTCTGGCCGTACTTGGTGAAGGAGACGGCCACCTGCTGGGCCAGCTCGCGGGTCGGCGCCATCACCAGCACCTGGGGCGCGCGGCGGCCGAGGTCGAGGCGGGACAGCAGCGGCAGGGCGAAGGCGGCGGTCTTGCCGGTACCGGTCTGGGCCTGGCCCAGCATGTCGCGGCCTTCCAGCAGCGCCGGAATGGTCTGTGCCTGGATCGGCGACGGGGTCTCGTAGCCGAGGGTCTCGATGGCGGAGAGAACGGCAGGCAGCAGGGCCAGATCGCCGAAACTCGGCGAAGCGACGGAAGTCGAGGTCATGAATCACACCTTGGTAGGCCGGCATCGCCGGCGAGAAACATCAGTGGGCGCCCCTGACGCGGTCACACGGTCAGGATCCTGCACGAGGCAGGTCGTCAACATCGGAGTCGGGGACGCCGGTCGCACCTGGCATCCGGTGCACCTGCCACAGGCAGGCGAACCGTCGTGGCGACCGTCTGCGCCGAATTCGCCCGGGTGGCGAATTCTCGTCGGCGCTCCATCTTCACAGGTCGAACGCCTTGGCGCGGGGCCGGGCGTCTTCGCGGGCGTCGCGTTCATTCGTGAACGGGCGCCGAGTCATGATGGTGGGGTCAGCACATGCGAGGAGCGCGCATGCTACCATCGCCGCTTCGATCTGGCCAATCTTTTCCGGCGAGGCGCCGCATCGACTCGGGACCGCCCGACGGCAGGTCCCCGACGCCCCTCGCCCTGGCCAGCGATGCTCTTCTTCTCTTCAGGAGCCCCCATGCCGAACCTCTGGGTCGACGCCGATGCCTGCCCGCGGATCGCCCGCGAGATCATCGTGCGCGCCGCCGAACGCACCGCCACCCCAACCACCTTCGTGGCCAATCATCAGGTTCCCCTGCCCCCCTCGAAGTGGGTCAAGGGGCTGGCGGTGAGCCACGGCTTCGACGCCGCCGACGACGAGATCGTGGATCGCCTGACCTCGGGCGACCTGGTGATCACCTCCGACCTGCCGCTGGCCATGGCCGCCATCGAGCGTGGCGCCAGCGTGATGACCAGCCGCGGCGAGGCACTGAACGAGAGCAATATCCGCGCCCGGGTGCAGATGCGGGACTTCATGGAAACACTCAGAGCCAGCGGCGAGCACACCGGCGGGCCCAAGGGCTACTCGGATGTCGATCGCCGGGAGTTCGCCAACGCCCTGGATCGCTGGCTGGCGAAGCAGAAGTAAGAGGGAAGAGGGAAGAGGGAAGAGGGAAGAGGGAAGAGGGAAGAGGGAAGCCAGGATCGTGGTTCTTCTGCCCTCTTCCAGGCGCGAAGCGCCGGTCTTCCCTCTTCCAGCGGCGTAGCCGCACTCTTCCTTAGTTCTTCTCTCGAATCCCCCGCCCCGGCAGCCGCTCGCGGTCATGGGGCCGGCCGAGGTCGAGGTCCGGCCCGGCGGGCACGATGCCGTTGGGGTTGATGGTCTTGTGGCTCAGGTAGTAGTGGCGCTGGATATGGTCCATGTCCACCGTCTCGGCCACGCCGGGCCACTGGTAGAGCTCGCGCACATAGTTCGAAAGGTTCGGGTAGTCCTCGATGCGTCGCAGGTTGCACTTGAAGTGGCCATGGTAGACGGCGTCGAAGCGCACCAGGGTGGTGAACAGGCGAATGTCGGCCTCGGTGAGCCACTCGCCGGCCAGGTAGCGGCGGGTGTCCAGGCGGTCCTCCAGCCGGTCCAGGGCCTCGAACAGGGCCTTGACATGCTTCTCGTAGACGCCCTGATCGGTGGCGAAACCGGCCTTGTAGACGCCGTTGTTGACGTGATCGTAGACATCGGCATTGACGGCGTCGATGGTCTCGCGCAGGTCCGCCGGATAGAGGTCCAGGCGGTTGCCGGTGAGATCGTCGAAGGCGGTGTTGAAGATGCGCACCAGGTCCGCCGACTCGTTGTTGACGATCCGCCGATCCCGCTTGTCCCACAGCGCCGGCACCGTGACCCGGCCGGTGTAGTGGGGATCGGTCAGGGTATACAGCTGGTGGTGGAAGTCCACGCCGTTGATCGGATCGCCGCTGGAACCTTCGTCACGCCGATAGCTCCAGCCCTGTTCGAGCATCAGCGGGCTGGTATGGGAGACCTCGATCAGCCCCTCGAGCCCCTTGAGGCGGCGCATGATCAGGGTGCGGTGTGCCCAGGGACAGGCCAGGGACACATAGAGGTGGTAACGCCCGGCCTCGGCGGGCAGGCCGGGCTGGCCCTGGGGCCCCGGCGTGCCGTCGGGGGTAACCCAGTCACGCAGCTTGGCGGAATCGCGCACGAACTCCCCGCCGTGGGATTTGGTGTCATACCACTGGTCGTGCCACTTGCCGTCGATCAACAGGCCCATCTCGCGCTCCTCGTCGTTGAAGGTGGTTGCCGCCCAGACTAGGCCAATTATTTCGATCATCAAGCGCACTATTTGGCATTAAACATTCGATTCAATCGAAAGCTATGTCGCCATGCAGGCCGCCACGCTGTCGCGGAGATGCTGAGCCATGGCCCGCGTCGCCGGCCCGGCCCGGTCCAGGTCGCGGTGAATCAGTTGGATGGGGATCTCCCTCACCCCGCCGGCGGAGAGCGGAAGCGGCTTGAGCCGCCCGGCCGCCAGGCCGTCGCGAATGCGCGTCTCGGGGATCCAGGCGAAGCCCAGGTTGCGCCCGAGCATGTCGATGGAGGTATCGAGATGGCTCACCGTCCAGCGCTGCTCGGCCTTGAGCCAGCCGGAATCCTGGGACTGGCGCAGCGCCGAGTCACGCACGACCAGCTGGCGATGCTGTTCCAGGTCGCGCAGGTCCAGCTCGCGGTCCAGGCGATGCAGCGGATGGTCGGGGTGGGCCACGGCGATGAAGCGCACCGTGACCAGCGGCTCGCCCAGGTAGCCGCGGGCACCGAGCCCGGTGACCAGCAGGTCGGCATGACCGTCCTGAAGCATCTCCACCCCGCCGTTCAGCACCGTCTCGTGCAGCTGTACGCGGACGTAGGGGTAGGCGGAGGAAAAGGCCTCCAGGGCCCGGGCCAGGGCGTCCGGCGGGAAGATCTGGTCGATCGCCAGCACGATCTCCGCCTCCAGCCCCTCGGCCAGCCGCGAGGCCACGTCCTCGAGCGAGTCCGCGTTCTCGAGCAGCTGGCGCGCGCGACGCAGCAGCATCTCGCCGGCCTCGGTGAGGCGCACCTGGCGCCCCACCGGCTCGAGCACCGCGACACCGAGCTGCTCCTCGAGCTTGTGCACGGCGTGATTGAGGGTCGAGGGACTCTTGTGCACGGCCTCGGCGGCGCGCGAGAAGCCGCCATGATCGACCACGGCGGCGAGCATCTGCCACTGGGCCAGGGTGACGCGGGACATGTTCGATTTCCTCGAAAGCAAGTGACGAAATGTTGCGCTTAATTTTCGAAAAAATCGGCATAGAATGCCAGTCATTCGGCACAACGTGCGAGGAGAACACCATGCCCCCCCGAATTCGCGACCGCCGTATCCAGCACCGCCAGCGCCAGCACCCCAGCCAGGACGGCGACGGCGTCGCCATCCGTCGACTCCACGACTTCGGCGGCGGCCTGGATCCCTTCCTGATGCTCGACGAGCTGCAGGCCGAGGCCGGCGACGATGACATCGGCGGCTTTCCGCCGCATCCCCACCGGGGCATTCAGACCCTGACCTATGCGCTGCACGGCGGGCTGCGCCACGAGGACCACCTCGGCCACCACAGCAGCATCGGCGCCGGCGACGCCCAGTGGATGCACACCGGCCGCGGCATCATCCACGGCGAGACGCCGTTCACCGACGCCCAGGGCCTGCACGCCTTCCAGCTGTGGCTCAACCTGCCCGCCCGGGACAAGCTGAGCGCGGCCACCTACCGGGACGTCCGGGACGCCGAGATGCCGCGGCTGACGGCGCCCGGCGCCTCGCTCACGGCCCTCGGCGGCCGCTGGCGGCGGGCGGACGGCGACGCCATCGAGGGACCGCTGGATGCCCTGGCCGGCGCAGGCGGCGTGGCTCACGTGACGCTGGCGGCCGGCGCCGCCCTGTCGCTGGCCTCCGACGCCACCACCCTGCTGGCCTTCGTCTTCGACGGCGCGCTGACGGTGGCCGGCGAGCCGGTCGCGCGCGGCGAGCTGGTGCGCCTGGGGCCGGGCGAGCGCCTGGCGCTGGGCAGCCCCGCCGGGGGCCAGGCGTTGCTGCTGGCCGGCGAGCCCCACGGCGAGCCCATCGCCCACTACGGGCCCTTCGTGATGAACCATCGTCACGAGCTGGACCAGGCGCTGCGGGACTATCGCGACGGCACCCTCACCGGCTGATCCGCCGAGGGGTTGTCACGGGCGGCAACCCATGGCAACGTCGCCATTAGCAAACAGTGTTCACCGATCCGGCCGCCTCGCCGAGGCCGCCGGATCGCGGGCGGCTGTATAGGTGTACAGACTAGGCACCCTCATGTTCATGGGTTAAGGTTCTACTGCCTTTTTATATGCACTTTACATCTATTCACCACGGCCCGAGACATGATGCGAATCCTCCGTTCGCTGCCCCGCACGCACAAGTTGCTGCTGTTGCCCGTTGCCACCATGGTCACCGTGCTGGGCGCCCACAAGATTCTCACCGCCGTCGAGGATGCCCGGCATGACCGGGCCGACCAGGACACCGTCCTGGTCCCCCTCGACGCCGACGCCAAGCCCGGCGTCCCCTCCCTGGCCCTGGACCGCGCGCCGGTCACCGAGGCCATCCAGCTGGCCTCCCGAGCCAGGGACGCCACCCGCGAGCCGGTTCCGGTCTCCCAGCTGTCCGCCTCCGAAATCGTCGACGTCAGCGCGCTGGCCGGCCAGGACGAGGCCGACGCCGCCCGGGCCCCGCGCCTGGACGAGGGGGCCCGCCACCTGGCGGTGGTGATCGGCACCGTGGCCAGCGGCATGCTGGCCGGCAACGAGCGACTGGTCGCGGACGCCACCTCCTACGAGGACATCTCGGAGGACGAGCTGGCGCTGTTCGACGACGGCCCCATCGCCCTCGAGGAAGAGATCGACGCCGACGAGCCCTACGTGCCCGAATGGCGCGCCTACACCGTGGCGTCCGGCGACACCTTCGCGATCATGGCTCAGGAGCACCTGGGCATGGGCTACAGCGAGGTGATGGCGCTGCTCGAGGCGATGCCCGAGTCGGAGCTGCTGACCCAGTGGCGCGTCGGCGACCACTTCGAGTACCAGCTCGACGAGCAGGGCGAACTGCTGGCCCTGCGGCTGATGAAGAACGCCCGCGAGGGCTACCTGGTCGAGCGCGGCGACGACGGCGTCGAGGTGGCCGACATCGAGCGCGCCGGCGAGGCCACCCAGCGGCTCTACGCCGGCACGGTCAGCGGCAGCTTCGCGCGCTCGGCCCAGGCCACCGGCCTGACCAGCGCCGAGGTGGCCGAACTCTCCCACGTGCTCGAGAAGAAGCTCGACTTTCGCCGCGACACCCGTCGCGGCGATCGCTTCCAGGTGCTGGTGGAATCCGACCTGATCGACGGCGAGCACCTCGATCCCCGGGTGCTGGCGGTCAGCTATGCCGGCGCGCGCATGGACCTCACCCTGGTCCGCAACGCCGAAGACAACCGCTTCTACACCCCGGACGGCGAGAGCCTGGACCCGGCCTTCGATCGCTACCCCTTCGCCGGGCACTATCGCATGAGCTCGCCCTTCAACCCGCGCCGTCACCATCCGGTCACCGGCCGCATCAGCCCGCACAAGGGCACCGACTTCGCCATGCCTTCGGGCACCCCGGTCAACGCCCCGGCCGACGGGCGCGTCGAGCGGGTGGGCAATCACCCGGCCGCGGGCCGCTACATCGTGGTTCGCCATGACAACGGCTACAAGACCCGCTATCTCCACCTCTCGCGGCCGCTGGTCAGCCGTGGCGACCGGGTGACCCGCGGCGAGCGCATCGCGCTGTCCGGCAACACCGGTCGCAGCACCGGCCCGCACCTGCACTACGAGGTGCTGGTCAACAACCGCCAGGTGGATGCCATGAAGGTCGAGCTGCCGGAGAGCCAGGGGCTCAGCGGCGAGGCCCTGGCGGCCTTCCAGCGCCAGGCCGAACCCATGCTGGCCGCGCTGGAGAGCGGCGAGACCGGCACCGTGGTGGCCCGCACCGAGGCCGAGGCGGACGCCCCGGACGACGAGAGCTGAGCCGACGCCGCCGCCCGCCCCGACGCCCCGCTGCCGCGGGGCGTCGTCGTTTGCGGCCATGCTGCCGGCGCCCCGCCCGGGTACACTGATGCCGTCGTCCCCGCCGGAGCCCGCCCTTGCGCCATCGCCACGCCACCCCCGACGACGCCCCCGGGGCCTCGCGCCTCGCCGCCTTCCTCGGCGTCTTCCGCTACAGCCATCGCGCCCTGGGCCTGGTCTGGCGGACCTCGCGCCGTCTGACCCTGGGCCTGGCCCTGTGCACCCTGGTGGCCGGGGTGCTGCCCGCGGTGACGGCCTGGGTCGGCCAGCTGATCGTCGATGCGGTGGTGGCGGCCATGGAGCAGCACCGGGCCGGCGAGGCCGAGCTCGCCGTCCTGCTGCGCCCGACCCTGGACTATGTGCTGCTGGAGGCCGGGGTGGTGGCGCTGATCGCCCTGGCCCAGCGCGGCCTCTCGGCCCAGCAGTCGCTGCTGCGCGCCCTGCTGGGTCACCAGGTCAACGTCATGATCCTCGAGAAGGCCGGCACCCTGACGCTTGCCCAGTTCGAGGACTCGGAGTTCTACGACAAGCTGACCCGCGCCCGGCGCGAGGCCTCGACCCGCCCCCTGGGGCTGGTCAACAAGACCTTCGCGCTGGCGCAGAACGCCCTCTCCCTGGCCAGCTTCGGCGTGCTGCTGGTGCAGTTCTCCCCCTGGGCGCTGCTGGTGCTGGTCATCGGCGCCCTGCCGGTGTTCGTCTCCGAGGCGCGCTTCTCCGGCGACGCCTTCCGGCTGTTCCGCTGGCGCTCGCCCCAGACCCGCATGCAGATGTACCTGGAGACGGTGCTGGCCCGGGAGGACAGCATCAAGGAGGTCAAGCTGTTCGGCCTGGAGCCGCTGCTGCTCGACCGCTATCGGCGCATCTTCGACACCCTCTACGCCGAGGACCGGCGGCTGACGATCCGCCGCGAGACCTGGGGCTTCCTGTTCGGCCTGCTGGGCACCCTGGCCCTCTACGGCGCCTATGCCTGGGTGGTGGTGGAGACCGTGGCCGGGGCGTTGACGCTGGGCGAGATGACCATGTACCTGATGGTCTTCAAGCAGGGCCAGGCGGCGCTGTCGGCGAGTCTCACCGCCATCGGCGGCATGTACGAGGACAACCTCTACCTCTCCAACCTCTACGAGTACCTGGAGCAACCGGTCCCCGAACAGACCGGCCGGCTCACCGCCGGCGCCCGCCCCGGCGACGGCATCCGCTTCGAGGGGGTCGGCTTCACCTACCCCGGCGCCGAGCGACCGGCGCTGACCGGCATCGACCTGCACCTGGCGCCGGGCCATAGCCTGGCGCTGGTCGGGGTCAACGGCTCGGGCAAGACCACCCTGATCAAGCTGCTGACCCGGCTCTACGACCCCAGCGAGGGGCGCATCCTGCTCGACGGCAGCGACCTGCGCGACTGGGACCTGGCGACCCTGCGCCGGCGCATCGGGGTGATCTTCCAGGACTTCGTGCGCTACCAGCTCAAGGTCGGCGAGAACCTGGGCGCCGGCGACGTGGCCGCCTTCGAGGACGAGCAGCGCTGGCGGGAGGCGGCCCGGCGCGGCCTGGCCGAGGACTTCATCGACGCCATGCCCGGCGGCTACCACACCCAGCTCGGCCGCTGGTTCAAGGGCGGCCAGGAGCTGTCCGGCGGCCAGTGGCAGAAGGTCGCCCTGGCCCGGGCCTACATGCGCGAGGAGGCCGATATCCTGGTGCTCGACGAGCCCACCGCGGCCATGGACGCCGCCGCCGAGGCGGCGGTCTACGCCGACTTCCGCGCCCATGCCCGGGACAAGATGACGGTGCTGATCTCGCACCGCTTCTCCACGGTGCGCGCCGCCGACCAGATACTGGTCATCGACGGCGGGCGCATCCTCGAGCGCGGCGACCATGCGAGCCTGATGGCCCGGGACGGCCGCTATGCGCGGCTGTTCCGCCTGCAGGCCGAGGGCTACGCCTGAGGCGGGCCGGCCAGGGCGGCGATCAGCGCCGGATCGCGGCCGTAGATGTCCGGCCGGAAGCTCGGCAGGCCCCCCACCTCGGCCTCGGCGGTCCAGTAGTGCAGCGCCAGGGGCACCTCCCGGGCCAGCGAGACGTTACGGGTGCGGCCGGTGGCGATCAGCGCCCCGAGATCGCGCCGCGTGCCGGTGTCGGCGAACAGCATCCGCCCCAGCTCGAGCACCCCCTCCACGCGGATGCAGCCGGAACTGAAGGTCCGCCGTGGCCGGCCGAAGAGGCCCCGGGTGGGGGTGTCGTGCAGGTAGACCAGGTGGTCGTTGGGGAAGCGCAGCACCAGCCGGCCCAGGGGGTTCCGGGGCCCGGCGCGCTGGCGCAGGATCACCGGCCCGGGGCGCCACCAGTCGACGCCCCAGGGAGACAGCCGGCGCCCCTGGGGGGTGAGCACCAGCATGTCGTGATCGAGCAGGTAGCCGGGGTCGCGGCGCACCTCGGGCAGGATGTCCTCGCGCAGGATGGTGGGCGGCACCGTCCAGGTGGGGTTGAGGGTGAAATGGGTGATCGCCGAGTGCAGCACCGGGGAGGGCCGGCCGGCCTGGCCGACGATGACCCGGGACTCCCAGGTCTCCCCGCCGGGACGCCGGTAGCGGATGCGCTGGCCGGCCAGATCCACCCGCAGGTGGGGCACCGGCCGCTCCCCGGACAGCCAGCGCGCCCGCTCCAGGTTGGCGCGCAGCGTCGCCAGCCGCCGCTCGACCGGCACGTTGAGCGCCGCCCGGGTCCGCGGGCCGACGATGCCGTCGTCCTCGAGCATGTGCCGGCGCTGGAAGCGGCGCACCGCGGCGACCAGGCCGGGCCCATAGCGATGGGACGCCGGCGCCTCCAGCTCGACGCCGGGATAATGCCCCACGTCGGCGCCCATCACCTCCAGCTCGCCGATCATCGCCAGGCGCCGGCGCAGCAGGGCCACATCGGCATGGACGTCCCCCGGGCGCAGCGACGCCCGGCGCTCGGGCAGGACCGGCCAGCCGCCCAGGCGCGCGATCCGACGGTAGCGGATCAGGGTCCGACGCAGGGCGGCATAACGCTCGCCGTCGGGGCGGGCCAGGGCCAGGGCGCGCTCGACCTCGCCTGCCGCCAGGGCCCGGTGGATCGCCGCCAGGTCCAGGCGCACCGGCGGCACGGGGATCTCCCACCCCGGGTAGACCGCGGCGGGAGCGAGCCGGCCACGCTGCAGGTGGCCCAGGGCACGGACCAGGGTCTCGCTGGCCCGCACCTCGAAGCGAGCGCGGACGTCCGCCGGGGCGGCGGGGGCCAGGGCGGCGCGCGCCTCACGCGCCAGCCGTGCGGGCCGGTAGTCGGCCGGGCTCAGGCCCTCGTCCTCCAAGGCCTCCAGCAGCTCCACCAGGGCCGCGACCCGCGCCGGGGACTGCCAGGCCGGGTCGCCGTCGCGGCGGGCATGGAAAGCCGCGACCGCCGGCGTGGCGCCCCGGAGCGCCACCGCCAGGGGCGACGGTGGGCGCTCCAGGGCGGCCTCCGCCGCGGGGAAGGGGCGCGACGAGGCCCCCGGCCTCGCCTCCCCGGCATCGGAGAATGAGATAACAGGTACCAGGAGGATGAGAAATGCCATCCCCCAGCGACTGATCTCTCGTGGTAGGGTAGCTGCTGTTCGCATGAACTGGCCTCCTGGCGCCTGTAGGGAGGGGACAGGTCTTCCTGACCATGAGCCCCTGAGTGGCTCCCCCCGGGGCGTCGCCATTGCGCCGCTGCGAACCCTGCCGCCACCGGCACGATTCGAGCAAGCCCACAAGCCTGAGACTTCGCATGCCATCGCCGCGTTCGCTTCGCCGAGCGACGGGCCTCCTGCTGGCCGTCGCCCTGATGACCCTGACGTTCCCCGCGCTCTCGGGAGATTTCCTCGCCCGGGCCGAGACACCGGCCACCACACCCACCGCCCCTCTCGCCCAACGCCTGGCCCGGCTGGCGCCCCAGGCCGATTCCGAGGTCCTGCGCCTGGCGGCCCGAGCCCTGAGGTGTGCCGACCCCGACGCCGAGCGCCTGGCGGTGATCGACTTCTCGCAGCCTTCCACCGAGAAGCGCCTCTGGGTCTTCGACCTGGCCGACAACCGCCTGCTGTTCCATGAGCTGGTCTCCCACGGCCAGGGTTCCGGCGACGCCATGGCCCGCGAGTTCTCCAACATCCCGGACAGCCACCAGTCCAGCCTGGGCCTGTTCCGGACCATGAACAGCTACCATGGCCGCAACGGCTACTCCCTGCGCCTGGAGGGCCTGGAACCCGGCGTCAACGACCTGGCCTTCGAACGGGCCATCGTCATGCACGGCGCCGACTACGTCAGCCAGTCCTTCATCGAGCGCACCGGGCGGTTGGGCCGCAGCCATGGTTGCCCGGCGGTACGCGACGAGATCGCCGCCCCGCTGATCGACAGCCTCAAGGACCGCCAGTACCTCTTCACCTACTACCCCGACCCGGAGTGGCTGGCCCGCTCCGAGCTCCTGCGTTGCCCCCGCGGCGACCGACGCCTCGCCCTGCAGCGCTGAACGCCCCGGCCGCGGGCACCACGGCGGGGCAAGCCCCCGCCGCCTTGATCCCCCATGCAGCAGGCGCCGCCGTCGGCGGCGGGCGCCCCGCCGCCCCTTTATCGCTCAACCTACTGAAAAGCAACGCATCCGTGCCGGATGGCAAGGCATGTGCTTTACCAAGGCCAGTGCGTGCCGGACGTGGACCAGGCCCCCCGGGGTACGAGTGCGTCGGACCCGACCTTCAACGGCGAAGGCCCAAGAGATCGCGTGTTCGAACGTCATTCGACGAGGTATCCCCATGGAAATCCGCCACAAGGCCAACCGCATCCGACTGCTGAACGTGAAGACGCCGCAGATGCGCGCCTTCCACTTCTCCTGGCTCGCCTTCCACCTCTGCTTCTTCGGCTGGTTCGGGATCGCGCCGCTGATGGCGGTGATCCGGGACGACCTGGGCCTGACCAAGACCCAGATCGGCAATACCATCATCGCCTCGGTGGCCATCACCGTCGTCGTGCGCCTGGCCATCGGCTTGCTCTGCGACAGGATCGGCCCGCGCCGGGCCTATACCTGGCTGCTGTGCCTGGGCTCGCTGCCGGTGATGGCCATCGGCCTGGCCGACAGCTTCGAGAGCTTCCTGCTGGCGCGCCTGGCCATCGGCGCCATCGGCGCCTCCTTCGTGATCACCCAGTACCACACCTCGGTGATGTTCGCCCCCAACGTGGTGGGCACCGCCAACGCCACTTCGGCCGGCTGGGGCAACCTGGGCGGCGGCACCACCCAGATCCTGATGCCGCTGGTGTTCGCCGGCATCCTGATGCTCGGCGTCAACGAGTCCCTCGGCTGGCGCCTGGCCATGCTGGTGCCCGGCGTGGTGCTGTTCCTCACCGGGATCGCCTACTATCGCTTCACCCAGGACGCCCCGGACGGCGACTTCGACGAGCTGCGGGCCCGGGGCGAGCTGCCCCCGGCCGACGGCGAGCACGGCATGGGCGCCAGCTTCGCCGCCGCCGCCCGGGACGTGCGCGTCTGGGCGCTGTTCGTGGTCTATGCCGCCTGCTTCGGCGTCGAGCTGACCATCCACAACATCGCCGCCATCTACTACTTCGACCACTTCGACCTGAGCCTGGCCACCGCCGGCCTGATCGCCGGCCTGTTCGGGCTGATGAACCTCTTCGCCCGCACCCTGGGCGGCATCTTCTCGGATCTCTTCGCCAAGAGCGGCGGCCTCAAGGGCCGGGTGCGCTGGCTGTTCATCGCCATGCTCTGCGAGGGCGTGGCGCTGGTGTTCTTCTCGCAGATGCAGGTCCTGGCGCTGGCCATCGGCATCATGCTGGTGTTCAGCCTGTTCGTGCAGATGGCCGAGGGCGCGACCTTCGGGGTGGTGCCCTTCATCAACAAGAAGGCCCTGGGGGCCGTGGCCGGCATCGTCGGCGCGGGCGGCAACGCCGGCGCCGTGGCCGCCGGCTTCCTGTTCCGCTCCGAGTCGCTCTCCTACCAGCAGGGGCTCTTCTACCTCGGCGTGGCCGTGATCATCGCCTCGCTGTGCGCCCTGGCGGTGCGCTTCTCGCCGCAGGCGGAAGCCGAGGAAGGCGCCGCCTATCGCGACGCCGCCGGCGACACCGCCGAGGGCGCCCTGTCGCTGCGCTGAGCCAGGCGGCACGCCATCGGCGCCCCCGTCGTCCCGCGGCGGGGGCGCCGCCGTTTGCAGACGCCGGCGGTCATGGCCATGCTGACTGGGCGTGTCTTCAGACGAGGGAGAGGCGGATGCAAGGCGTACTGTTGATCACCGGGGCCTCGAGCGGCATCGGCGCGGCCACGGCGCGAGCGGCGTCCCGGGAGGGCTACAAGCTGGTGCTGGCCGGCCGCTCCCGCGAGCGCCTGGCCCCCCTCGCCCAGGAGCTGGGGCCCGAGAACGTGCTCACCGTGGCCATGGACGTGACCGACATGGCGGCCCAGCGAGCCATGGTGGAGCAGGCGCTGGAACGCTTCGGCCGCCTCGACGCGGTGTTCGCCAACGCCGGCCGCGGCGGCTCGCCCGGCGGTTTCAGCGGCGCCGACCACGAGGCCTGGCGCGACATGATCCTGACCAACGTCTACGGCGTGGGGCTCACCGTGCAGGCCGCCCTGCCGGCGCTGCGCCGCACGCGCGGCCATATACTGCTGACCGGGTCGGCCGCCGGACGCGCCACCATCCCCGGCTCGATGTACGGCGCCACCAAGTGGGCGGTCACGGGGCTCGGCTACAATCTGCGCGAGGAGTTGCGCGGCAGCGGCATCCGCGTGACCCTGATCGAGCCCGGCATGGTCGACACGCCCTTCTTCGACGAGCCCCCCGAACAGGCGCTCGAGGCACGCGACATCGCCGCGGCCGCGCTCTATGCCCTCGGCCAGCCCGAGCACGTGGACGTCAACGAGATCCTGGTGCGCCCCACGCCGCCGCTGGACGAGGACTGAATCCGACTTTCCCCGACCGAAAAGGAGTTTCCCCATGACGATCGCCATCGGTGACCGCCTGCCCGACGTCACGATCAAGACCAACGGCCCCGAGGGGCCCGAGGATCTCGCCACCGGCGACTTCTTCGCCGGCCGCCGAGTGGTGCTGTTCGCCGTGCCCGGCGCCTTCACCCCCGGCTGCTCCAACACCCACATGCCCGGTTTCGTGGTTCGCGCCGACGACATCCTCGCCGCCGGCGCCGATGCCATCGCCTGCCTGGCCGTCAACGACGCCTTCGTCATGGACGCCTGGCAGAAGGACCAGAACGCCCAGGCGATGACCATGCTGGCCGACGGCAACGCCGACTTCACCCGCGCCCTGGGCCTCGACATGGACGCCAGCGGGGGCGGCATGGGCACGCGCAGCAAGCGCTTCGCGCTGATCGCCGACGACGGCGTGGTCGAATACCTGGGCATCGATACCCGCAAGGGCGTGATCGAGGCCAGCAGCGCCGATACCGTCCTCGCCCAACTCGAGGGCTGACCCGCAGACGAGGAGGCTTGACGCGATGGATGCGATGACCCTGACCGGCAGCTGCCTGTGCGGCGCCGTGACCCTCGCGGTGGAGGCCGCCCGCCAGAACATCGGCGCCTGCCACTGCCGGATGTGCCGAACCTGGGGCGGCGGTCCGCTGCTGGCCCTGGAATCGGTCTCGCGCGTCACCGTGGAGGGCGAGGACAGCGTCAGCGTCTTCGCCTCCTCGGAGTGGGCCGAGCGCGCCTTCTGCCGGCATTGCGGCACCCACCTCTTCTACCGCCTCAAGACCGGCGAGCACTATGCCGTCCCGGCGGGGCTGGTCGACGAGGGCCAGGCCTGGACCTTCGACAGCCAGATCTTCATCGACGAGAAGCCGCCCTGGTACGCCTTCGCCAACGACACCCGGGACCTGACCGGCCGCGAGGTGTTCGAGGCGTTCGCGCGGGGCGACGACTGAGGCCGCGTCCCGGCCGTGACCGCCTGTCCGGAAACACGCGGCGCCCCCGGCATCTGCCGGGGGCGCCGCGTTTCAGGGGCAGGAAACGGCGAGGCGCTCAGACGCCGATCTGGCCGCCGTCCTCGCGCTGGATCACCACCGTGGAGGCCCGCGGGCGCACGCTGCCCCGGGTCTCGGCGGTGGCGTCATCGCCGGCCGGCCAGTTGCCCGGGTGCTGGATGTTGATGAACATCGCGGTCTTGTCCGGCGTGAAGCAGATGCCGGTCACCTCGCAGCCGTTGGGGCCGACCGCGAAGCGCTTGAGCTGGGCCTGGTCGCCGCCGCCGACCACCGCGGCCTCGCCCTCTCCCTGGCCGACGTTCTGGGGCACCACCGCCAGCACCTGATCATTGGTGTCGTCCGCGACCTTGGCGTAGCCGTTGTCGGTCTCGATCCACAGGATGCCCTGGCCATCGCCGCGGTCGTCGTAGTGCAGGCCGTCGGGGCTGGCGAACTGGTTGAGCTCGGTCAGGCCGGAGGGGTTGTCGGCATCGCCGGCCGCCCCACCGAACACGAACACCTCCCAGTCGAAGCGGGTCGAGCCCGCCGCCTCGCGCCAGCGAATCACCTGGCCGCCCTCGTTCTCGGCCCTGGGATTGGCCGCGTTGGTCGGCGCCGTGGCATAGCCCACGCCCGGCTCGCGGATGTCGCTGCCGTCGTGGGTGTAGGTGGCGTCGGTTCCCGCCTCGGTGCGCTGGGAGTTGTTGGTCAGGGTCATGTAGACCTCGCCGGAGGTCGGGTCCACGGCGCCCCACTCGGGGCGGTCCATGGGCGTGGCGCCCATCAGGTCGGCGGCGTCACAGGTGTGGATGATCACCCCGGCCCGATCGTTGGCGGCCAGGCCCAGGGCCTCGGCGAGGGTGCGACCGTCACGGGTCTCGGCCTCCGGGGTCAGCGGCAGCCACTCGCCGCTGCCGTCGGCATCGAAGCGCGCCACGTAGAGCGTGCCCGCGTCCATGTACTTGGCGCCGAGGGCCAGGCGGTCGCGCTCCTCGCCCGGGCGATTGGCGTCCGCCGGATCCCAGAGGGCATCGGAGACGAACTTGTAGATGTACTCGTTGCGCGAGTCGTGGCCGGAGTAGAACACCACCGGCTCGCCGGCCACCAGCTTGCCCGGCCAGCAGCCCTCGTGGCGGAAGCGCCCCAGGGCGGTGCGCTTGACGGCGCGAGCCCCGGTATAGGGGTCGATCTCGACGATGTAGCCGAAGGTGCGCGGCTCGTTGCGATAGTCATCGGTGGCCGTGGCCCCCGTCGGGGTGGCGTTGAAGCGGGCGAACTCGTCGTCGCGCTCGTCGGCGGCGCCGGCGGCGGTCTCCCAGCCGTAGCGGCCGCGCCCCTCGGCGATGCCCAGGCGGTTGTCGTCACGCTGGCGGTCGGCATCCTTGATGAAGTAGCCCGGCCAGTTCTCCTCGCAGGTCAGGTAGGTGCCCCAGGGGGTGAAGCCGTTGGCGCAATTGTTGTTGGTGCCCCGCGTGAGGGTGCCGTCCGGAGAGTACTTGGTCTTGACGTAGTCGCTGCCGGCCACCGGGCCGCTCAGCACCATCTCGGACGCGCTGGTGTAGCGACGGTTGAAGCCGGAATCCGTGACCGGGTGCCAGCGACCGCCATCATCCTTGCGCAGCTCGACCACGGTCACCCCGTGGGCGTTGATCTCGGTGCGCACCTCGTCGGCCGGGCGCGCGCCGCCGTCGGCGTTGGTGGGTCCACCCTGCGGCGCCCAGAGGGCGGCCTGATCGATGTACTCGTTGTTCATCGCCAGCAGGAAGCGACGCGAGGCGGACGCCTCGTCCAGGGCGAAGTTGTGCATGCCGTCGTGGTGCATGCCGACGCTGTTGGCCTGGATCTCGGGGGTGAAGGCGAGATCCTCGCGCCAGCTCGGCGCCTGGCCGTTGAGCGGCGTGCCCCAGGGAATCAGCACCTGGGCGGTATACCCGGACGGCACGACCACCGCGTCGGTGCGCGAGCCGCGGATGGCATCGAAGGCCAGCGACAGCGGCGTCTTCTCGGCTCCCGAGGCCTCGGCGCGCCCCGCCAGCCCGCTCAGGCCGAAGCCGCCCAGCATCGTCATGGCGGCCATGCCGAGCCCGCCCTGCATCACGCGGCGGCGCGAGACGCGCTTCTCCAGCACCGAGGAGAACGGTTCGTTGCTACTCGGGTTCAACAGGCGATGGTCTTCGATTTCCTTGCTCATCCTTGTCTCCTCACGGTCAGACAGCGTTTATCCGGCCGGCATCGCGGGCATCGTCCCGGGCCTCGCTGCCGGCATCGAGTCAGCCTTCCAGTGACGGGAGGATGCGCTACCCGGGTGACAGGAAGATGACGGGCTATGCCCCGCCCCCGGCGGCCGCCGGTGTCGCCTCGACCATGCGTACCACGCTGCCCACGATGATCAGGCACGGCGACGGCAAGGGATTTGCCTCGAGGCGGGCCGGCAGGTCGGCCAGGGTGCCCACGAGCGAGCGCTGGTCGGGCTGGCTGGCGTTGGCCACCAGCAGGATCGGCCAGTCATCGGGCAGGCCGGCGTCGCGCAGGCCGGCACAGATGGCCGCGACCCTGGTCAGCCCCATGTAGAACACCAGCGTCTCGTCCCGCCGGGCCAGGGCGGCCCAGTCGGGCTCGCCGCCTTCACGGCACTGCTGGGCGGTGACCAGGCGCAGCTGCTGGGCATGGGCGCGGTCGGTGAGCGGAATGCCCATGGTCGCGCAGGCCGCCGAGGCGGCGGTGATGCCGGGCACGATCTCGGCCGGGACCCCGGCCTCGGCCAGCGCGGCGAGTTCCTCGCCCATGCGCCCGAACACCCCCGGATCGCCGCCCTTGAGGCGCACCACCGCCTTGCCCTCGCCGGCCAGGCGCACCAGCAGCTCGCCGATCTCGGCCTGGGGCACGCTGTGATGGCCCCGGGCCTTGCCCACGTAGTAGCGTTCGCGGCCGGCGGGGATCAGCGCCAGCACCTCGTCGCCGACCAGGCGGTCGAAGACCACGGCATCGGCCTGTTGCAGCAACCGCGCCGCCTTCAGCGTCAGCAGCTCGACGTCGCCGCTGCCGGCGCCGACCAGGTAGACGTTGCCGGCGCGGCACTCGCCGCGCCACGGCTGCCGGATCGCGCCGTCGCCGGCCCGCGCCCCCTTCGGATCGGCCAGCCAGCGCGTGACGCCCATGCCCAGCCGCGCCAGGCCGGCGGCGATGTCAGGCCACTTGGACGACTTCAGGGTTCGGTGTAGAGCGCGCATGGGCCCCCTCCTCTTCGGCACTGTCTTCGATAAGGGACTTGAGTTCGGGAATGCAGCTGCCGCACTGGGTGCCGCAGGCGAGCCTCGCCCCCAGGGCCTCGACACTGGTGTCGCCGGCCTGGATGGCCGCGACGATGGCCTTTTGGCCCACCTGGTGGCAGCTGCAGACCAGGGGGCCGGCATCGGCCTCGCCGGCGTCGCAGCCGGCCAGCAGCCGCCGGCGCCGATCGGCCGTCAGGGGCTGCCCTCGGCACGCCTCGGCGAAGCGCTCGTCGAGCCAGGCCAGCCCCGGCAGCTCGGCGGGCGGGGCCACCATCAGCCACCAGCGCAGGCGGCCGTCCTCGAGGCCCGCGGCGCGCAGCCGGCCGCCGGCCGGGTCGTCGCACCACAGGGTCGGCGCCGTGGGCAGCCAGCGCTGCACCCAGGCCAGCCAGTCGCGGGGCGCTTCCTCGGCCCCGCCGCCGGCGAGCTGCCAGCGCTGGCAGTGGGCCAGCGGAATGCGCGCCCAGTAGGCGCCGTCGTCGTGGCCCGCGAAGTCGCCGCCCGAGGCGTCGTCGCTGGCCATCAACAGGGTCGCCTCCCAGCCCACCTCGAGCGCCGCCAGCGCCACCGCGCCGTGCTTGGTCTCGGGCTGGCCGGAGACGGGATCGAGGTGGGCGGCGAGCAGGGCGCCCATGCGCGCCGCGCCGCTGAAGCGGTCGGTCCAGTGCATGGGCACGAAGACCTCGCCGCGACGCTGGCCCCTGGTCAGCCGCACCCGGCCGCGATACTCGCCGCCGGCGCCGGTCAGCCGCGCCAGCTGCTGGTCGCCCACGCCGAACGTCGCGGCATCCTCCGGGGTGATCTCGACGAACGGCTCGGCGCGATGGTTCATCAGCCGCGGTGCCCGGGCGGTACGGGTCATGGTGTGCCACTGGTCGCGCACCCGACCGGTGTTGAGGCGCAGCGGGCGTGCCGCGGAGAGCGCCTGCGCGGGGCCCCGCGGGCGCACCGGCATCAGCCGGGCCAGGCCGTCCGGAGTGGCGAAGCGGCCATCCTCGAACAGCCGCGTGGTGCCTCGCGGCGCGGCCTCGGTGACCGGCCACTGGACGGGCGCCAGGGCGTCGTAGGCCTCGCGGTCGAGCTCGGCCAGCGCCGTGATATCGAACAGACGGCGGCCGTCGTTCTCGAAGCCCGACAGCCGGGCGTGCTCGACGAAGATCTCGGCGGGGTGCTCATAGGCGAAGGCCTCGCCGTAGCCCAGACGCCGGGCCACCTCGCAGACGATCCACCAGTCGTGGCGCGCCTCCCCGGGGGGCGGCAGCAGGCCGCGCTGGCGCGAGATGCGCCGCTCGGAGTTGGTCACGGTGCCGTCCTTCTCCGACCAGGAGGAGGCCGGCAGCACGATGTCGGCATAGGGCAGCAGGTCGGTGTCGGCCATGCACTCGGAGACGATCACCAATGGGCACTTCGCCAGCGCCGCCCGCACGCGGTCGGCGTCGGGCAGGCTGACCGCCGGGTTGGTGGCCATTACCCACAGGGCCCGGACCTCGCCGCGCTCGATGGCCTCGAACAGCTCCACGGCCTTGTGTCCCGGCCCCTCGGGCAGGGTCGGCACCAGGTGCTCGGTGGCCCAGAAGCGCGTGACCCGGTCGATGGCGCCGGGCGAGTCATAGTCCATGTGGGCGGCGAGCTGGTTGGCCAGGCCGCCGACCTCGCGGCCGCCCATGGCGTTGGGCTGGCCGGTGATCGAGAAGGGTCCGGCGCCGGGCAGGCCGATCTTGCCGCCGGCCAGGTGGCAGTTGATGATGGCGTGGCACTTGTCGGTGCCGCTGGACGACTGGTTGATGCCCTGGGAGTAGAGGGTCACCACGTGCAGCTGGCTGGCGAACCAGTAGAAGAAGGTCTCCAGACGCTCCGGGTCGAGATCGCAATCGGCGGCGACGGCCTCGACGGAGCCATCGTCCTCGCGGGCCGCGGCCAGCGCCTCCTCGAGCCCTTGGGTGTGCCTCTCCAGGTAGACCCGGTCGAGCCTGCCCTTGTCGGCCAACCAGGCGAGCAGGCCGTTGAACAGCCGGGCGTCGCTGCCGGGCTTGAGTCCCAGGTAGAGATCGGCGATCTCGCAGGTATCGGTGACGCGGGGATCGATCACCACCACCCGCATCAAGGGATTGCGCACCTTGGCGGTGCGCAGTCGCTGATAGAGCACCGGATGGTTCCAGGCCAGGTTGGCGCCCACCAGCACGACCAGTTCGGCCTCCTCCAGGTCCTCGTAGCTGCAGGGCACGGCGTCGGCGCCCAGCGCGCGCTTGTAGGCGGCCACCGCCGAGGCCATGCACAGCCGTGAGTTGGTATCCAGGTGCGGCGTGCCGAGGAAGCCCTTGAACAGCTTGTTGGCGACGTAGTAGTCCTCGGTGAGCAGCTGCCCCGACAGGTAGGCCGCCAGGGCCTCGTCGCCCGCGGTGTCGCGGGTGGCCTGGAGCCGTTCGGCCACGGCGTCGAGCGCGGTGTCCCAGTCGACCTCGACGCCGTCGACCCGGGGGCGCGTCAGGCGGCCGTGGCTCCCCAGGGTCTCGGCGAGCGCCGAGCCCTTGACGCATAACCGTCCGTAGTTGGCCGGATGGCCCCCGTCACCCTCCACGCCGTGGAGGCGTCCGTCCTCGATGTCGACCCTCACGCCACAGCCGACGCCGCAGTAGGGGCAGGTGGTTCGAGCCTGATGCATTGGTGCACTCCTCGATAGCGATCGCGGGTCCCGGAACGACGACGCCCACCGTCCACACCGGCAAGGGCCGAGGTGGAGGGTGGGCGTCGTTGCCATGGGTCGCCGACGCGGCGACCCGGGATGATTTGCCGGTAGTACTGGCAAGAGTCAAGCAAGGGGCGTGCCATCCGCGGTGAGGCGCGTCGTGGCGGGCTTGCCCCACGCCCCCGTGACGCAATTTGCACCAGACCGCAGCGACGAAGGCCCGCCACGCCTTCCGGAGGTGCAACCTCCGTCGCCGCCGAGCAGGAAGCGCGCCCCGAGCGCCGGCCCCGCCGTCGCTGGAATGATTCTTGCAAGCGCATGGGCAATGACCAAGACCAAGAGCCATACCCCATGCCCCAGCCCTTGCGAATCCTGCTGGTCGACGACGAGACCGTCCGCGCCGCCATGGTCGAGGAAGCCCTCGGCCAGGAAGGCCACGAGGTGATCTGCCACCTGCAGAGCCCGGCCAGCCTCAACGACATGGTCGCCCGCCATGCCCCCGACGTGGTGATCATCGACATGGAATCCCCCGACCGGGACACCCTCGACAGCATGGCGCTGCTCAACCGGGAGAACCCGCGTCCGGTGGTGTTCTTCGCCGACCAGCACGACCCCGATTCCATGCAGGCCGCGCTGGCCTCCGGGGTCAGCGCCTATGTGGTGGACGGCCTGGTGCCGAGTCGCGTCAAGGCGATCCTCGAGGTCGCCGTCGCGCGCTTCGATGCCTTCCAGTCGATGCGCCAGGAACTCGACCGCACGCGCAGCCAGCTCGCCGAACGCAAGCGCATCGAGCGGGCCAAGGGCCTGCTGATGAAGCACCAGGACTGTGACGAGCCTCAGGCCTACCGGATGCTGCGCAAGCTGGCCATGGACCGCGGCCAGCGCATCGGCGAGGTGGCCGCCAACGTGATCGATATCCTCGAAGGACTGGAGAAAGGCCAATGAGCATGTCCCACGCCCCCGAGCGTTCCCATCTGACCCTGGGATTCGTCCCGCTGCTGGATGCCGCCCTGCCGATCGTCGCCCGGGAAGGCGGCTTCTTCGCCGCCGAGGGGCTCGACGTCACGCTGTCCCGCGAGAGCGCCTGGTCGACCCTGCGCGACAAGCTCGCCGCCGGCCTGCTCGATGGCGCCCAGCTGCTCGCCCCCCTGCCGCTGGCCATGAGCCTGGGGCTGTCGGGCCCGCCCTGCGACACCCTGGCTCCGCTGGTGCTGGGACGCAACGGCAACACCCTGGTGCTGTCGCACCGCTGGGCGCAGGGCATGGCCGCCCCCTACGACGACACCCCCGGAGGGCGGGACCCGGCCATCAACGCCCGCGGCTTCGCCGCCCGATTGCCAGGCCGCGGTGCCCCGAGGCCACGCCTGGCCATGGTGCACCCCTTCTCCAGCCACCATTTCCAGCTGCGCGACTGGCTGGCCCTGGGCGGCCTCGATCCCGACGCCGACGTCGAGCTGGTGGCCCTGCCGCCATCGCGCATGGTCGAGGCCCTCGAGCTGGGACGCATCGAAGGCTTCTGCGTCGGCGAGCCCTGGGGCACCCAGGCCGCGCATCGCGGCGGCGGCCATATCGTCGCCACCGGCGCCCAGCTGTGGCCCGGTCATCCGGAGAAGGTGCTGGGCGTGACCCGGCATTGGGCCGAGCGCCACCCAACCACCCTCACGGCCATGATCCGCGCCCTGATCGCCGCCGCCGACTGGCTGACCGCTTCCCCCGACCACCGTCGCCAGGCGCGAGACTGGCTGGCCCTGCCCCCCTACCTGGACCGCGCCCTGGACCACCTGCCGACCCTGCCGCTGGGGGAGGCGCCGGTCGACCAGCGCTTCACGGCCCTGCGCCCCGACGCCGGACAGCTGGGGGCCGTGGTGGAACACCTGGCCCGGCAGCTCGGCGGCTCCCTCGACCGCGAGCGGATCGACGCCTGCTACAGCCCCGTGCATGTCGATGCCGCCACGCCCCGGGGAGGTGCATGATCCCCGCACCGGGGCGACCACCGCCTCGATCGCCTGCCCACCACCCCGCCACAAAGCCCTGTATTTAAAGGAGTTCACAGAAAACTGGCCCGATAATTGATTGGTACTGAGCGAACGAAGGGCCCCCGGCCCCGGCGGTCAACGGCGATCGCACATCGAATGCCAGACGAAGACGTCTCCATGCTCCCCACAGCCGGGGAGCGTCGAGGCGTCTTCCGCGTTTCAGGAGGGAATCCCATGTGCCCCGATGACTCCATACGGCCTCAGGCGGCGGCCTGCCCCATCGATCACCTGGTGATCGTCGGCAACGGCATGGCCGGCCAGCGTCTGGTCGAAGGCCTGGTCCGCCGCGACGGCGCCCCCCGCCGCATCACCCTGATCGGCGAGGAACCCTGCCCCGCCTACAACCGCATCCTGCTCTCGCCGCTGCTGGCCGGCGAGATGGAGCGCGAGGCGCTGACCCTGCGCGACGCCGACTGGTACGCCGCACACGGCGTCGAGCTGGTGCTCGGCGAGCGGGTCGAGGTCATCGACCGGCAGGCCCGGCGGGTGATCACCGATGCCGGCCGCGAACTCGGCTACGACCGCCTGGTGCTGGCCACCGGGTCGCGGCCGGCCATGCCGCCGATTCCCGGCCTCGAGCTCGATGGCGTTCATGCCTTCCGCGATCTCGATGACGCCGCGGCGCTGGTCGATTGCTCCCGGGCCCGTGGCGACGGGCGCGCGGTGGTGATCGGCGGCGGCCTGCTGGGCCTGGAGGCCGCCGAGGGCCTGCGCAAGCGCGGCATGAGGGTGAGCGTCGTCCAGCGTGACGCACGGCTGATGAACCGTCAGCTCGACGCCACCGCCGCCGGCCTGCTCGAGGACGAGCTCGCGAGCCGCGGGCTCGAGATCATCACCGGCGGCCGGCTCGATCGCCTGGAGGCCGACGACGACGGCCATGTGACCGGCGCCCGTCTGGCCGATGGCCGCTTGTTGCCCGCCGATTGCCTGGTGGTGGCCATCGGCATCGCACCCAATGCCGAGCTGGGCCGCACGGCCGGCCTCGAGGTCGACCGCGCGGTGGTCGTCGACGCCCACCTGACCAGTTCCGACCCGGCGATCCATGCCCTGGGCGAGTGCTGCCAGTTCGAGGGCAGCACCTATGGGCTGGTCGAGCCGATCTGGCGCCAGGTCGAGGTGCTCACCGCCCACCTGGCCGGCGAAAGCTCTGACGGCTACGTGGAGGCGCCCACCGCCACCAAGCTCAAGGTCAGCGGCGTGTCGCTGTATGCCTTCGGCTCCATCGAGGCCGACGACGACCACGAGGTGCTGACCTATCACGATCCGGATCACGGCGACTACCGGCGCCTGCTGCTGCGTGACGGCCGCCTCGAGGGCGCCGTGCTCTACGGCGACACCGCCGCCGGCCCCTGGTATTTCGAGCAGTCGCTGGCCGGCCGCGACCTGAGCGCCTGTCGCCAGGCGCTGCTGTTCGGTGCCAGCGACGCCACCCCGCTTCTCGACGATCCGACTTCCACGACGCCGAATCCAACCATGAAAAGCCCCCTGCAGGAGGAGGCCGCATGAACCAGCCCAGTCCCGAAAAACCGCAGCTGATCATCATCGGTAACGGCATGGTCGGCCACCATCTGGTCGAGCAATTCATCGAACGCGGCGCCACCGAGCGCTACCGCATCACGGTGTTCGGCGAGGAGCGGCATCGCGCCTACGACCGCGTCCACCTCTCCGAGTACTTCGCCGGCCGCGACGCCGAGTCGCTGGCCCTGTGCGACGCCGACTTCTACGCCGCGGGCGGCGTCGAGCTGCGCCTCGACGAGACGGTGACCGCCATCGACCGCGACAAGGCCGAGGTAGTCACCGCCCAGGGTCGCTACCCCTACGAGCGGCTGGTACTGGCCACCGGCTCCTATCCCTTCGTGCCGCCGATCCCCGGCCACGAGCGCGACAACTGCCTGGTCTACCGCACCCTGGACGACCTGGACGCCATCCGCGCGGCGGCCGAGAACGCCACCACCGGCGTGGTGGTCGGCGGCGGCCTGCTGGGGCTGGAGGCGGCCAACGCCCTGCGCGGCCTCGAGCTCGACACCGCCGTGGTCGAGTTCGCCCCGCGGCTGATGCCGATGCAGGTCGACGCCGAGGGCGGCGAGCTGCTGCGCGAGAAGATCGAGTCCCTGGGCGTGCAGGTGCTCACCGACCGCGCCACCCAGCACATCGAGGATGGCGAGGCCAGCTTCCATCGCATGGTGTTCCAGGACGACAAGGTGCTGGAGACCGACCTGATCGTGTTCTCCGCCGGCATCCGGCCCCGCGACGAGCTGGCCCGCGACTGCGCCCTGGAGATGGGCGAGCGCGGCGGCGTGGTGATCGACGACCGCTGCCTGACCAGCGACCCGGCGATCCTCGCCGTCGGCGAGGTGGCGCTGTGGAACGCCAGCATCTTCGGCCTGGTGGCCCCCGGCTACCAGATGGCCAAGGCCGCCGCCGACACCCTGCTGGGCGGAGAGCTGACCTTCGAGGGCGCCGACATGAGCACCAAGCTCAAGCTGCTGGGCGTCGACGTGGGCGCCATCGGCGATGCCCACGGCAACCAGAACCCCGGCGCGCGGACCTTCCGCTACCTGGATGAGATCAAGCAGGAGTACCGCAAGCTGGTGGTCTCCAGCGACGGCAAGAAGCTGCTCGGCGCCATGCTGGTGGGGGACAACGAGTACTACGACACCCTGATGCAGTACTACGCCAACGGCCTGGAGCTGCCCGAGGACCCGGCCTCGCTGATCCTGCCCTCCACCGAGGGCGCGCCGACGCTGGGTGCCGACGCCCTGCCCGACGGTGCCACCATCTGCTCGTGCCACAACGTCACCAAGGGCGCGATCTGCGAGACCCTCGATGCCGGCGCCACCGACCTGGGGGCCGTGAAGAGCTCCACCCGCGCCAGCACCGGCTGCGGCGGCTGTGCGGCGCTGCTCAAGAGCGTGGTCGACCACGAGCTCGAGGCCCGCGGCGTGGAGGTCGACCAGTCGATCTGCGAGCACTTCGCCCACACCCGCCAGGAGCTCTACGACATCGTCCGCGTCGAGGGCATCAAGACCTTCGGCGAGCTGATCGACCGCCACGGCCACGGCTCTCCACAGTCGCCAGGCTTGGGCTGCGATATCTGCAAGCCGGCGGTGGCCTCGATCCTGGCCTCCTGCTTCAACGAGCCGATCACCGACGCCGCGCACATCCCGCTGCAGGACACCAACGACACCTTCATGGCCAACATGCAGAAGAACGGCACCTACTCGGTGGTGCCGCGTGTCCCCGGCGGCGAGATCACCCCGGACAAGCTGGTGGTGCTCGGCCGGGTCGCCCAGCAGTACGGCCTCTACACCAAGGTCACCGGCGGCCAGCGCATCGACCTGTTCGGCGCCCGCCTCGAGGATCTGCCCGACATCTGGGGCGAGCTGATCGAGGCCGGCTTCGAGACCGGCCACGCCTACGGCAAGTCGCTGCGCACCGTGAAGTCCTGCGTGGGCAGCACCTGGTGCCGCTACGGCGTGCAGGACAGCGTGGGCATGGCGATCCGGCTCGAGCACCGCTACAAGGGCCTGCGCTCGCCGCACAAGCTCAAGTTCGCGGTCTCCGGCTGCACCCGCGAGTGCGCCGAGGCCCAGAGCAAGGACGTCGGCGTGATCGCCACCGAGCAGGGCTGGAACCTCTACGTGTGCGGCAACGGCGGCATGCGCCCGCGCCACGCCGAGCTGCTGGCCACCGACCTGGACGACGCGCAGCTGATCCAGGCCATCGATCGCTTCCTGATGTTCTACGTGCGCACCGCCGACCGGTTGCAGCGCACCTCGGTGTGGCGCGAGAACCTGGAGGGCGGCCTGGACTACCTCAGGGAGGTGGTGCTCGAGGACAGCCTGGGGATAGGCGACGAGCTCGAGTCGCAGATGCGCACCGTCATCGACGCTTACGAGTGCGAGTGGGCGGGCGCCATCAACGACCCGGAAAAGCTCAAGCGCTTCCGCAGCTTCGTCAACGACGCGCGTCCCGACCCGGACATCATCGTGACCGAGGAGCGCGGCCAGCTCCGGCCCGCCTGACCGGCCGTCTCGCTGCCGCTGGCGACCCTGTTGCCGTCATGGGGCCAGCCCGCGGCGAGGCCTGCCAACGAGGGGCGCCGGGGACAGGTCGAAGAGGAGGTCCTACGCCAAGGGAGGGGTTCACAGCGCCTCCTCGGTGGTCCGGCACCCCGGGACCTGTCGACGGATCAGCCCCGAGTGACCAGACCGGCGTCTATCGCTCTGCCAAAGGCGACGTTGCCAACTATTACGCTCCCTGAACGAACAAGGAACTTACCCATGACTCACGCAACCGCAACAGCCCCGACCCTGACTCCGACCTGGCAGCCCCTGTGCACCCGGAACGACCTGGTCCCCCACTCCGGCGTCGCCGCCTGGCTCGAGACCGCCGATGGCCCGGCCCAGGTGGCGCTCTTCTACCTGCCCGGCCAGGACACCGAGCTCTATGCCGTGGATCACCACGACCCCTTCGCCGACGCCAACGTCATCGCCCGCGGCATCGTCGGCGACCTGGACGGCGAGCCGGTGGTGGCCTCGCCGCTCTACAAGCAGCACTTCCGCCTCGCCGACGGCCGGTGCCTCGAGGACGAGAGGGTCCGCCTGCGCACCTGGGCAGTCCGCTTCGACGACGACCGGGTCATGATCCTGGCCTGAGCGACCGCCGGGTGGCGCTGGGCAAGCGTTGAATTGTGCAAAGCAGCGGGATTGGGCCATGCTGGAGACGAACGCCCCTTGTGACGGTCCCATGAAGAACGGAGGTGATCCCGACACTATCCCCAGCCCTGCACGTCGCGCCTGTCACGGAACTGACACCCCGCGCTGACAGTGTCGACATCGAGGCGTCATCTACTGTTGACGTCGATCCGGTGACTATCAGGAGAGCTGCGCCGATGGTACGCATCGACAAGAAGGCCACCCGGCTTTACGTGCTGGACACCAACGTCCTGATCCACGACCCCGCCGCCCTCTACCAGTTCGATGAGCACGAAGTGGTGATCCCCATGACCGTGCTCGAGGAGCTCGACAAGCACAAGAACGGCATCCGCGAGATCGCCCGCACCGCCCGGCAGGTCAGCCGGACCCTCTCGGACCTCACCGCCAACGTCGATCTCGACCAGATCCGCGACGGCATTCCCATCCCCCGCCTGTCGGGCCCCGAAGGCCGGCTGCGGCTGCTCTGCTACGACGACCTCGAGACCCCGGACCACCTGGAGGACAACCCCGACAATCGCCTGCTCACCGAGACCTGCCGGCTGCGCGACGAGCGCCCCGACGCCTCGGTGATCCTGGTCACCAAGGACATCAACCTGCGGGTCAAGGCCGCGGCGGTAGGCGTGCCGGTGGAGGACTACCTCACCGACCGCGCCTTCGACGACAGCGACGCCATGCTCGGCGGCGCCCGCATCTATCCGGACGCCGGCCACGACGGCAGCGGCCTGTGGGAAAGCCTCCGGGTCGAGGTGAAGGTCGACCGCGTGGACGGCGGCAAGGTCGTCTATCGCCTGGCCGGCGAGATCCCCGCCGACTGGCACCTGGGCATGCTGGTCTCCGACAGCGACGACGGCGCCAGCTTCGAGGCAGTGATCCGCGAACTCGGCCCACAGCATGCCGTCCTGGAACTGCTCACCAACTATCGCCACGGCGCCAGCGTCTGGGGCGTGCACGCCCACGACAGCCGGCAGAACTTCACCCTGAACCTGCTGATGGACGACGGCGTCGACCTGGTCACCATCGCCGGCAGCGCCGGCACCGGCAAGACCTTCATGACCCTGGCCGCTGCCTTCCAGCAGACCCTGGACGCCAAGCGCTTCGAACGGGTGGTGTTCACCCGGGCGCCGATCTCGATGAGCGAGGACATCGGCTACCTGCCCGGCACCGAGGAGGAGAAGATGTCGCCCTGGATGGGGGCCTTCCACGACAACATGGACAACCTGCTGCGCGACGAGCACGACGGCAGCACCAGCTGGGACCAGGAGGCCACGCGCCAACTGCTGGGCTCCCGGGTGCAGATCCGCGCCCCGGGCTTCATGCGCGGCCGGACCCTCAACGACACCTTCCTGATCATCGACGAGGCCCAGAACTTCACGCCCAAGCAGCTCAAGTCCCTGATCACCCGGGCCGGGCGCAACACCAAGATCGTCTGCCTCGGCAACGTGGGGCAGATCGATACCCCCTACCTCACCGCCAACACCTGCGGCATGGCGGCGGTGGTGCAACGCTTCCGTGACTGGCCCCATGCCGGCCATGTCACCCTCAAGAGCGTGGAGCGCTCGCGCCTGGCGCTGGCCGGCGAGGAGCTGCTCTGAGCCGTTACCGACGTTCCACCCTGAACGACGCGGGCCGGCGCCGAAGGGCGCCGGCCCGCCTGGTCGCGGCGACCGCTCAGGGGCCGCGGTTGACCGCGGCCTCGATAAGCGCCTCGCTGTCGCTGCCGGGCCCCTTCTGGAGCACCGTCTGGGCCTCGTGGTAGAGGCACACGAACCGCTGGCAGGAGGCACAGTGCACGCGATCGTCGGGGTTGCGGACCCGGGACACCCGCATCAGGTGACTGCCGCAGGCGGGACAGGCCACCGGCAGGCGAAAATCCTCGGACAGAGACATCGGTTCCTCCTCTTCGGGTATGCGTCGCCCCTATCCTGACCCAGAGCCCCCGCGAGAGGCCAGTCATTCCCCCGCCGCCGCCGGCCCGACCAGGCGATTGCGCCCCGACTGCTTGGCCCGGTAGAGCGCCCGGTCGGCGCGGGTCAGGCCCTCGTCGAGATCGCCCCCCGGCGGCACGAAGGCCAGCCCCAGGCTCACCGTGACATGCAGGGTCTCGCCGCCGAGCACGATCTCGGCATCGGCCACGGTGCGGCGCAGGCGCTCGAAGACCTGCCGGGCCTCCTCGGCATCGCCGTCGGCCAGCATGGCCGCGAACTCCTCGCCGCCGACCCGGGCGACCAGGTCATAGGGCCGCAGGCAGTCGCGACACAGGCGGGCGAACTCCTGCAGGGCGATATCCCCGGCCGCATGGCCATGGGCATCGTTCAACGCCTTGAAGTGATCCAGGTCGAGCATGGTCACCGCCACCGGCCGCCGGAAGCGGGCCGCATGGGCCAGCACCGCCCGTCCGCTGGCCATGAAGCCGCGGCGGTTGAGCAACCCGGTCAGGGTATCGGTGGTGATCAGCCGGCGGAGCCGCGCCTCGTCCCGCTTGCGCTCGGTGATGTCCTCCAGCCAGCCGTCCCAGACGGTCTCGCCCTCCGTGTCCCGCCACGCCCGCGCCCGGACCTCCAGCCAGCGCTCGCCGGCTCCCCAGCGAAACGCCTCGTGCCAGGGCGCGAGGGCCACCGCCGAGCGGGCCAGCGACGCGGACAGCGCCTCGCGATCGGCCTCGAAGGCCCCCGTCAGGAGGCGCCGCGGCGCGGCGACGAGGGCCTCCGCGTCCAGGTCGCAGAGCGCGGCAACCTCGCCGGCCAGGTGATCGAAGCGCAGCCGGCCCCGGGCGTCCTGTCGCAGCCGAAAGACCGCCCCGGGCAGCCGGCCCAGGCTGTCCTCCAGCACCCGCAGCCGGCGGGCGTCCTGACGGGCCGGCGCCACCAGGGGGTCGACGTCCTGCATCACCGCCAGCAGCCGCGGCCGGCCTCGCTCCGGGCGGGCCGGGCGAATCAGCACGTCCAGGTAGCGCCCGTGTCCCTCGGCATGCCGGCAGCGCACCAGGCCTCGCCAAGGGGTGCCGTGCGCGGCGACCCGGGCCAGGCCGCGGGCCAGCTCGCCGTCCAGGGGGGCCTCGTCGAGCACGGTGAGGCGACGCCCGACCACGGCCTCGGGGGCATGGCCGAGGCAGGCCGCCAGCCCCGGGGCCGCCTCGCGGATCACGCCGTCGGCATCCAGCCACAGGGCCGCGCCGGGAAAGTGCGCGAGCAGTTCGGCCGCGAGCGAGGCCTCGGGCTCGCCGCCACGGCGGCGGCCCGTCAACCAGGACAATCCCCGCATCCTTGGGGCTCCTTGCGATGAGAGGGCGACAGTCTCCCCCTACACCCTAGCCCATCGTCCGGGGATCGGCAGCGGCGCGGCGTCGCCTAGAGGCCCAGGTGCGCGGCGACGTAGTCGGCGTCCTTGTCGCCGCGCCCGGAGAGGTTGACCAGCAGGTGCCGGTCCGGCGACAGGGTCGGGGCGGTGCGCATGGCCCAGGCCACGGCGTGGGCGCTCTCCAGCGCCGGGATGATGCCTTCCACCCGGGACAGGGTCAGGAAGGCGTCCAGGCATTCGTCGTCGGTGGCGCTGACGTAGTCCACCCGTCCCTGCTCCTTGAGGTAGCTGTGCTGCGGGCCCACGCCGGGATAGTCGAGCCCCGAGGCGATGGAATGCACCGGCAGCGGCTGGCCGGCCTCGTCCTCGAGCACGTAGCAGGCCATGCCGTGGATCTCGCCTGGCCTGCCCAGGGTCAGGGTCGCCGAGTGGCGGGGCGTGTCCAGGCCCTCGCCGGCCGGCTCGACGCCGACCAGCTTGACCTCGGCGTCCTCGAGGAAGGCGGTGAACATGCCGATGGCATTCGACCCGCCGCCCACGCAGGCCGCCACCTGGTCGGGCAGGCGGCCATGCCGGGCCTGGAACTGTTCCCGGGCCTCGCGGCCGATGATCGACTGGAAGTCGCGAACCATCCTCGGGAAGGGATGCGGGCCCACCACCGAGCCGATGGCGTAGATATAGCGCCGGGGATCCTTGAGGTACTCCTCGAAGGCGCTGTCCACGGCGTCCTTGAGGGTCGCCGTGCCCCGGGTCACCGGCACCAGGTCGGCGCCGAGGATCTTCATCTTGGTGACGTTGGGATGCTCCTTCTCGATGTCCACCTGGCCCATGTGGATCTCGCAGGGGATGCCCACCAGGGCGCAGGCGGTGGCCAGCGCCACCCCGTGCTGGCCGGCCCCGGTCTCGGCGATCACCTTGGTCTTGCCCATGAACCTGGCGAGCAGCGCCTCGCCCAGGCAGTGGTTGATCTTGTGGGCGCCGGTGTGGTTCAGGTCCTCGCGCTTGAGGTGGATCTGGGCGCCACCCAAACGCTCGGAGAGGCGGCGGGCATGGAAGATCGGGCTCGGGCGGCCCACGTAGTCGGCGAACAGGTCGGCGAGCTCGCGCTGGAAGTCCTCCCGCTGGCGGATCTCGTCATAGGCGGCGGCGATCTCGTCCATCACCCGCTTGAGCTCGGGCGGGATGAGCTGGCCGCCGAAGCGGCCGAAGTAGCCGGCGTCATCGGGCAGGGGGGCGAAGGAAGACTGGGTCATGGGGCTGTCCTGGCTGGCAACGGATGAAGGGGCTGCCCCCATGATGTCGCCACCGCGGCGCCGCGTCGAGATAGACTTAGGCCGGACTACCCGGCCAGCCAGAGCCCCAGAGCCAGCAGCGCCAGGGTGCCGAGCAGCAGCATGACGTTGCGCGTCAGCAGCGCCACCAGCCGCGTCGCGTCGGGGGCGTCGGGCAGGCGCCACAGGCCGATGACCAGCCCGGCGAGGGCCGGCAGCGGCAGCCAGGCCAGCCCGCTCCAGGCCGGCAGGCCACCGGCGGCGATGCCCGCCGGCACCACCAGGTAGGCCGCCACCAGCAGGCCCGCGGCCAGCCGGGCGGCACGCCGCGGCCCCAGGACGATCGCCAGGTGGTGGCGTCCGACCCGGCGGTCGGCGTCGATGTCCGGCAGCTGATTGAGCAGCAGCAGGGCGCTGACCTGCAGGCCGGGCACTAGGGCGACCACCAGCGCCGTCCAGGACGGCTCGCCGATCAGCGCCTGGTGGCTGCCCGCCACCATCACCGGGCCGAAGCCGAGCCCCGGCGCCAGCAGGCAGAGCAGCGGGCGCCGCGTCAGCACCCCCGTGTAGGCCACCACCAGGACGATCCCCGGCAGGCCGTAGGCCAGCAGCGCCGGGCCCGAGCGCCACAGCGCCCAGGCGCCGATGGTCATCACCCCGGCCAGGCAGACCAGCCCCGCGCGACGCACCCAAGGCGCCGCCGCCGGATGCGCCGGCAGGGCCCCGCTGCCCCCGGAGACCGGCGTGCGCCGGGTGGTGGCGTCCAGGCCGCTGGCGTGATCGTGGTGCTCGTTGAGCAGGTTCACCGCGGCGTGGGCCAGCAGCGCGCCGGCCAGCACCGCCAGCGCCTCGCCGACGCCGAGCGCATGGCCCTCGAGGCGGGCGACGAGGATCGCCAGGAGCACGCACAGCGGCGCCAGCACCAGGAAGTTGGGGCGGGCGCAGCGCAGCACGGTCCGCCATGTCGCCCCCGGGGCGCGGGGCTCGCGAGCCGCCTCCATGCCCGGGCTCCGTCAGCTCGCCAGGCGCTCGGCCAGCCAGCGGCCGATGTCCGCCACCTGCTGGGGGCAGACCGCATGGGCCATGGGGTACTGGCGATAGCGCACCGGGTAGCCCAGGGCCTCGAGCCGGCCGCGGGCGGCCTGGCCCAGGGCCTCGGGCACCACGGGGTCGAGGTGGCCATGATGGATCTCGACGGGCAGGTCGCGATTGGCCTCGGCCGGCTCCAGGCTGTCGGCGGTGGCCAGGTAGGTGGACATGGCCAGCAGGCCGCCCAGCCGATGGGGAAAGGTCAACGCCGCCTCATAGGCCACGGCGCCGCCCTGGGAGAAGCCGGCAAGGATGATCCGCTCGGCGGGAATGCCCAGCTCGATCTGCTCGCGCACCAGGCCCTGGATGCGTTCCGCGGAGGCCTTGAGCTGCGCCTCGTCGACCCGGCGGTCGAGGCTCATCTCCTTGATGTCGTACCAGGCCGGCATGACCATGCCGCCGTTGATGGTCACCGGCAGGCGCGGCGCATGGGGCAGGATGAAGCGGACGGCGAGCGAGTCGGGCAGCCCCAGCGCCGGCACCAGCGGCTCGAAGTCGTGGCCGTCGGCGCCCAGGCCGTGAAGGATGAAGACGCAGGCGTCGGCCGGGCGGCCGTCGCCGGGCTCGATGATCAGCTCGTCGGGTGCGCTCATGGGGTCGTCTCCGCGGACAAAAGCGACACCCTAGCGCAAAGCGCCGCCCGCGGCGAGGGGATCAGAACGGCCAGACCAGCGGAATCAGCCCCAGCGCCACCCCGGCGGTCAGCAGGTTCAGGGGGGCGCCCACCCGCAGGTAGTCGCCCAGCCGGTAGCCGCCGGGCCCGTAGACCATCAGGTTGGTCTGGTAGCCGATGGGCGTCAGGAAGCTGGCCGAGGCGGCGAACATCACCGCCACCACGAAGGGCATGGGGCTGACGCCCAGGCTCTCGGCCCCGGCGATCACCACCGGGAAGGTGATCACCGCCGCGGCGTTGTTGGTCACCAGCTCGGTGAGCAGGGCCACCACCAGGTAGGTGCCGATCAGCAGCCACCAGGGGTTGCCATCGACCAGCCCCATGGCCATCCCGGCCAGGACGCCGGCCGCCCCGCTGGCCTCCAGGGCCGCCCCCAGGCCGAAGGAGGCGGCGATGGTCAGCAGCACCTGGGTGTCGAGGCCGCGCTTGGCGGCGCCGATGCTGCAGCAGCCGCTGAGCACCGAGGCCGCCGCGCCCAGCATGGCGGCGTTGAGCAGGCTGGTCAGGCCGGTGGAGGCCAGCAGCACCACGGCGGCGAGGATGCTCCAGGCCAGCCAGGCCCGCTCGTGGGCCGGCCGCGCCGAGCCGTTGACCTGGCTGATCAGCAGGAAGTCCCGGGACTGGCGGTGGCGCTCGATGAACGGCGGGCGGGCCTCGAGCAGCAGCACGTCGGCCGGCTGCAGGCGGATCTGGCCCAGGTTGCCGGCCACCCGCTCGCCGCCGCGGCACACCGCCAGCACCGCGGCCCCGTAGAGGGTACGGAAGTGGCCGTCGCGGATCCGCCGGCCGATGAACTGGCACTGGTCGGAGACCACCGCCTCCACCAGGCGGCGCTCCTTGAAGTCCTTCTGCAGGCTCGACTCGCCCGGATGCGAGGGCACCAGGCCGCGGATCTGCTGCAGTTCCACGGCGCCGGCGGAGGTGCCGGCGAAGACCAGCCGGTCGCCGCCCTTGAGCCGCTCGCCGGGCCCCACCACGCTGACCACGTTGCCATCGCGCTCGATCTCCACCAGGAACAGCTCCTGGAGGTGGCGCAGGCCGGCCTCCTCCACCGTCCGATCCACCAGGGGACCGGCGGGATCCACCTCCATCTCGATGGTGAATTCGCGGGGGTTCTCGAAGACCTCGGCGGCGCCCTGGCGCGGCGGCAGCAGGCGATGCCCGACCAGCAGCAGGTAGGCCACGCCGACCGCGGCCACGGGCACCCCGACCCAGGCGATGTCGAACAGCCCCATGGCCAGCGACGGGTAGCGCTCGATGAGCAGGCCGTGGACCACCAGGTTGGTGCTGGTACCGAGCAGGGTGATGGTGCCGCCGAGGATGGACGCGAAGCTCAGCGGCATCAGCAGGCGGTGCGCCGGCAGGTTGAGCCGTCGGCTCCAGCTGAGCACCGCGGGGATGAAGGTGGCGACCACCGGAGTGTTGTTGAGGAAGCCGCTGAGCGGCGCCACCGGCAGCACCAGCCGGGCCAGGGCCCGGCGCTCGCCCCGCGGGCGCCCCAGCACATAGCGGATGATCAGGTCGATGCCGCCGGTTTCGCGGATGCTGGCCACCAGCACGTACATGAAGGCCACGGTGAACAGCCCGCTGCTGGAGAAGCCGCCCAGGGCCTGCTCGGGCGCGACCACGCCCAGGCCGATCAGCAGGACCAGCGCGCCCATCAGCACCATGTCGGGGCCGATGCGGGTCAGGGCCATCAGCGGGAAGACGGCGGCGACGACGACGAGCGAGATCCAGGCGTCCGGCGACATGGGCATTCCAGGGAAAACGGAGAACCCGCCCATTGTGCCGCCCGCCACATATTCTAAAAAGTTATTTTTAGAAATTCATTTATACGAAAAAGAAATTTGCGGAGGCCACCCGAACGCAAGCGGGGCCCGCTTTCGCGGGCCCCGCCATGCCGCCCGAGGGCGGCGCATCAGGTCGACGCTCGACGCTTAGTCGATGACCTTGATGTTGGACGCCTGCAGGCCTTTCTTGCCCTGGGTGACGTCGAAGGAGACCTTCTGGCCGTCCTGCAGGGACTTGAAGCCGTCGGCCTGAATCTCGGAGAAGTGGGCGAACAGGTCGTCACCGTTGTCGTCCGGAGAGATGAAGCCGTAGCCCTTGGTGTCGTTGAACCACTTGACGGTACCGGTAGCCATTTTTCGAATTCCTCGAATAGCGTGATGTAGAGCCGGGAAATACCCGAGTTGCAGTGGGTATAACAAGAAACTTTCACCGGGCGACCGACGCTAACGAGCCTTCGATGACCACTTGCGATGTGCGACTTGCCAACCTACTGCAGGCAGCATGCGCCCATCGGGGGCGCAGGTCAAACACTATTTGCCGGGGATGACGATCCGGTTACCGTCGGCCGCACAGCCAGCCGGCGGCCTTCTCGGCGATCATCAGGGTCGGCGCATTGGTGTTGCCGCTGGTGATGGACGGCATCACCCCGGCGTCCACCACCCGCAGGCCGTCCACGCCGCGCACCCGCAGGCGGGCGTCGACCACCGCCATGGGGTCGTCGTCGCGCCCCATGGCGGTGGTCCCCACCGGATGGAAGATGGTGGTCCCGATGTCCCCGGCCGCCTCCGCCAGCGCCTCGTCGCTCTGGCAGGCGATGCCCGGCTTGATCTCCTCGGGGGCGTACCGGGCGAAGGCCGGCTGCTCGACGATGCGCCTCGTGACCCGCAGCGAGTCGGCGGCCACCCGGCGATCCGCCTCCGTGCTCAGGTAGTCCGGCGCGATGCGGGGCGCCGCCGCCGGATCCCGGGAGGCGATGCGCACCGTGCCGCGGCTGGTCGGGTTGAGGTTGCACACGCTCGCGGTGATCGCCGGGAAGTCGTGCAACGGCCGGCCGAAGGCCTCCAGGCTCAGCGGCTGGACATGATACTCGAGGTTGGGATGGGGCCGGCCGGGATCGCTGCGGGTGAAGGCCCCCAGCTGGGAAGGCGCCATGCTCATCGGCCCCGAGCGCCGCAGCAGGTACTCCAGGCCGATGCGCGCCTTGCCGGCCCAGGTGGCCGCCAGGGTGTTGAGCGTCTCGGCGCCGGCGACCCGGTAGACGGCGCGCAGTTGCAGGTGGTCCTGGAGGTTCTCCCCCACCCCCGGCAGCGCCTTGATCCGGGGGATGCCGTGCTCGGCGAGCAGGCCCTCGGGGCCGATCCCGGAGCACTGCAGCAGCTGCGGGGAGCCGATGGCGCCGGCGCAGAGGATCACCTCCCGGGCGGCGGCCGCCTCGACCACTCCGCCGCCGCCCTGGACATGCACCCCGGTGCAGCGCGGCCGCCCGCCCGGCCCGGCGGCGAAGGTCAGCCGCCGCACCTGGCTGGAATGCCAGAGGGTCAGGTTGTCGCGCTCCTCCGCCTCGCGCAGGAAGGCCTTGGCGGTGTTCCAGCGCCAGCCGCCGCGCTGGTTGACCTCGAAGTAGTCCACCCCCTCGTTGCAGCCCCGGTTGAAATCGTCGGTGCGCGGGATGCCCGCCTGGACGGCGGCCTCGGCGAAGTCGTCGAGCACCCGCCAGCCCAGGCGCTGGCGCTCCACCCGCCACTCGCCGCCGTGGCCGTGGAAGTCGCGATGGGCGCCGTCGGCGTCGCCGCCCGCGTCCAGCCGGTAGTGATCCTCGTGGCGCATGAAGTCCGGCAGGCAGCGCGCCCAGGACCAGGCGTCGTCGCCGGTCAGCTCGGCCCAGTGATCGTAGTCGCGAGCCTGGCCACGCATGTAGATCATGCCGTTGATGCTCGAGCAGCCCCCCAGGGTCCGCCCGCGGGGGTAGAGCAGCGAGCGGCCGTTGAGCCCGGCCGTCGCCTCGGTGCGGAAGCACCAGTCGGTGCGCGGGTTGTCGATGCAGTAGAGGTAGCCCACCGGGATGTGGATCCAGGGATGGCGATCGCGCCCGCCGGCCTCGACCAGCAGCACCCGGGTGCCCGGATCGGCGCTCAGGCGATTGGCCAGCAGGCAGCCGGCCGAGCCGGCGCCCACGATGATGTAATCGAAGGTCGCGACATCGCTCACGGAACAGCCTCCCTGTGGTTTCCGGCCTCCAGCGTCGCCCGGGGCGCCGGGGCTGTCACTGCTGCCTTGGTCGAGCCGGCCGGATTGACAGCGCCCCGGGGGCGGCATGCAATGAGGCCTTTGCCGCCGCAACGGAGTGCCCCATGCCGCGACTGCCCCGCCGCTTCCTGGTCTACGCCCTGACCCTGGCGGCCGCCCTGGCCTGCCTGATCGGCCTGCTGGCCGCCCCCGCCTGGGGCTGGGCCGCCGGCCTGCTGGCCTTCGGCGGCCTGGCCGCCCTGGGCACCCACGACCTGCGCCAGCGCCGCCACACGGTCAGCCGCAACTATCCGGTGACCGCCCACCTGCGCTACCTGCTGGAGTCCTTCGGCCCGGAGATCCGCCAGTACTTCATCCAGCGCGACACCGAGGAGGTCCCCTTCTCGCGGGAACAGCGCAGCCTGGTCTATCGGCGGGCCAAGGGCACCATCGACAAGCAGCCCTTCGGCTCGCTGCGCGACATGCAGGCGCCCGGCTACGAGTGGATGAACCCGTCCCTGGCCCCGGCGCCCCTGGACGGCGACGACTTCCGGATCACCGTCGGCGCCGATCGCCCGCAGCCCTATTCGACCAGCGTCTTCAACATCTCGGCGATGAGCTTCGGCGCCCTCTCGCCCCAGGCGATCAGCGCCCTCAACGACGGGGCACGGGCGGGCGGCTTCTACCATGACACCGGCGAGGGCGGCATCTCACGCTACCACCGCCGCGGCGGCGACCTGGTCTGGGAGATCGGCTCGGGCTACTTCGGCTGCCGCGATGCCGAGGGTCGCTTCGATCCCGGGCGCTTCGCCGAACAGGCCGCCGACGAGGCGGTGAAGATGATCGAGATCAAGCTCTCCCAGGGCGCCAAGCCGGGCCACGGCGGCATCCTCCCGGGCCCCAAGGTCACCGCCGAGATCGCCGCGGCCCGGGACGTCGCCGAGGGCCGCGACGTGATCTCCCCGGCCGCCCACAGCGCCTTCGCCACGCCCCGCGAGCTGATCGCCTTCGTCTGCCGGCTGCGCGCGCTGTCCGGCGGCAAGCCGGTGGGCATCAAGCTGGCCATCGGCCATCCCTGGGAATGGTTCGCCCTGGTCAAGGCGATGCGCGAGGAGGGCGAGCACCCCGACTTCGTGGTGGTGGACGGCGGCCAGGGCGGCACCGGCGCCGCGCCGCTGGAGTTCGTCAATCGCCTGGGCATGCCGCTGACCGACGCCCTGCTGCTGGTGCACAACACCCTGGTGGGCGCCGGGCTGCGCGAGCGCGTCCGCGTGGCCGCCGCCGGCAAGGTGATCAGCGCCTTCGATATCGCCCGCACCCTGGCCCTGGGCGCCGACTGGTGCAACGCGGCCCGCGGCTTCATGTTCTCGCTGGGCTGCATCCAGGCCCGCAGCTGCCACACCGACCGCTGCCCCAGCGGCGTGGCCACCCAGGATCCCGGCCGCGGCGGCCGCCTCGACGTGCCGCTCAAGGCCGAGCGGGTACGCCGCTACCAGGCCAGCACCCGGGCGGCGCTGGCCGAGATGCTCGCCGCCGCGGGCCTGCGCCACCCCGCCGAGCTGGGCCCCGAGCACATCATTCGCCGGGTAAGCCGCCACGAGGTCCGGAGCCTGGACGCCCTGTTCGACTTCCTCGCCCCGGAGGAACTGCTCGCCGGCGGCGCGGCCCACCACCCGGTGTTCCGCGACTACTGGGAGCTCGCCGACCCGGACAGCTGGGCGCCCCCGGCGAGCCTGCAGCGGCGCCGCGACAGCAAGCTGATCTGAGCGGATGCATCCGCCGCCGCGAGGTGATAGGCTGCGGCCATCATGGTCATGGGGCCCGCCTATCGCCCCGACCATCCAGCCCTCGTTGGGGAGTAGCCGGCTCGCGCCGCCCGCGCGAGAGCGCCTGTCAACATAGTCGGCCAGATGCCGTGGCAGGTGCGCCCCGAGCGCTCGACGCAAGCCGTCGCGCCGGGGTGGGCGAGACCATCGACGGCACGACGTCCCCAGGCCGGGCGCGTCGTGTCGTCGTGGTGGACCGCCCGGCCCGGAATATCGCCCATGACACCGCTATCCACGACCCTGCTGGCCTTTTCCATGTCCACCGACGCCTTCGCCGCCGCCATCGGCAAGGGCGCCGCCGTCGAGCACCCGCGCTTCCGCGAGGCCCTGCGCACCGGGTTGATCTTCGGCGTGGTGGAGGCCATCACCCCGCTGATCGGCTGGGGACTGGGCGTCGGCGCCTCCCACTACATCTCCGCCTGGGACCACTGGGTGGTCTTCGTCCTGCTGCTGCTGCTGGGCGGGCGCATGATCCTCGGCGGCCTGGCCACCCCGCAGGCGGATAGCGAGGCCCCGGCCGCCCGGCGGGGGCGCCACGCCTGGTGGCTGGTGGCCGCCACCGCGCTGATCACCAGCATCGATGCGCTCACCGTGGGCATCGGCCTGGCCTTCATGGACGTCAACATCCTGGCCACCGCCCTGGCCATCGGCCTCGCCACCACCCTGATGGCGACCCTGGGCGTGATGCTCGGCCACCGCCTGGGGGTGCTGATCGGCCAGCGCGCCGAGGTGCTCGGCGGGGTGGTGCTGATCGGCATCGGCACCGCCATCCTGATCGACCATCTGGGGCTCTGGTAGGCCGCCTCAGGCGTCGCGTTCCGCGCCGCCGGGCGGCGGGCCGAGATCGGCGCAACGCCCGCCGCGCTCGAGCTGGATGGTGGCATGCTCGACGGCGAAGCGCTCGCGCAGTTCCGCCTTGATCGCCACCAGCGTCGCCTCCCGGTCGGCCCCGTCCTCGATGGCGGCATGCAGCGACAACAGGTGGCGCCCCGGCGTCAGCGACCAGGCATGCACGTGGTGCACGTCGCGCACCGCCGCCAGCCGCTCGGGCAGCTCCCGCTCCAGGCGCGCCACGTCAAGCTCCGGGGGCGCCCCTTCCAGGAGGATATGCCCCGATTCCCGGGTCAGCTTCCAGGCTCCGCGCAGGATCAGCCCCGCCACCAGCAGCGACAGCAGCGGATCGATGGGCGTCCAGCCGGTGGCCAGGATCACCAGGGCGGCGGCGATCGCCGCCACCGAGCCCAGCAGGTCGCCGAGCACATGCAGAGCCGCCCCGCGCACGTTGAGGTTGTGGCGATCGCCCAGGTGCAGGATGGCGAACACCCCCAGGTTGATCACCAGGCCCAGGGCGGCGATGACCAGCATGGGCATGCCCGCCACCGTCACCGGCGAGAACAGCCGCCGTACGGCCTCCACGGCGATCCACCCCGTGATGGCGAACAGCGTCAGGCCGTTGACGAAGGCGGCGAGGATCTGCACCCGGTGATAGCCGTAGGTCCGGCGCCGATCCGCCGGGCGCCGGCTGAGCCGGGCGGCGAACCAGGCCAGGGCCAGCGCCGCGGTGTCGGTGAGCATATGGCCGGCGTCGGCCAGCAGGGCCAGCGAGCCCGAGAGGATGCCCCCGACCACCTCGGCGATCATGAAGGTCCCGGTAAGGGCGATGGCCCATCCCAGGCGACGCTGGCTGTCCCCCGCCGAAGCGCCATGAGCGTGATGATGTGCCATGGGGCGTCTCCCTCCCGTGACCGGCTTCCAGCCTAGCACGCCACGAACGTGGAAATATTTTGCGAACCTGCCGGGGCTTGGCAGAATCTCCAGACCCTATGCGCGGGCGCCCCTATCGCCCCACCGCGCCGGACTGGCGCGACGCCGCCTGGTCCTGGCTGGGGGCCTTCTTCGGCATGAGCGCCGTGACCTGGCTGAACACCCACTGGCTGTCCCAGCAACTGCTGATCGTCGGCTCCTTCGGCGCCACCTCGGTGCTGATCTATGCCGCCCCCGAGAGCCCCTTCGCCCAGCCCCGCAACGTGCTGGTCGGCAGCGTGCTGTCGGCGCTGGTGGGCGTGGCCTGGTTCCAGTTCGTCGGCGCCACGGCCCTCGGCGTGGCGCTGGCGGTGTCGCTGGCGGTGCTGGTCATGCAGCTCACCCATACCGTGCATCCCCCCGGCGCGGCGGCGGCCCTGATCGCGGTCATCGGCGGCCCGGAGATCCACGCCCTCGGCTGGGCCTTCCCGCTGATGCCGGTGGGGCTGGGCTGCGCGGTGATGCTGGTGGTCGCCATCCTGGTCAACAACCTGGCCCACCACCGCCGCTATCCGCGCCACTGGTAGCCGCTGCGGGGCGCGGCGCCCCGCGCCAACGCCCGACGACTCCCGGAGCCCCCGCCATCTCGGCTACCATGGCGGCAGGCGAGCGCGAGGCTCGCCGTTTCGCCGGCCGACCCCAGGGAGCAGCTCTCGACAATGACGTCCCCCGACACCGCCCACGCCCCCCTCCCCGACGTGATCGCCGGGCCCCTGCTACGCCGCCTGGCCCCGGACCGCCTGTGCCTGTGGCTGGTCGGCTCGCGGGCCCTGGACGGCAAGCTGCTGCTGCACCCCGAGGGGCAGGCCCCGCGCCGCCTGAGCCTGAACGAGCGGCGGATGCGACGCCTGCCGCTGGGCCGCCACGCCGTGCTGCACCTGATCGACGTGCCCCTGGAGACCCCGCTGCCCACCGGCGTGCGCATCGACTACGACCTGCGCCTGGCCACCGCAGACGGCCAGGCCGGCATCGCCGACTGGGCGCCCCACCTGCTGCACGAGGGCGCCAAACGGCCGGCCTTCGTGCTCGCCGAGGGCCACCGCCGCCTGCTTCACGGCTCCTGCCGCCGCCCGCATCACGACGGCCCCGACGGCCTGGCACGCGCCGATGCCTGGCTGGCCGAGCGCCGCGATGACGCCGCGGCCTGGCCGGCCTGGCTGCTGATGACCGGGGACCAGATCTACGCCGACGACGTGGCCGGCCCGCTGCTGGCGACCATCCACGCCCTGATCCGCCGGCTGGGGCTGTTCGACGAGCCCCTGGAGGGCGCCAACGTCGCCGACAGCCGGGCGCTCTACGCCGCCGAGGCCACCTACTACCACCGCGAGGCGCTGCTGCCCGACGTGACCAGCAGCGCCGACCTGCGCGAGCGCTTCTTCGGCGGCGTGCGCAAGCCGGTGTTCACCTCGGCGCACGCCCACAACCACCTGATGACCTTCGCCGAGGTCATGGCCATGTACCTGCTGGTGTGGTCGCCGGTGCCCTGGCGGCTGGTGGAGACGCCGGCCCCCGCCCTGCCCGACGCCGACGCGGCGAACTATGCGGCGGAGGCGGCGGTCATCGAGCGCTTCGCCGCCGAACTGCCCGCCGCCGCCCGGCTGCTGGCCCACCTGCCGTCGCTGATGATCTTCGACGACCACGACATCACCGACGACTGGAACCTCACCGCCGACTGGGAGGCCACCGCCTACGGCCATCCCTTCTCGCGGCGCATCATCGGCAACGCCCTGCTCGGCTACCTGCTCTGCCAGGGCTGGGGCAACGACCCGGACCGGCTGGCCGCGCCCCTGGACGACCTGGGCGCCTTGCTCGAGGCGGCCGCCGAGGCCGACGGCTGGCTGCCCGCCGAGACCCACGACGCCTGCATCGACCGGCTGCTGCGCTTCGAGGGTTGGGAATTCCAGGTCCCAGGGCCGCCCCGGCTGGTGGTGCTCGACACCCGCACCCGGCGCTGGCGCAGCGAGCGCAGCCCGCGCCGCCCCTCGGGGCTGATGGACTGGGAGGCGCTGTCGGACTTCCAGCAGGCGCTGCTGGACGCGCCCTCGGCGATCATCGTCTCGCCGGCGCCGATGTTCGGGGTCAAGCTGATCGAGGCGATCCAGAAGCTGTTCACCCTGGCCGGCAAGCCGCTGCTGGTCGACGCCGAGAACTGGATGGCCCACCGCGGCGCGGCCAGCGTGATGCTCAACATCTTCCGCCACTCGCGCACCCCCGGCCACTACGTGATCCTCTCCGGCGACGTCCACTACTCCTTCGCCTACGACATCCGCATCCGTCACCGCCGCGCCGGCCCGCGGCTGTGGCAGATCACCTCCAGCGGCCTCAAGAACGCCTTCCCCGACACCCTGCTGGACTGGTTCGACCGCGCCAACCGCTGGCTCTACGCGCCGCGCTCGCCGCTCAACTGGTTCACCAAGCGCCGGCGAATGCACATCCGCCCGCGGGATCCGGACCGGGCCCGGGCCGGCGAGCGGCTATGGAACGGCAGCGGCATCGGGCTGGTGGAGCTCGACGACCAGGGCCGCCCCAGCGCGATCCGCCAGCTCGACGCCCGGGGCTTCGAGGTGACCTTCCCGCCGCCGCCGGCCGACGGGCGCTGAACCCGACTCAGGCGCCGCGCCGGCGGCGCCACAGCGCCAGGCCGCCGGCCACCAGCGCCCAGGCATAGAGCGCGGCCACCGCATCGTCGAGCACGATGCCCACCCCGCCGGCGACGGCCTCCACCTGGGCCACCGGCGGCGGCTTGGTGGCGTCCAGCACCCGGTAGGCGACGAAGGCCCCGGCCATCGCCAGGGGCTGGCGCGCCGCCGCCTGGCCGAGCACCGTCAGCGGCAAGGCGACGATCTCGTCGGCGACGATGCGCCCGTCGTCCTTGCCGCCCAGGGTGTCCGAGGCCAGCTGGCACAGCGGCATGGCCGCCACCAGCAGGATCGCGACCAGCCCGAGCTGCCAACGGCGCGAGCGTCCCAGCAGCCACCAGGCCAGCGGCACGCCGAGCAGCGATCCGACGGTGCCGGAGGCCAGCGGCGAGAGCCCCAGGCCGAACCCGGTGGCCGGCCACATCCATAGCGCCTCCATGTCGCCGCGCCCTCACATCACCGGCACACCGATCAACGGCGCATGCAGCCAGAAGGCGAAGGCCGCGTAGGCGAGCACGCCGATGACCAGGGTGGCGAGGGTGGCGCCCGGGGTCGGGGCGGCCGGGGCGGGCGCGGGGCGACGCCGGGCGGCGCGGAAGTCGAGGATCGCCCAGGCCAGGAAGGCGCCGAAGAAGACGACGTCGCCGAGCCGGCCGTTGGCCAGCAGGTGCGAGAAGGCCCACAGCTTCACGCCCAGGATCATCGGGTGCCCCAGGCGGGCCTTGAGATGGTTGCGGGGGACATAGGCCGCCACCACCAGGACGAAGGCCGGGATCATCAGCAGCGCCACCAGGTGGCGCAGGGCCACCGGCGGCACCCAGAGCTGGACGGGCGAGAGGCGCATCTGGCCGAAGCCCCAGATCGCCAGCGCCAGGCCGATCAGCGAGGCCAGGCCGTAGAGGGCCTTCCAGCGCCACTCGCCCCATTGGGCGATGCGCGCGCTGCGCCAGTCGTCGGCGACGATGCGCACGGAATGCACACCGAGGAAGATCACAAGGCCGAGCATCATCACGGTCATGGCGGGGAAGCTCCTCGAATCAGAGAGTTGTCGGACTCGAGTGAGCTTAGCAGTCATCCATGTCGCTAATATAGCGCGCCTTTCGCCGCGACCGATCGCAGCCGATGGACGCGCGGGGCGGGGGCTCGCGACGATCGCTCGAGCCCGGCGGGGCCGGCGGACACCGGCCCCGGCGCAGGATCAGGCGCGCAGCACGTAGCGCAGGATCTCCACCACCTGGGCCGGGGTGGTCGCCCAGGCCATGGCGGCGGCGTCGACCTCCTTGAGCGGGTGGACGATCTCCTCGCCGTGCAGGGTCACGTAGGGCTTGCCCAGGGCCGCGCAGTAGCCGGCATCGAAGGCGGCGTTCCACTGCTTGTACTTGTCGCCGAAGCGCACCACCACCAGGTCGCTCTGCTCGATCAGGGTCTTGGTGCGGATGCCGTTGACCTTGGACGACTTGTGGTCGCGCCAGAAGCCCTCGCAGGCCGGGCCGAGGTGGTCGCCGGCGGCATCGCTGGCGTCATGGTCGGTGACCGGGGCGGTGAAGACGACGTCCAGGCCGGCGGCCTCGGCGCCGCGCTGGATCTCCTCGCGCCAGTCGGTATGGATCTCGCCGGACAGGTAGACGGTAAAGCTCATGGTTTCTCCTCGGGGCCGCTGCACGGCCGCATTGACGTTCGAGCCGCCCATCTTACGCCATCGTTTTTTGTACACAAACACGAGTCCAAATGTACCCACTTGAGACCCGCGGTCGACAGCCCAGTCGCCCGCCCCCATCATGGGCGGCCGATCGCCCATCACCCCCGGAGCCGCCTGCCCATGGTCCTGGACACCACCGCCCTCAACGCACGGCGCCACTGCCCCGACGACGAACAGGCCATCTGGCTGTTCGGCTACGGCTCGCTGATCTGGAAGGCGGGCTTCCCCTACCTGGCGCGCCGCCCGGCGCACATCCGCGGCTGGACACGACGCTTCTGGCAAGGCTCCCACGATCACCGCGGCACCCCCGAGGCGCCGGGGCGGGTGGCCACCCTGGTCGCCGAGGCGGACGCCGTCTGCCACGGCATGGCCTATCGCATCGCCCCCGAGACCCTGGCCCCCCTGGACGTGCGCGAGAAGAACGGTTACCTGCGCGAGGTCACGACCCTGTTCTTCGAGGACGGCGCGACCGCCCGGGGACTGACCTACATCGCCACCGAAGACAACGCCGCCTTCCTGGGCGGGGCCGCCCCCGCCGCCATGGCCCGCCAGATCGCCGAGGCCCACGGCCCCAGCGGCCCCAACCGGGACTACCTGCTCAACCTCGAGGCCGCGCTGGCCGAGCTCGGCGTCCGGGAGGCCCATGTCAGCGACCTGGCCCGGCGTGTGCGGGCCCATGCGCCCGCCACGGACGACGCCATTCCGTGTAAAATGAGCGACATGTCCTGACGGACTCGCTGCCGGGCGCCCGCCCGGGCACGCCGTCGACGCCGCCACGCCCGACGCGGCGATCCCGCGACACGGCGACGCGTCGCATACCACTAGCGCAAACGGGAAGAGTGATGAGCAACAAGATCCAGGTGACATCCCCTCTGGTCATCCTGCACGGCGACGAGATGGCCCAGGTCGCGTTCGAGAAGATCCTCGACAAGTTCGTGACCTCGCGGCTGGCCATCGACCTGGTCGAGATCGACCTGACCGCGGAGAATCGCCTGATCACCAACGGCCAGGCGGTGCTCGATGCCATCGAGGCGCTCAACCGCCACGGCGTGGGCATCAAGAACGCCGGCATGACGGTCAACCGCGAGCAGCGCGACGCCCTGCTGGCCAAGCACCCGGAGCTGGATCCCGCCGCCCTGCACCCGCTGGCCACCAAGTCGCCCAACGGGGCGATCCGCAAGGGCATCGGCGGCAACATCACCCGCGAGGACATCGAGTTCCGCAACCTGCAGGTCGAACGGCCCGACTGGATCGGCCGCGACATCGAGGTCGAGACCATGGAGCACGGCGGCTCCAAGGACAGCGCCAACGCCCTGTCCGACGCCACCGGCGTGGTCAAGCTGATGTTCGTCGGCGCCAGCGGCGACCCGGTGGAGCTGCACCGCCGCGAGGTCAACAAGGGCGACCCCTGGCTGCTGGCCACCAACGACCTGGAAGACGTCAAGGCCTGGGCCCACCGCTTCTTCCAGCGCGCCATCGACGAGAAGCGCGACATCTATCTGGGCCTCAAGGACACCGTGATCGCCGGCTACGACGGCGTGATGCGCGCCGCCATCGAGGACATCTACCGCGAGCACTATCAGGCCAAGGCCGAGGCGCTGGGCCTGGCCTACCACTACGAGCTGATCGACGCCCAGGCCGCGCGACTCGTCGCCAACCCGCCCGAGCGGGCGCTGTGGGGCGTGCCCGACAACAATACCGGCCGCAAGCTCTACAAGCTGGTGGAACAGCTCAAGCGCTACGGCATCCCCGCGCGCAAGGCCCAGGTTTCCATCTCGCGCATGAGCGCCGGCGGCGGCGACCAGTACGGCAGCTTCAACGCCCCCGCCGAGGAGGACGGCATCCTCAAGGTGATCGTCGACGGCGAGGAGAAGCACGCCCGCCGGGTCCGGAAGGGCGATCCCATCCTGCTGATGTCCAACGACCGCGCCGCCATCAAGGACTGGGTGCTGCAGGTCTTCCGCGACGCCTCGCGCAAGGACAAGGAGGTCTACTTCGGCCTCAAGCGCGAGTACATGGAATACGACGAGGTGTTCAGCGACGTCATCACCGAGGCCCGCCGCGAGCTGGCCAAGGCCGACACCCCGCCGCCGTCGTTCATGATCATGCGACCCTCCAGCCAGCTGATCAAGATGATCACCGACCCGCCCCGCAACGCCCTCTACCCGGCGCAGAACCTGGACGGCGACATCTTCTCCGACATCTCCGCGGCCCTCGGCGGCAGCCTGGCCACCGCCAGCTCGATCATCGAGAGCAAGAACGGCACCATGCTGTTCGAGGCGCCCCACGGCACCGCCCACGACCTCTACCTCAAGTACCTGGAGAGCGACGGCCGCGAGGCGCACTTCAACTCCTCGGCGCTGATCTACGCGGTGGGCAACGCCCTGGAGACCCTGGCCGAGCGCGAGGACAACGCGGCGCTGGCCGACTACGCCGTGCGCCTCAAGGCGGCGCTGATCGACACCATCGGCGACGGCATCGTCACCGGCGACCTCAAGGGCAAGACCACCGACCCGGCCGGCGAGACGGTGGTCGACATGCACGGTTTCCTGGAGGCCGTGGAGGCCCGCGTCACGGCGTGACCCTCGGGAGACGGCCATGCCGACCCTGATGCTCTACATCGCCGCCGCCCTGGCCGAGATCGCCGGCTGCTTCAGCGTCTGGGCCTGGTGGCGGCTGGGCGCCTCGGCGCTGTGGCTGGTGCCCGGCCTGGCCAGCCTGGCGCTGTTCGCCTGGCTGCTCAGCCTGTCCGCCGCCGACTACGCCGGCCGCGCCTATGCCGCCTACGGCGGCGTCTACATCGTCGCCTCCCTGGGCTGGCTCTGGGCGGTGGAACAGCGCCTCCCCGACCGCTGGGATCTCGCCGGCGCCGGCCTCTGCCTGGCCGGCGCCGCGCTCATCCTGCTGGGGCCCCGCCCCGGCTGAACCGGGCCGCCGCCCGCCTCGATAGCGTATGGCTATCAATAGAATCGCCAGAATGCATGGGCCCGCCATGGCCCCGCCGTCCACGGATCGCTAGGATCATGGCCCGCTTAGCGGGCCCGGCGCTCCGGCGGCCCAGGTACCGCGACGGCCATAAAACGAATGTTTTATACTGGCGTCCCCCACCGGGGCCCGCACGGTCCATCGGACCCGCGACGTCCGATGTCAGCGTCGCGCGACACCCATAACGAATAGCAACGCCATGCCATTACCCCTGGACACCACCACCGAACAGCGCATCCTCTTCTCGCCCGGGCCCGGCGAGACCTGGATCCTGCTCTGCTCCTGCGGCAACAACGAGGTCAGCCGCGACCGCCACGGCTGGACGCGCTTTCACCCCGACTTCGACCAGAATCGCTGCCGCTGCCTGGCCTGCGGCCCCGAGGCCGCCCTGGACTATCATGCCGACGCCTACCGGCATTACCGCGCGGGATGACGATGCCATAAGTTTCTCCTGAGAAACCGTCCTGACACATCATTTCCCCCTGCCTTCAAGAGCCACGAAAGTCTTAACCCCTGGCCTTATGCGACGATGGTAGAATGCCGGCGCTCGCCGGGCATGCCCGATCCCGACACGCGTCGCCTCCGCCGACACCCGCCGCGCGGAGGCCGGCGACGTGGCGGGTTTCGCCATCCGGCCCTCGACCGACCACCGCATCCCGTGACTCCCGAGTACCGCCCCATGATCACAACCCTCAACACCCTGGGCCGCCCGCTGCGGCGCCTGGGCCTGGTGACCCAGATCGCCCTGGGCATCGTCGCCGGCATCCTGCTCGCCGGACTCGCCCCGGAGCTGGCCCGCTCCGCCGGCCTGCTCGGCCAACTGTTCGTCTCCGCCCTGAAGGCCGTGGCCCCGATCCTGGTCTTCGTGCTGGTGGCGGCGGCGATCGCCAACCACCGCCGCGGCCAGCCCACCCACATCCGCGCGGTGCTGGTCCTGTATCTCGCCGGCACCCTGATCGCGGCCCTGGTGGCCGTGGCCGCCAGCTACGCCTTCCCCACCCAGCTGGCCCTGGAGACGCCGGCCGCCGAGGGGGCGCCCCCGGGGGATGTCGTCCAGATCCTGCGCCACCTGCTGCTCAGCGCCGTCGAGAACCCGGTCACCGCGCTGATGGAGGCCAACTTCATCGCCATCCTGGCCTGGGCCATCGGCCTGGGGCTGGTCCTGCGCCAATCCGCGGACACAACGCGCACCATGCTCAACGACCTGGCCGACGCCGTCTCCGGGGTCGTCAAGCTGGTGATCCGCCTGGCGCCGCTGGGGATCCTCGGCCTGGTGGCCAGCACCCTGGCCGAGAAAGGGCTGGGCGCGCTGCTCGACTACGGCCACCTGCTGCTGGTGATCGTCGGCTGCATGCTGTTCGTCGGCCTGGTGACCAACCCGCTGCTTGTCTTCCTCAAGACGCGCCGCAACCCCTACCCGCTGGTCTTCACCTGCCTGCGGGGCAGCGCCATCACCGCCTTCTTCACCCGCAGCTCGGCGGCCAACATCCCGGTCAACCTGGAGCTGTGCCGACGCCTCGACCTGCACGCCGATACCTATTCGGTCTCGATCCCGCTGGGCGCCACCATCAACATGTGCGGCGCGGCCATCACCATCACCGTGACCACCCTGGCCGCGGCCCATACCCTGGGCATCGATGTCGACTTCGCCACCGCCCTGCTGCTGTGTATCGTCTCGGCGCTGGCCGCCTGCGGCGTCTCCGGCGTGGCCGGCGGCTCGCTGCTGCTGATCCCCATGGCCGCCAGCCTGTTCGGCATCTCCGCCGACGTCGCCATGCAGGTGGTGGCGATCGGCTTCGTGATCAGCGTGGTGCAGGATGCCACCGAGACCGCGCTCAACTCCTCCACCGACGTGCTGTTCACCGCCGCGGCCTGCCACGCCGACGCCCCGGACACCGGACGCGACTGAGCTCCCCCGGCCCGGCCGCCGCGACGGCCGGGCCGCCATGCCCTGCTCGCCTCACGCAGCGTGCCTCTTCCCTCTTCCCTCTTCCCTCTTCCCTCTTCTCTCTTCCATCTTCCCTCTTCCTTCTTCCTCGGCCCTTGACAGGCTGACGTTCCTTTTATAGAACGTTCTCTATATCGAACAAATTCGGGTTGTGTTTCGGGAGACGCCATGGACCACCTCGCCCTCGCCACCCTGGGCCAGCACCTGCAGCGACTGCGCCAGGAAAAGGGACTGTCGCTGTCGCAGCTGGCCTCGGCCGCCGGCCTCGCCAAGTCGAACCTGTCGCGCCTCGAGCAGGGCAACGGCAACCCGACGCTGGACACCATCTGGCGGCTGGCGGTGCAGCTGGAGGTGCCCTTCGGCACCCTGGTGGCGCCGATCGGCGAGCCGCTGGGCGAGGACGGCGTCCAGGTAAGGCTGATCGACCAGGGCCGCGAGACGCCCCAGGTGGATGCCTACTGGATGCGCTGCGCGCCCCACACCACCCGGCTCGCCGAGGCTCACACCCCCGGCGCGCGGGAATCGCTCACCGTGATCAGCGGCCGGCTGGAGGCGGGCCCCGAGGGCGAGATCACCCGGCTGCAGGCCGGCGACAGCCTGGCCTTCCCGGCCGACCGCCCCCACCGCTATCGCACCGGCGAGCACTGGGCGACGCTGCTGATGACCATCGTCTACGCCGAGGGGGGCGCCGCGCCATGAGCCTGCAGGCCACCTCGACGCTTGCCCGCCCCTGGCTGACCGGCATGCGCGAGGCCATCCCGCTGCTCGGCGGCTATGTGCCGGTGGCGGTCTCGTTCGGGCTGATCGCCGTCCAGTCGGGCTTCGGTCCCTGGGAAGCGACGCTGATCTCGCTGTTGATCTACGCCGGGGCCTCGCAGTTCCTGTTCGTGGGCATGGTCGCCGGCGGGGCGCCGCTGTGGCTGGTGGTCGCCATGACGCTGCTGATCAACGTCCGCCACGTGGTCTATGCCCCCAACCTGGCGCCGATGCTGGGCCAGAGCCGCCGCTGGCCCTGGTTGATGCACGGCCTGACCGACCAGGTCTTCGCCGTGGCCCTCCATCGCCTGCCGCAGCTTCCCGAGGCCCAGCGCCCCGGCTGGTTCACCGGCGCGGCCGGGCTGGCCTGGGTGAGCTGGGTGGCCGGCACCCTGCTCGGCGCCGTGGCCGGCGACTGGCTGGTGAGCCGCTGGCCGCTGCTCGGCCAGGTCCTGCCCTTCGCCCTGCCGGCGCTGTTCCTGGCGCTGCTGGCCCCGCGCTTCACCTCGCGGCGCTGGAGCCTGGCGCTGGCTGTCAGCATCGGGGTGGCGATGCTCTGCACCCTGGCCGGCCATGCCAACCTCGGCATCCCGGTGGCCGCCGCCTGTGGGGCGCTGTGCTTCTATGCGGTGAGGGTCCCGACACCCCGACAAGGAGGCGACGATGAGTAGCGCTCTCTGGCTGGCCGTGCTGGCCTCGGCCCTAGGCACCCTGCTGCTGCGGGTGGTCCCGCTGCTGTGGATGCAACGCCGCCTGGCGCGACTCCACGGCAAGGACGGCGTCGAGGCCATGCCCCGCTGGCTCGTCCTGCTCGGCCCGATGATGATCGCCGCGGTGCTCGGCGTCTCGCTGGTGCCGCGCGACCCCGACGCCCTCGCCTGGGCCGCCACGGCCATCGGCGTGCTCGCCACCCTGCTGGTGTGGCGCCGCACCCGCTCGCTGGGCTGGCCGGTGGCCGCCGGGGTCGCCGCCTATGGCGTGGTGGTGGTGCTGGCCGGGCTGGGCTGAGGGCCGCAAGGGATCACCGCCGCTCGGCGTGAAGGCGGTGATGTCGTGGGAGCGCAGCTTGCAAGTAGCCGCAGGCACCGTCGGCGAAGGGAGCGGCTCCGACGCGAATCAGCGCGGCCCCACCACGGGTCGGCGAGCCCTATCTCAATGGCAGACGGCCCCCCAGATGGACGCGAAGCTGCCAACCTCGTCCTCCAGGAAGACCATATGGGGTTCCCCATAGGAGACGAACCTCTGTCGGCGGAACGCCTCGCCCGGGGCATCTCGGTAGACGACTTCGCCGCAGATGTAGGGCAACAGCCCCGTGCCGCTATGGAAGTAGAGGTCGTGGAAGCGTACCGACTCGGGATCGGGCAGCCGATCCCGGATCTCTTTCAGCCCCGGATCCAGCCAGGTGAAGTTCGTGCCGCGATCGGCGGCGAGGCTCGGCGGGGTCACCAGGCAGGCGGCCAACGAAAGACACAGTAAGCACTTACCTCGGCATTCCTCGCTCATGAGGCCGGGTTCCCCCCGATCGACCCTAAGGGAAGTTCATAGGCTAATATACTGTAGTCGAGTCGAGGGGACGCTGCCGAAGGCCGGTCAACGCTCCATCGCGCGGAGCCCTGCTCCACAGGATGGCGGAACCTCGGGCTTCCCCGGTTTTCCCGCTCGCCCCCTACAGATTTTCCCCGGCCCGCCGATAAAAAGCTGACCAAGCAGTCAACAAAAGAGCAGGCGCCCCGAGAGGGCGCGAGCCAGGGGAAAACCATGAAGCATCTCACTATCGCCCGGAAGCTGATGATCGGCATCAGCCTCTGCATGATCCTGATCGTCGGCGTGGCCTCGGCCGTGCAGTACCGGCTATTCAGCGACCTGATCACCGATCGGGTCACCGACGGCGAGCTACCGGCCACCCTCGAGAGCATTCGCAACGACATCCAGGCCACTCTGACCGGGCCGATCACCACCGCCCAGGACCTGGCCCACAACGGCTACCTGCTCGACTGGCTGGCCCGGGGAGAGACGCCGGCGGACAGCGAGCGCGCCGTGGCCTACCTCGAGCGCCTACAGCAACGCACCGGCGCCAACACCGTCTTCTACGTGTCGGCCCTCAGCGGCCACTACTACACGGCGAACGGCATCGAGCGGACCCTGGACCGCCAGGCGGACCGCTGGTTCTACGACGTGGTCGACGACGCCGACGGTCCCGACTACACCCTGGACATGGATTCCGAGGGCGGCGAGCTGAAGGTCTTCATCAACCACGCCGTGGAGCTCGACGGCGAGCGCGTCGGGGTCGCCGGGGTCGGCTATACCCTCGACACCATGGTCGAGACGATCGCCGACTACCGGCTCGGCGAGACGGGCGCGGTCTTCCTGGCCAACCGGGACGGCCGCATCAGCGTCCACCCCGAGGGCGCCTCGATGGCCGGGCGGCCGATCGCGGAACTGCCCGGCTGGGAGAGCCAGGCCGACGCGCTGCTGGCCGGGGACGGCTATCGCGACACCACCCTCACCACCCCCGACGGCGCCGAGCAGCTGGTCGCCGCCATCGAGGTGCCCGGCACCGACTGGCTCGCCTTCGCCCGCATCCCGCGCGGCGAATTGTTCGCCGATCTCAACCGGGCGGTGCTGTGGGTGATGCTGATCGTGGCATTGATCCTGCTGGCGAGCCTGGCGGTCCTGGCGTGGCTGCTGCGCGCCCTCTTCCGCCCCATTCGACGCACCGCGGAGGCCATGCGCGAGATCGCCAAGGGCGACGGCGACCTGACCCAGCGGCTGCCCGTGCAAGGCAGGGACGAGGCCAGCGAGCTCGCCATCCAGTTCAACGCCTTCGCGGACAAGATGCACGACGTGCTCGCCCAGGTCAGGCGCAGCAGCGAGGCCGTGCGCCACGCCGCTCGGGAGATCGCCAGCGGCGGCCAGGACATGTCGCGACGCACCGACCAGGCGGCCTCCAGCCTGCAGCAGACCTCGGCCTCGATGGAGCAGATCACCGGCACCGTGGAAAACACCTCGGCGTCGTCGCTGGAGGCCAACCAGCTCTCGCAGTCCGCCGCCGAGCTGGCCCGGGGCACCGGCGACACCGTCGGCGAGGTGGTCACCACCATGGGCGAGATCCAGCAGGCCTCCGAACGGATCGGCGACATCATCAAGGTCATGGACGACATCGCCTTCCAGACCAACCTGCTGGCGCTCAACGCCTCGGTGGAAGCGGCCCGCGCCGGCGAGAGCGGCAAGGGCTTCGCCGTCGTCGCCGGCGAGGTGCGCCAGCTGGCCACGCGCAGCGCCGAGGCCTCGCGGGACATTCGCGGCCTGATCGAGGCCTCCGGCGAGAAGGTCCAGGGCGGCACCCGGCTGGTACGCGACGCCGGCGGCGCCATGCACGAGCTCGTCGAGGTGGTGAACCGCGTGGCGAGCATGCTCGGGGAAATCAGCCAAGCCACCACCGAGCAGAGCGACGGCATCGGCCAGGTCAACGTCGCCGTCGCCGAGCTCGACCGCATGACCCAGCACAACGCCGCCCTGGCGGAAGAATCCACCTCCGCCGCCGAGCAGCTGCGTGAACAGGCCGACCGCCTGGCGGAGCTGGTCGGCAGCTTCACGCTCGATGACGCAGCGCAGGAGTACGCGCTCAACGACGCCCGAGAGGAAAGCGAACGCCCCCTGGCACTGGCATAGATCGGCCTCGGCGAAACGAAATGGGGCCGACCGCCGTGGCGGTCGGCCCCATTTCTCGATGCGGTTCAGAAGACAGCCTGCCGCAACGGCGGGTCAGAGAATTCTGGTGGGCCCAGCTGGACTCGAACCAGCGACCAAGGGATTATGAGTCCCCTGCTCTAACCAACTGAGCTATAGGCCCGTATCAGCGGCTGCGTATGATAGCGAATGCCGTTGGCCGAGGCCAGCGGCATCGCCCTCCTCGAGGCCCCTCTCGATAGCTGCCTGCCCCCATCGCGCCGCAAGCTGCGCACCTACGGGCGGAACATCACTCTCCCTCTCGCAAGGCTCCTGGCACATCCTCCCTTCCCGCGCAGCAAGCTGCACTCCTACTCCCTCAAAAGGCGCCACTCCCTCGGCGCGACGGCGTCTCGCCGGTCTGCAGAAAAAAGTTCGTTCTTTCGGTTCAGAACCCGCCGGGGGCTGCGTCATCCCTCCTGCACGACATAAATGATAAAGATTTTTATTCGCAGGGATGTCGCCTCGTGTGCACGAGGCCTCCGTCGCCGGACCATCCGGGTCCGGCACCGCAGAACGAACGAGGTGCCCCATGACATCACGGCTAGAGGAACGGGGGCCGAGGCTCGGCACCGAGCCCGCCCCCCTGGCGACCGACCAGCTGTTCAATGCCCGCCACGCCGAGGCCTACTGGCAGCAGGCGACGCGCTGCGTCGACCTGGTGCGGCGCAAGGTGGCCGACGTGGACCGCCCCTTCACCGGGGCGCGCCCCGAGGAGCTCGAGGGGCTCTTCAAGGACATCGACCTGAACGCGCCCCTCGGCGAACTGCGCCCCGCCCTGGAGGAACTGGAGCGGGTCTACCTGGACGACGCCGTCTACTTCCACCATCCCCGTTACGTGGCGCACCTCAACTGCCCCATCGTGCTGCCCGGCATCCTCGCCGAGGCGATCCTCGCGCCAATCAACTCCTCGCTGGACACCTTCGACCAGAGCGCCGGCGGCACCTTCATCGAGCAGTCGCTGATCGACTGGACGGCGGATCGCATCGGCCTGGGCGAGGACGCCGACGGCGTCTTCACCAGCGGCGGCACCCAGTCGAACCTGATGGCGCTGATGATCGCCCGGGACCACCACGGCGCCGCCCTCGATGGCCACGGCGGCAACAAGCACGCGGGCCTGCCCGCGGACTATCGCCGGCTGCGCATCCTCGGCTCCGAGGTCAGCCACTTCAGCCTGCAGAAGTCGGCGGCGATCCTGGGCCTGGGCTACCAGGCGGTGATGCCGGTGGCCTGCGACGATAGCTACCGCATGGATCCCGCGGCGCTCAAGGCGCGGCTGGAGGAGTGCCTGGCGATGGACCTGATCCCCATCGCCGTGGTGGCCACCGCCGGCACCACCGACTTCGGCAGCATCGACCCCCTCGAGGAGATCGCCGCGCTGTGCCGGGAGCACGGCATCTGGCTGCACGTGGACGCCGCCTACGGCGGGGGCCTGCTGTGCTCGCGGCGCTATCGCCACCGCCTGGCCGGCATCGAGCACGCCGACTCGGTCACCGTCGACTACCACAAGACCTTCTTCCAGCCGGTGAGCTGCAGCGCCTTCCTGGTGCGCCGGCGCTGCGACCTGCGCCACGTCACCCACCACGCCGACTACCTCAACCCGCTGTGCCAGGCCGAGGCCGGCACCCCGGACCAGGTCAACAAGAGCCTGCAGACCACCAAGCGCTTCGACGCCCTCAAGCTGTGGCTGACCCTGCGCATCATGGGCGCCGACGCCCTGGGCGAGATGTTCGAGCGGGTCATCGACCTGGCCGGCGAGGCCCACGGCGAGCTGGCCCGCCACCCGGACTTCGAGGTGCTGCTCGACCCGCCCATGAGCACCCTGGTGTTCCGCTACCGCCCGGCGCGCCTCACCGAGGCCGAGCTCGACGACCTCAACGCCTACGTGCGCACGGCGCTGTCACGCAGCGGCGAGGCGGTGATCGCCGCCACCAAGGTCGACGGCAAGCGCTACCTCAAGTTCACCCTGCTCAACCCGGACACCCGGCTCGAGGATCTCACCGCCATCCTCGAGCGCATCGTCCACCACGGCCGCGACTGGTGCGACACCCAGGCCCAGGCCCGCGCCGCCGTTTCCTGACACCGACGAGATCTCATCATGCAACAGACAGTGCACGACTTTATCGCCATCGGCCTCGGCCCCTTCAACCTGGGCCTGGCCTGCCTGACCGACCCCATCGAGGAGCTCGACGGCCTCTTCCTCGAACGCCGCGACGGCTTCGACTGGCACCCCGGCATGCTGCTGGAGGACGCCACCCTGCAGACGCCCTTCATGTCGGACCTGGTCACCATGGCCGACCCCACCAGCCGCTTCAGCGTGCTCAACTACCTGAAGCAGCAGGGCCGGCTCTACAACTTCTACATCCGCGAGAACTTCTTCCTGCTGCGCAACGAGTACAACCGCTACTGCCAGTGGGCCGTCGAGCAGCTCGACACCATCCGCTTCGGCACCGAGGTGACCCGCGTCGACTTCGATGAGGCCGAGGGCGTCTACCGGGTGAGCTGCCGCGATACCCATAGCGGCGAGGCCCGGCTCCACCTGGCTCGGCACCTGGTGCTCGGCACCGGCACCACACCCTTCCTGCCGGAGGGCTGCCGGGACCTGGACCCGCGCCCGCTGCACTCCAGCGAGTACCTGGCGCACAAGGCCGAGCTGCAGCGCCAGGAGGCCATCACCCTGGTCGGCAGCGGCCAGAGCGCGGCCGAGATCTACCACGACCTGCTCGCCGACATCGACCGCTTCGGCTACCGGCTCGACTGGATCACCCGCTCGCCGCGCTTCTTCCCGCTGGAGTACGGCAAGCTGACCCTGGAGATGACCTCGCCGGACTACATCGACTACTTCCACGCCCTGCCCGAGGCCACCCGCAACACCCTGATGCAGCAGCAGAAAAGCCTCTACAAGGGCATCAACCTGGAGCTGATCGACGCCATCTACGAGCTGCGCTACGCCAAGGAGCTCGGCGGCGAGGTGCGCTCCGAGCTGCTCACCAACACCAGCCTCGAGACCTGCCGCTTCGATGCCGCGCGCGGCGAGTACGAGCTGACCCTGTGGCACAGGGAACAAGAGCGGCACTTCCGCCACCGCACCCCGGCGCTGATCATGGCCACCGGCTACCGCTACCACATGCCGGACTTCCTCGCCCCAATCACCTCGCGGATCGCCTTCGACGACGCCGGGCGCTACGCCGTGGGCCGCTTCTACGACATCGACGGCGGGCGCGGCGAGATCTTCGTGCAGAACGCCGAGCTGCACACCCACAGCCTGGTGGCGCCGGACCTCGGCATGGGCCCCTACCGCAACGCCTGCATCATCCGCGCCCTGACCGGCAAGGAGGTCTACCCCATCGAGGAGCGCATCGCCTACCAGCGCTTCGGCGCCCCCAGCGAGGCCGTCTTCGAACCCCTGGACGCGGAGCCCGCATGAGCCCGACCCCCTGGCTGGTGGCCGTGACCGCCGTGGCGGTGGTCAGCGACGCCATGCTGCTGCCCTTCTACCCGCAGTTCTTCGCCGAGCGCTTCGGCGTGGTCGACCCGTCCCACGTCGGCGGCTACCTGGCGATGAGCTGCCTGGTGGTGATGCTGGCCCTGCCCGTCTGGGCGCGCCTGGCGCGCCGGGTCGGCACCCTGCGCCTGCTGATCGGCACTCAGGTAGTGGCGGGGTGCCTGAGCCTGTCCTGCGCGGTGGTCACCTCGCTGCCGTGGTTCTGGGGGCTGTCGATGGCCATGCTGGTGGCCAAGGCCAGCTACCTGCTGGTCTACCCCTACCTGATGCACTTCGAGCCCCGGGATCGCCACGCCAGCCTGATCGGGCTGCTGTCGGTGGTGGTGCATGCCGGCGGCATCCTCGGCGCCGTGATCGGCGGCCTGGTGCTGGAGCACTGGCAGGCGGCCCAGGTGTTCCGGGTGATGGCGGTCAGCGACGCCCTCCAGGTGGCGGCCTGCCTGCTGCTGCTCAAGCGCGGCCGGGCGCCCCACGCGGCCCCCGCCACCCCGCCGGCCCCGGGCACCAGCGCCGCCATCCTGCGCCTGGGCCTGGTGATGCTGCTGTTCTACTTCAGCGCCTACCTGGCGCGGCCCTTCTTCGCCCGGTACTGGGAACTGGCCTCGGGCCTGCCCGGCGAGGTGCTGGCCGGCGCGGTCTTCGCCATTCCCGGCGGCGTGGCCGTGGCCCTGCTGGCCCTCGACCTGCTGGGCCGCCGCCCGGGCGGCGAGGCCATCGTCCTGCCGTTGGCCATCGGCCTCACCGGCCTGCTGCTGCAGGCCAGCGGCGAGATCGCCGCCATCCTGGCCGGCCGGCTGCTGTTCGGCTGGGCGCTGTTCCGCGTCACCGTGCGCCTGGAGGTGCGCATCTTCCAGTTGAGCACGCCGGCGCGCTACGCCAGCGACTTCAGCAAGATCCACGTCTTCCAGGGGCTCGGCGTGCTCGTCGCCTCCTGGGGCGCCGGCCGCCTGGTCGACGCCCAGGGCCTGGCCAGCCCCTTCCTCGTCGCCGCCCTGGGCTTCGCCCTCTGCGCCCTGGCCCATCGCCTGCTGCTGGCCCGGGCGGAGGCGAGCCCGGCGCGGCCTGATGACCCCCTTTCTGCAAGGACCTGACCATGAACCTCTTCCAACCGACCCCGACCACCCACCTCACCTACAGCCGCCACGCCCAGGGGCTGGGCACCTTCAGCCTGCGCCCGCTGCAGCTGCCCGAGGACCTGGCGCGGATCCACGCCTGGGTCAGCGCGCCCCGGGCCCGTTTCTGGGGCATGCAGGGCCACTCGCCGGAACGCGTCCAGGCCTTCTACCGCGACCTCCAGGAGAGCGAGCATGCCCAGGGCTACCTGGGGCTGTTCGACGGCGAGCCGGCCTTCCTGGTGGAGTGCTACGACCCGCGCCACGATCCGATCGGCGAGCATTACGAGGTGGCCGAGGGCGACCGCGGCATGCACTTCCTGGTGGCCCCGGCCGAGACGCCGCTGCCCGGCTTCAGCGCCCAGGTGATCACCACCATCATGGCCTTCATGTTCGAGGATGCCGCCACCCGACGGGTAGTGGTGGAGCCGGACGTCGACAACCGCAAGATCCATCCGCTCAACCGCCGGGTCGGCTTCGTCTACGACCGCGAGGTCGAGCTCCCCGAGAAGACCGCCCACCTGGCCTTCTGCGACCGGGCGGCCTTCGCCGCCGCGGTGAGCGCCGAGAACCCGCGCCTGGATCCGAGCCTGGCCGCCGACCCGGCCCGGGCCGCCGACCACCTCACGCCCGAACTCTGGGCCCGGGCCAACCGCTGGCTGATCCGCAAGGCCATCGCCGAGTTCACCCATGAGAAGCTGCTGGCCCCCGAGTCCCTGAATGCCGAAACAACCGCCGTCGATGCGGCCGGCACTGGCGACTACCGGCTGGCCGCCCCGGACGAGGCGGCCGAGTACCGCTTCCGCGCCCGGCGCCTGGCGCTGGATCACTGGGTGATCGACCTCGATTCCCTGGAGAAGCGCGTCGACGGCGCCCCGGCCGAGCTCGACGCCCAGCGCTTCATCCTCGAGTTCCGCCGGCCCCTGGGCATCGGCGACGAGATGCTGCCGGTCTACCTGGAGGAGGTCGCCAGCACGCTTTTCGGCGGCGCCTACAAGCTCGCCGGCACCCGCCCCGACGCCGACGGCCTGGTCGACGCCGACTTCCAGACCCTGGAGGCCGCCATGACCGAGGGCCACCCGGTGTTCGTGGCCAACAACGGCCGCATGGGCTTCGACGCCGTGGACTACCACGCCTATGCCCCGGAGGCCGCCGCCCCCATCACCCTGGTGTGGCTGGCCGTGCACCGCGAGGACGCCCACTTCAGCGCCATCGAGGGCCTGGACTACGAGGCCCTGCTGCGCGACGAGCTGGGCGAGGCGACGCTCCAAGACTTCCACCGCCGGCTCGAGGCCCGCGGCCTCGACCCCGCGGACTACCTGCTGATGCCCGCGCATCCCTGGCAGTGGTTCCACAAGCTGGCCATCACCTTCGCCGCCGAGGTGGCCCGGGGCCGCATCGTCTGCCTGGGCTACGGCCTTGATCAGTACCGCGCCCAGCAGTCGATCCGCACCTGGTTCAACGTCAGCCAGCCGAGCCGGCGCTACGTGAAGACGGCCCTGTCGATCCTCAACATGGGCTTCATGCGCGGCCTCTCGCCCAACTACATGCGCGCCACCCCGGCCATCAACGACTGGATCAAGCAACTGGTCGACGGCGACCCGGAGCTGCGCGCCCAGGGCTTCACGGTGCTGCGCGAGGAGGCGGCCATCGGCTTCCGGCGCGACGCCATCGAGCCGGCCTTCGACCGCTACAGCGCCTACAAGAAGATGCTGGCCTGCCTGTGGCGGGAGAGCCCGGTGCGCTACCAGCAGGACGGCCAGCGGCTGATGACCATGGCCGCCCTGCTCCACGTGGACGCCGAGGAGCGCGCCCTGCTGCCCCGGCTCATCCAGGCCTCGGGGCTCGCCACCCGCGACTGGCTGGACCGCTACCTGCGGGTCTACTTCCGCCCGCTGCTGCACTGCTTCTACGCCTACGACCTGGTGTTCATGCCCCACGGCGAGAACCTGATCCTGCAGCTCGAGGACGGCGTGCCGGTGCGCGCCATCATGAAGGACATCGCCGAGGAGATCGGCATCATGAACACCGAGGCGGCGCTGCCCGAGGCCATCTCGCGCATCGCCGTGGAGGTGCCCGAGCCGCTCAAGGTGCTGTCGATCTTCACCGACGTCTTCGACTGCTTCCTGCGCTTCATGGCCCCGCTCCTCGTCGAACAGGGCGACATCGCCGAGGGCGAGTTCTGGGAGCGGGTGGCCCGCTGCGTCATCGACTACCAGCAGGATCACCCCGAGTTCGCCGAGAAGTTCGCCCGGCACGACCTCTTCGCCCCGGAGTTCACCCGTTCCTGCCTGAACCGGCTGCAGCTCAACAATCACCAGCAGATGATCGACCTGGCCGACCCGGCGAAGAACCTCCAGTTCGCCGGCACCCTGATCAACCCCATCGCCGCCTTCCGCCCGCAGACGGCGACCGACGACGAGTCCCGGGAGGCCCTGGCCTAGTCCGGCTTCGCCCGGGCCAAGGGAAATACAGCGGAGCATGACGAGGGGCGCCGTGGACAGGTCGAAGAGGGGGTCCTACGCCATGGATGGCGTCGGTAGCGCCCAGGGAAGGGTTCACAGCGCCCCCTCGGAGACCTGTCGACGGATCAGCCCCGAGCGGCAATGTTGACTCTCGTACTCCACGGCCCAGGCAATCATATTTGATAATGAGACTTATTATCACAATAATGGGGCGCTCCGCATCCCGGACGGAGCCACCCCATGACGGACCATCCCGACCTCGACACCCTCTTCCGACGCCATGCCGGCGACCTCGCCGGCTATCTCAAGCGCCAGCTGCCTTGCCCCCACCTGGCCGAGGACCTCTGCCAGGACGTCTTCCTGCGCGTCGGCCAGCAGCCCCCCTGTGAGGCGCTGGAGCAGCCTCGCGCCTACCTGTTTCGCATCGCCCGCAACCTGCTCATCGACCATCAAAGGCGCCGACGGACCCGGCCCGCCGGCCAACCGCTGGACGACCCCGAGCTGTGCCTGGCCTGCCCCCGGGCCTGCCCGGAGCGCGACGCCGACCGCGCCCTGTGCCGCCGGGCCCTGGACGCTGCCCTGGCCGGCCTGCCGCCGCGCCAGCGCCAGGCCCTCACCTGGCACCGCCTGGAGGGGCTCACCCAGGCCGAGATCGGCCGCCGGCTCGGCGTCTCCGAGCGCATGGCCGGACGCTACGTGGCCCAGGCCATCGCGCACTGCCGGGATCGTCTCCAGGCGGCCGCCTGACGCACACGATTACTTTGATAACGATTCCCATTTTATCTATCATCCGGCAACGATCTTCCCGGTGGAGGCACCATGACCCAAGCGCTGTCGTCGCTCTACATCGGCCCCCTGGAAGGCCTGGCGCCTCCCGAGGTCTCGGCGACGCCCGGCCCCGACGCCCGGCCCGCCCGGGAGCTTCTCGATCCGGCCTACCTGGACGCGCTGTTCGCCCGTTTCGGCGCCCAGTACGGCCACGGCGACCGCCGCGCGGTGGCCTCGCTGTGGTCCAAGTGGCACTTCAGCGCCCTGGCGGCCCATGGCCTGATCGCCAACCTGCTGCTGGAGCGCGACCTGCCGCTGGGGCTGGACGAGCTGCACCTCCGGCAATCCCCCGAGGGGCAGACCAGCGGGCTGGTGCTGCGCCATGCCGGCAAGCCCCTGGCCGAGCTCGAGCCCACGGCACGCTTCGCCACCCTGCTCGACGGCCACCTGACGCCGCTGGTCGAGGCCCTGGCCGCGGCCACCGGCGCCTCGCCCAAGGTGTTCTGGAGCAACGCCGGCAACTACTTCGAGTACTTCGCCAGCGTCATCCACACCCATCCCATGGCCTCGGCCGACCAGGGCGAACCCGCCCGGGCGCTGATGGAGAGCCGCAGCCTGCCCGACGGCCGCCGCAACCCCCTCTATCGGCCGGTGCGCTACGTCACGCCCGCCGCGCCGGACCAGCCCGCCCGGGTGCGCCGGCTGTGCTGCATCCGCTACCTGATCGACGAGCTGGGCTACTGCGCCAACTGCCCGCTGGGATGCCGGCCCGCCGGCAAGGCGGCGAAAGCGGCGAAGGCAGTCGGATGAGCCTGCCCACCGCCGAGCGGCGCCAGCACACGCCCCGCGACCTGCAGGCCTATGGCCGGCGCTACGGCCTCGACTACCGGGTGCCGGGCGTCTCGTCCCAGGACGAGACGCCGGTGGTGCGCGGCGTGGTGCGCGAGTTCGCACCGCGGCCGGGCATGCAGCTGGTCGCCTCGGACGTCGAGATCCTCCACCGCTACGATTCCCGCTCGCGGGCCCCCACGCCGCTGTCGATCATCGTCCTGCTGGAGGGGCGCGCCGAGGTGGCCCTGGGCAACGAGAGCCCGCTGCGCCTCACACCGGGCATGGCGCTGAGCGTGCGGCTGCAGGCCGGCCGGGGACTGGCGGCCTGCCAGCCCGCCGGCCAGCGCCTGCGCGCCCTGACCCTGAGCCTCGACGAGAGCTGCCTGGCCCGGCTCGGGGCGAGCGCCCCGGGGGAAGGCGCCGACAGCCTCCATGCCTGGCGCCTGCCGTCGCCGCTGCGCCAAGGCCTCGAGCAGGCCCTGTCCACACCCCTGCCGGGCGAGGCCCGACGACTGCAGCTCGAGGGGCTGAGCCTGCAGCTGCTGGCCCACGGCGGCCGTTTCGACGAGCCGGCCGCCGCCCCCCGCCTGCCCCCCCAGGAACGCCAGCGCCTGGAGCGCGTGCGCCGCACGCTGCGCGAGGATCCGGCCGGCGATCACCGCCTGGCCGACCTGGCCGAGCTGGCCGCCATGAGCCCCGCCAGCCTGAGGCGCAAGTTCCGGGCGGCCTTCGGCCAGAGCGTCTTCGACTACCTGCGGGAGTGTCGGCTGACCCTCGCCCACGACTACCTGCGCCAGGGCCACAGCGTGCAGCAGGCCGCCAACTTCTCGGGCTATCGACACGCCAGCAACTTCGCTACCGCCTTCCGCCGTCGCTTCGGCTATGCGCCGAGTTCCCTCCCGCCGGCAGGCTGAGCGCCCGGCATAGCCCCGCGAGCATTGCGCATACCCCGCCGGGCGACCTAAAGGGAATAATTCTCATTGCCTAAAGTCACCCAGTATCAGAAAGGATCTTCCGCATGCCGACCCCTCGACCGCTGGCGCTGGCGGTATCGCTCGTTGCCACCGCCACGGCGCTGAATGCTCACGCCGACCAGGCCGAAGAACTCTCCACGCTGACTGTCACCGGCACGGCGGCGACCAAGACCGAGACGCCGTTCACGGAGACGCCCCAGGCCACCTCGCGGGTCGACAGGGAGGAATGGGAGCAGAAAGGGGCCGAGACGGTTCAGCGGGCGCTCGACTATACGCCCGGGGCTTTCACCAACCAGATCGGCTCTTCGAACCGCTATGACTATATCGTGCTTCGCGGCTTCACCGACGGCAGCGTGAGTAACACCTTCCTCGACGGCCTCAAGCTGATGGGCGATGCCGGCACCTTCAGCTCGCTGAAGATCGACCCCTATATGCTCGAGTCCATGGAAGTGGTCAAGGGCCCGGCTTCCGTACTCTACGGTCGTGCCTCCCCCGGCGGGCTCGTGTCCCTCACCAGCAAGCGCCCGGAGTTCACGGAAGAGGTGACCGGGGAGGTCATGGCCGGCTATGGCAACCGTAACCAGTACCAGGCCGGCTTCGATGTGACCGGGAGCCTCGACGATAGCCAGCGTGCGGCTTTCCGCCTCACCGGCATCGCCAGGGGTGGGGAAACCCAGTTCGAGCCGGTCGAGGAGGAAAGCTACGCCATCGCGCCGAGCCTCACCTGGGATATCACGGACCAGACCACCCTGAACCTCAACGCCTATATCTCGCGTGAGCCGGAAGGCGGCTACCACGCCGGCCTTCCCTACGAAGGGACGGTCTCCAGCCGCTTCGGCCGCCACATCGATAACGACACCTTCGAGGGTGAGCCCGATCACGACAAGTTCGAGCGCGACCAGAACCTGCTCGGCTATGAGCTGGAACACCGCTTCACCGATGACCTTACGGCGCGCCAGAAGGTTCGCTATCTGGAGTCGGACGTCACTAACCACCAGGGTTATATAAGCGCACTAAAAGACGGCTCTCCCGCCTGGGCAAGCGATACCGAGCTGTATCGGGGCTACCTGGAGTCAGAGGAGAGCCTCGAGGCCTGGACGGTCGACAACCAACTCGAGTTCAGCCTCGATACCGGTGACGTGAATCACCAACTATTGTTCGGGGCCGACTACCAGTATCGCCAGACCGACACCGAGGATGCCTACGGTGCGCTGACGCCGATCGATGTCTTTGACCCACAGTACGGCGCGACACCGACCGGCGTGACCACCTATTTCAAGAAGGACCGGGAGCTCGAGCAGATCGGTACCTACTTCCAGGACCAGATCAACTGGGGCAATTGGCATGCCATGGTCGGGGGGCGCCATGACTGGGTGGAGATCGACAACGTCGAGCGGCTGAACGACACGGAAAACTCCCGCGAGGACACCCAGTTCAGCGGCCGTGCCGGCCTGCTCTACAGCTTCGACAACGGCGTATCTCCCTTCATCAACTACACCACCTCGTTCTCGCCCAACAGCCTCTCGAAAGACGACGGCACCATCCTCGAGCCGACAGAAGGCGAGCAGATCGAGACCGGGATCAAGTACCAGCCGAACGGTACCTCCGATCAGTACAGCCTGACGGCCTTCCATATCACCCAGGAAAACGTGGCCACCAAGGAAAACCCCGACGCCGAATACGAGACCATCGGCGAGATCCAGTCCCAGGGCATCGAGCTCGAAGCGCGTATCCAACTGGCCAACGACTTCAGCGTGCATGCCGGCTACGCCTACACCGATGCCACCTTCGAGGACACCAACAACAGCTATGAAGGCCAGCAGGTAAACTCGGTGCCGGAGCAGACCGCCACCCTCTGGGGCTTCTATGATGCCTCGGGCGGCCCGCTGCGCGGCCTCGATGCCGGCCTCGGCGTGCGCTACTATGCCGAGAGCTACGCCGACCGCGACAACACCGAGGAAGTCCCGAGCTATACCCTGCTCGACGGCATGATCGGCTACGACTTCAGCGAGGTGGGCCTGGAGGGCGTGACCGGCAAGCTCAACGTCAACAACATGCTGGACGAAGACTACGTGGCTTCATGCAACAGCATTAGCTACTGCTACTTCGGCGCCGAGCGCAGCATCAAGGCCACCGTCAGCTACGACTTCTGATCGCCTTCCTCGCCACCGGCTCCGCCCGGTGGCGAGACCTTCCTCTTCCCTCTCCTCGCACTTCCCGCTCTCTATCCGTTCCGGCGAGCCGGTCGCCCCCTCGCGGTTCCTCCCGCCCGTCTTGAGCATTGCGCATAGCAAAGGGCAACGCCACGCAACGCCGCGGCGCCCCGGAAATGGAATAATTCTCATTCCATCAAGGACGATAGAGGAACTCACCATGCCCCCTGTACCCGCTTGCGGCGTGCACGTCGCGAACCGTCGGCTGGGCGCCACCCTCGCCACCCTGAGCTGCCTGTTGCCCGGGCCCGCGCTGGCCGAGACATCGTCGCCCGACGAGCTCGAGCGGATCCTGGTGGTCGGTGCCGCCCCCGACCAAGCCAGCGAGACGAGCGGCGACTACACCTCGCCCGCCAATCGTAGCGCCACGGGCCTGTCGCTGACGCCCCGGGAAACGCCCCAGTCGGTGAGCGTGATCACCCACCGGCGCATCCAGGACCAGGGCCTGGAAACCAGCGGCGAGATCCTGGAGAGCGCCCCCGGGGTGTCGATGACGCGCAGCGACAGCAACCGCCGCAGCTATTCGTCGCGGGGCTTCTCGATCTCGTCGTTCCAGTTCGATGGCCTGCTGACGCCGATCAACAACTTCTGGAACTTCGGCGACACCGACTGGGACAGCATCCTCTACGACCGGGTCGAGGTGGTGCGCGGCGCCACCGGCCTGATGACCGGCGCCGGCGAGCCCTCGGCCAGCGTCAACTTCATTCGCAAGCGTCCGCTGGACGAGCCCCAGATCCGCGCCGGGATCGCCGCCGGCAGCCACGACCGCCGGCGGGTCAGCGCGGACATCTCCACGCCGCTGAGCGACGACGGCCGGGTCGGGATGCGCCTGATCGCCGCCAAGGACACCCGCGACAGCCACGTCGCCCACCTGTCCGACGACAGTGAGACCTTCTACGGGGTCGTCCAGGCCGAGCCCAGCGAGGCCACCACCCTGCGCGCCGGCCTCGAGTATCAGCACAACCAGACCGACGGCGCCGGATCGGGCTTCCCGCTCTTCCATGCCGACGGCAGCCGTACCGACTACGACCGCTCGGCGGCCAACAACACCCGCTGGTCGCACTTCTTCAACGAGACCACCCGGGGCTTCGTCGATCTCGGCCACACCCTCGACAACGGCTGGACGCTGCGCGCCGCCTACAGCCACGACGACGGCAACTACGGCCTGCGCTACCTCTACCGCGGCGGCTACCCCGATCGCTACACGGGACAGGGCATGTCGCCCTACTTCGCCAACTACCGGGGCGATCGCACCCGGCGCGACCTGCACCTGACCGCCGAGGGCGAGGTGTCGCTGTTCGACCGCCGCCACGAGCTGGGCCTCGGCTGGATGCGCGTCGAGGACCAGATGACCATCGGCCTGGCCTCGCCGCGGGGCGGCTATCCCGACATCGGCGGCTTCTTCGGCGACGATTACCACCGGGTTCCCGAGCCCGACTGGGGCCGCCACGACACCATCGATGACGGTCGCATCGTCCAGCGCGGCGGCTACGCGGTCGCCCGCCTGTCGCTGGCCGACCCGCTGAGCCTGATCGCCGGCGTGCGCCTCAGCGACTGGGAGATCGACCAGACCTACTACGGCGACCGACGCCGCTATGCCTACGAGGACGAGCTCACGCCCTACGCCGGGCTGATCTACGACCTCGACGAGCGCGTCTCGGTGTACGCCAGCTATACCTCGATCTTCGACGCCCAGAACAAGCGCGCCCCGGACGGCAGCCTGCTCGACCCGGTGCGCGGGGACAGCTACGAGGCCGGCCTCAAGGCCAGCCTGCTGGACGGCCGCCTGGATGCGGCCCTGGCCGTCTACCGCACCGACCAGCAGGACCTGGGCGAGGCCATCCCCGGCGAGGAGGTCAGCGGACGCCCCGGCACCCAGGCCTATCGCGCGGTGGACGGAGCCCGGGTAGAGGGCTTCGAGGCCGAGGTCGTCGGCGAGCTGGCCGACGGCTGGCGGCTGTCCGCCAGCTATACCCTGGCCGACGCGGAGGACGCCGACGGCGAGGCCACCAACACCGACCACCCTCGCCAGCAGCTCAAGCTGTTCACCAGCTACCGCCTGCCCGGCGCCTGGCAAGGCCTGACCCTGGGCGGCGGCGCCCGCTGGCAGAGCGAGACCCATCGCCAGGCCTCGAGCCCGAACGGCTCGACCCGGGTCGGCCAGGACGCCTACCTGGTCGCCGACCTGATGGCCCGCTATCGCTTCAGCGACCGCCTGAGCGCCCAGCTCGACGTCAACAACGTCTTCGACGAGCGCTACTACGAGCAGATCGGCTTCTACAGCCAGGCCTGGTGGGGCGAGCCGCGCAGCGCGGTGTTGTCCCTGGACTGGCAGTGGTGAAGGCTCACTCCCGCCGGCGGCCCCGGGTGGCCGCCGGCCCGGAAGCGGCGATCGCCTCATGGTGGGGCCGCCTCCGGGCTCAGCGAGCGCTCGCGCCGAATCACCCCCAGATAGACCAGCCCCGCCCCCAGGCTCAGGTGGCCGCACCAGGCCACCAGGCCTACCCCGCCCCCCCGATGACCGATCGCCACGCCGGCGGCCAGCACCAGCAGGGCAACGCCGACGACGCGACAGCCGAGCTCGGCGCGCGACGCGAGGGTGACGCCGATGCGGCGGCGGACCCGCCGGCCGCCCAGCGCCAGCCCGAGGAAGCCGGCCAGGCAAAGGCTCGGGGTCACCCACCCCATCATGAGGCGATGGCCTTCTTCCGCGCGCGGCGGTGCGTGGCCAGGCGAGACGCCGGCAGGCGTCGGGCGATCGCCGCCAGCAGCGCGGCCAGCGCCCAGCAGCTCAGGTCCACGCCCAGCCGTTGCCCGTCGCCGTCCAGCAGGCTCGCCAGCGGCCCGTGCTCGGTGGTCAGGGCATTGAGCGGCGGCACCAGCGCCAGCAGCAGGCTGCCCAGCCACAGCTGCTCGCGCCAGGCGCGCGCCACCGGGCGCAGGCTCGCATGGACCAGCATCGCCAGCCAGACGAGGAAGACGGCATGGACTTCCCAGTCGGCGCGCCCGGGCAGGCCGACCGGGAGCAGCCGGTTGGCCCACAGGTAGGCGGCCATGGCCACGGGCAGGCCGGCCAGGATGGCGACGTTCAGCCGCTCCACCCAGGCGAGCCCGCCCGGCGGGCGCGGCTTGAGCCGGCGCTTGGCGGTCCAGAGCACCAACCCGGTGGCGATCATCCCGCAGCCGGCCAGCCCCAGGCCGGCATACAGCCAGCGCAGCGACCAGTCGGCGAAGCGGCCCGCATGAAGGCCGACCATGACGCCATGGGTCAGGGCATCCGCCCCCGGCGCCTCGCCGGTGTCCTGGCGGCGTCCGGTCACGCCGTCGAAGACCCGGCGGGGCCCCTGGTCGTTGAGTCGCCCGCCGGGCGCGCGCCACAGGATGACCCGCGCCGCGGCATCGCCGGCATGCTCGATGCGCACCCGCGCCACCCCTCCCCGGCCCCAGTCCCGCTCGGCATCGGCCACCAGGCCGGCCACCTCGACCAGCGGCGCGGCCACGCCGGCGGCACGCCCGACCCGCGGGAAGTCATGCAGCTCGCTCACCGCCTGGCGGCGGGTCTCCGGCTCCGGGAAGGCGGCCTCGAGCCCCCAGGGCATGTAGAGCGTCATCAGCGTCACCAGGCCGGTATAGGTGATCATCAGGTGGAAGGGCAGCCCCAGCACCGAGAAGGCATTGTGGGCGTCCAGCCAGGAGCGCGGTCCCTTGCCCCCGCGGAAGGTGAAGAAGTCGCGCAGGATCTTCTTGTGCAGGATCACGCCGCTGATCAGGGCGATCAGCATCAGCATGGCGGCGGCGCCCACCAGCCAGCGCGCCGCGATCACCGGCAGGTAGTGCAGCTGGAAGTGAAAGCGGTAGAAGAAGTCGCCGCCCCGGGTCGCGCGGGCGGTGACCGGCGACATGTCCTCGGGATCGACCGCCAGGCGCTCGATGCCCTCGGCGCCACGCCACAAGGCCGTCGATACCGGCTCGCGCTCGCTCGGCAGCGAGATCGTCCAGCTCGCGGCCTCCGGGGCTCGCGCCTCGAGCAGCGCCACCCAGCGAGCGACCAGCTCGGGGGCTTCCAGGGGAGACGTGGCCCGGGGCAGCTCCGGCTGCATCCACAGCGACAGGGTGTCCTTGAAGAAGCTCACCGTGCCGGTCAGGAAGATGGCGAACACCAGCCAGGCGGCGATCAGGCCGCTCCAGGCATGCACGCCCCCCATGGCGCGGCGCAGCCCCGGGCCACGGCGGGGCTCAGCCGTGCGTGCCATGCCAGGCCCCCAGCGCCAGGGGCAGCGCGGCCAGCGCGAGCCCCGCCCAGGCGCGGCCCACGTCCCGTGCCGCGAAGACCCCGATCACCGCCGCCGCGAAGACGGCGAAGCTGCCCAGCATGCCGATGCGCGCCGCCGCCAGCGTCGGCAAGGGCAGCGCCAGCGCGGCCAGCGAGAAGAGCGTCGCCAGGCCGTAGCCGCCGGGCCCCGCGGCGATCAGCCGGAGACCGAGACGACGGGCGGACGTCGAGGGAAGGAGTCGCATGCGGGGACCTCGGCGCAAAATATAAAACAATATTAATGAAATAGATTGCGATTTTCATCCGTGACCTTCCCCCCCACACAAAGGGCCCACCCCGTTGCCGGGGTGGGCCCTGGTTAGCCTGGTCGACGGTGCCCGAGGCTCAGTAGCTCCAGGTCAGGCTGGCCATCACATGACGCGGCGCGCCATAGAAGCCCTGATCCCACTTCAGGCTGGTCAGGTACTTCTCGTCGGTGACGTTGTTGACGTTCAGCGAGCCGGTCAGGCGGTCGCTGAAGTCGTAGCTGGCCATCAGGTCGACCAGCGCATAGGCGTCCTGGCGGGTCTTGCCGTCGGCGTTGTCGCGTTCACGCTCGATATCGTCCTGCCAGCGCAGCCGGGCGCCGACCTTGAGCGCCTCCAGGGACGCCGGCCGGTAGCTGGTGGTCGCCCGCACCTGGTGGCGCGGGATGTAGGTGTTGGTGGCCTCGCCGTCGGCGTCCTCGATCTCCAGGTAAGTGTAGCCGACGCTGGCCTGCCAACCCGGGGTCAGCTCGCCGGCCAGGGTCAGCTCGACGCCTTCGCTGGTGATGCCGTCGGCCGCCTTGTAGACATCGCGCCCGTTGAGCTTGCCATCCTGCTGGGCGACGTTGTTCTGCTCGGTACGGAACACGGCGAGGGCCGCATCGGCGCCGCCGTCGAAGACATCCGCCTTGAGCCCCAGCTCGTAGCTGGCGCCCTCGATGGGATCGAGATACTGGCCGCTGCGGTCCAGCTCGGTCTGCGGATTGAAGATCTCGGTATAGCTGGCGTAGAGCGAGGCCTGGTCGGAGAGGTCGTAGATCAGGCCGGCATAGGGGGTCAGCTCGTTGTCGAGGGTGGTGTCCTGGGAGCTGCCGTACTGATCGCCCACGGTGTCCAGCCAGCTCATCCGGGCGCCGACCACGGCCGTCCAGCGTTCGGCCAGGTCCAGCTTGCCGGTGCCGTAGAAACTGCGCTGCTTGATGGTGGCATCACCGGTCCAATCCGGATCGCTATACCAAGTCTCGGACTGGGGGTAACCACCGTCCCACTCATCTAAATCCGGTATTCCATCCGGGGCACCCCCATACAAGGATACCTGTTGGTTACGACTCTGACTCCAGTCGGTACCCAACACCAACTGATGCTTACGCTCAAAGAGATCCACATCCCCCTTGGCATGAATATCGGCCACCCATTGTTCAAGATGACGATCATACTGACTCACCGTCATCGAGCTTACAGTGTCACCATCGGCATTGACATAGGTGGCTGGAATACTACCTGTGCTTGCATCCGGCACGTTACCGATATAGAGCATTTCACCATCGGACAGCATATCCAGATGGGTCACCGTGCCCTTGAGCGACCAATCCTCGGAGAGCCGCTGGGTCAGCTCGACGAAGCTGCGCTGCGTTTTCGTATCCCAGTGGGACCAGTCCGGGGCCGATGACGTAGAGCGATCATAGTCGGTGGGATTGCCGGCCGAGTCGTAGAGCGGCAGCGCGCCCCACATACTGCCGTCGGTATCGTTGCGCTGCCAGGTATGGCCCAGCGCCAGCTGGGTGCTGTCGGTGAGATCGGCCTCCAGCACGCCGTAGAGCACGCCGCGCTCGCGGTGCAGGCGATCCAGGTAGGAGTCGGTGTCCAGGCCCGATGCCACCAGCCGCCCACGGACCCGGCCCTGGTCATCCAGGGGCCCGGAGACGTCGAGCACCAGGCGACGATGGTCGTGGCTGCCCAGGGTGCCGGTGACGGAGACCTGGGGCGTCGCGGTGGGCCGCTTGCGCACGAAGTTGACCGTGGCCGCCGGGTTGCCCGAGCCGGACATCAGGCCGGTGGCGCCGCGCACCACCTCGACCCGGTCATAGACGGCGGTATCGATGTCGCCATGCACGTTGTTGTAGGGCATCGGCAGGCGCAGGCCGTCGACCTGCAGGTTGGAGATCTCGAAGCCGCGGGACGAATAGTAGGTGCGATCCGTCTCCACGCGCTCCACCGTCACCCCCGGGGTGGTCTCCAGGACATCGTTGAGGGTGTGGAGCTTGAAATCCTCGATCTGGGCCCGGGTCACCGTGGAGACGGATTGCGGCGTCTCGCGGGGCGTCAGGTCGAGCTTGGTCGCGGTGCTGGTGCGCGAGACGCGGTAGTCGTCGGAGCCCTCGGTGACGATCGACAGCGCCTCGGCCTCGACGGTCACCGTCTCGAGGGCCTTGGCGGACTCGGTCTCCTCGGCCAGCAGGACGGGCGACATCAGCGCGAGGGAGCCGGCGGTGGCCAGGCCGAGGGCCCGGCGCACGGCGCGGGTCATCGGGTCGAGTCCGATCGGGCGGGATGCAGGATGGGACATGGGTTGAGCAAGCCTCTGGGTTCTTGTGATGCACGGGAACGCGCATAATAATGACTCGCATTAATGCTCACAAATAAGAATATTTAGATATCCTCGCAAAGGTCGGGACGCCCTCATCGAGGCCCGGGGCGCACGAAACGCGACCGGCGGCCAGGTGGCCGCCGGTCATGGAAGGAGACGGAATGGGGCAAGGCGATCAGGCCAGCGGCGCGTCCGCCGACTCGACCTCGCCGGTCTGCACCCGCCACTGGGCGGCGTAGCGGCCGTCCCGGGCGAGCAGCTCGGCATGCCGGCCGCGCTCGACCACCCGGCCGGCCTCGATGACCGCGATCTCGTCGGCGTGGACGATGGTCGACAGCCGGTGGGCGATCATGATCACGGTGCGGCCGTGGCCGATGTGCCGCAGCGAGCGCTGGATCGCCGCCTCGGTCTCGTTGTCCACGGCGCTGGTGGCCTCGTCGAGCACCAGGATCGGCGGATCCTTGAGCAGCGCCCGAGCCAGCGACAGCCGCTGGCGCTGGCCGCCGGAGAGGCGCACGCCGCGCTCGCCCACCGCGGTGTCCAGCCCCTCGGGCAGCGCCTGGATGAAGTCCCAGGCCTCGGCGGTCCGAGCCGCCTCGACGATCTCGCCCTCCCCGGCCTCCGGCTTGCCGTAGGCGATGTTGTCACGGACCGTGCCCTCGAACAGGTAGACGTCCTGGCTGACCAGGCCGATGGCCCGGCGCAGCGACTGCAGGCTCACCGCGTCGACCGGCTGGCCGTCGATCCGCACCCGTCCGGCGTCGGGGTCATGGAAGCGCAGCAGCAGCTTGATCAGCGTCGACTTGCCGGAGCCGGTGGCGCCGACCAGCGCGAGGGTGTGGCCGGCCGGCACCGCCAGGTCGATGCCCTCGACCCCGGCCCCGGACGCACCGTAGCGGAAGGTGACGCCCTCGAAGGCGACCTCGCCGCGTACCGGGGCGCTCAGGGCGCGGTCGGCGTCATCGCGCACGCGGATCGGCGTGGCCAGCAGGTCGAGGATGCGCCGGGTGCTGGCCATGGCCCGCTCGAACAGGTCGATGACCTGGGCCAGGCCGGTGAGCGGCCACAGCAGGCGCTGGGTGAGGAACACCAGCACGCCGTAGGCGCCCACGTTGAGCTCGCCCTTCAGGGCCATCATGCCGCCCACCGTGAAGGTGGCCAGGAAGCCGGTGAGGATGGCCATGCGGATCACCGGGATGAAGGCCGAGCTGATGCGGATGGCGCGGCGGTTGGCGGTCACGTAGGCCTCGCTGGCGGCCCTGAGGCGCTCGGCCTCGCGAGCCTCGGCGGTGAAGCTCTTGATGGTGGCGATCCCCGCCAGGTTGTTGGCCAGCCGGCTCGAGAGCTCGCCGACCCGCTCGCGGACGTCGGCATACAGGGGGCCGGCCTTGCGCTGGAAGTAGAAGGCGCCCCACACGATCAGCGGGATGGGGGTGAAGGCCAGCAGGGCGATCAGCGGCGAGAGCACGAAGAACACCGCGCCCACCGCTACCACGGTGACGCCGACCTGGATCATGGCGTTGGCCCCGCCGTCGAGGAAGCGCTCGAGCTGGTTGACGTCGTCGTTCATGGTCGCCACCAGCTGCCCGGAGCTTCTCGACTCGAAGAAGCCCATGTCCAGGCGCTGGGCATGCTCGTAGGCGTCCTGGCGCAGGTCGGCCTGCAGCCGCTGGGCCAGGTTGCGCCACAGGATCTGGAAGAGGTACTCGAACAGCGACTCGCCGGCCCAGATGAAGAAGGTCAGGCCCCCGAGCACCAGGATCTGCTCCTGGGCCGTGGTGAAGCCCAGCCCGGCGACGAAGCTGTCTTCCCGGTTGACCACCACGTCGATGGCCACGCCGATGAGGATCTCCGGGGCGATATCGAAGAGCTTGTTAAGGACGGAGCAGAGGCTGGCGGCGATGATGCGGCGCCGGTAGCCGCGGGCATAGCGCAGCAGGCGCCCCAGGGCCTGGAAGCTGGAAGCGGTGGAAGACATCGGGACTTTCCTTGTGAAACGGGGGCCCAAGCCTACGGCATGCGATCCGGCGGACCAAGCGATCACATTGATAAGAATTATCGTTTGACTTAGGCTTGGGCGCCGAGACGCCGCCCCTTCCCGGCGGCCCCCGGCAGCGGAGCCCTCCATGATCGAAACGCGCGCCGCCTCCTTCGAGGTCAACGGCCAATGCCTGTTGCATCCCCTCGACCTGAGCTTCGAGGAAGGCCGCATCCATGGCCTGATCGGCCACAACGGCTCGGGCAAGTCGACGCTGCTCAAGCTGCTGGCTCGCCAGCAGCCGGCCAGCGGCGGGGAGCTGCGCCTGGACGGTCGACCGCTGAGCGCCTGGGGGCATCGCGCCTTCGCCCGCCAGCTGGCCTACCTGCCCCAGCACCTGCCCGCCGCCGAGAACCTCACCGGCCGCGAGCTGGTGGGCTTCGGCCGCTACCCCTGGCGCGGGCTGCTGGGCCGCCACGGCCGCGAGGACGAGGCGGCCATCGAGCGGGCCCTGGCCCTGACCCACACCGAGGCTTTCGCCGACCGCCGGGTCGACACCCTCTCCGGCGGCGAGCGCCAGCGGGTCTGGCTGGCCATGCTGCTGGCGCAGGGCAGCCGCTTCCTGCTGCTCGACGAGCCCCTGGCGGCCCTGGACATCGCCCACCAGGTCGAGGTGCTGGCGCTCGTCCGCCGGCTCTGCCGGGAGCTGGACCTGGGCGTGATCATCGTGCTCCACGACATCAACATGGCCTCCCGCTACTGCGACCGCCTGGTGGCGCTGCACGGCGGCCGCCTGCTGGCCCAGGGCACGCCGGAGGAGATGATGAACGGCAACACCCTCGAGGCCATCTACGGCATCCCCATGCACGTCATGGCCCACCCCGGCGGCGAGCACCGCGTCGCCATCGCCCACTAGCCCCGGAGTCGCCCGTGATCCGCCCTCGACGCGCCCTGCCCTGGCTCGCCGGCCTGCTGGCCGGGCTGGCCGTGACCGCGGCGCCGGCCGCCGAGCCCCGCCTGGCCACCCTCGACTGGAGCCAGGCCGAAACCCTGGTCGCCCTGGGCGCCCCGCCCCGAGCCGCGGCCCAGGTCGACGCCTACCATGCCTGGGTGGACGAGCCCAGCCTGCCCGAGTCCACCCTGGACCTGGGCCTGCGCAGCCAGCCCAACCTGGAACGGCTCGCCGACCTGGCCCCGGACCGCATCCTGATCTCGCCGCGCTTCGCCAACCTCACGCCGCGCCTCGAGCGCATCGCTCCGGTGGAGGCGCTGGCGCTGTTCAGCCCCGGTCGCGATACCTGGACGGAGATCCACGAGTTCACCCGGACCCTGGGCGAACTGGCGCGGCGGCCCGAGGCGGCGACCCGGCTGATCGAGGAAACCGAGGCCCGCATCGACTCCTTGCGGGAACGGCTGGACGGCGATGAGCCTCCCCTGGTGATCGTGCAATTTATGGATAGCCGCCATGTGCGGGTGTTCGGCGCGAGCGGCCTCTTCCAGGCGGTGCTCGACCGGCTGGACCTCGACAACGCCTGGACCGGCAACACCAACGCCTGGGGCTTCTCGCTGGTGGGCATCGAGGCGCTGGCCGGCCTGGACGCGCGGCTGGTGGTGGTCGAGCCCTACCCCGCCGGGGTCCGCGAGGCCCTGGACGACAGCGGCCTGTGGCGCCACCTGGTCGAGACGAGCCGGGGCGCGCCGATCGTGCTGCCGCCGATCTGGAGCTTCGGCGCCCTGCCCTCGGCCTCGCGCTTCGCCGAGCTGCTGGTGACTGCCCTGGAGAATGACGATGCCGTCTGACACCCTCGTCGCGGGGCGCCTGCCGCGCCCGCGCCTGACCCCGGGGCGCGCCTGCCTCGTCCTGGGCCTGACTCTGCTGGCGCTGGCCGTGGTCGCGCTGGAGGATCGCACCGGCCTGGCCGCCGGCCTCGCCGCCCTGGCGGCGCCGGGCGAGGCCACCGCCGGCCTGGTGCTGCACTTCGCCTGGTGGCCGCGGCTGGCCATGGCCCTGCTCGCCGGCGGCGGCCTGGCGCTCGCCGGCGTGCTGATGCAGCAGGTGCTGCGCAACCCGCTGGCCGCCCCCAGCACCCTGGGCGTGGCCAGCGGCGCCAACCTGGCGCTGATGGCCGCCACCCTGCTGGCGCCCGGCCTGCTCGGCCTGGGCCGGGAATGGGTCGCGCTGGCCGGGGGCGGGCTGGCCATGGGGCTGGTCTTCGCCCTGGCCTGGCGACGCGGGCTGGCGCCGGTGGTGGTGGTGCTCGGCGGCCTGGTGATCAACCTCTACCTGGGCGCCCTGTCCATGGTGCTGCTGCTCTTCCACCAGGAGGAGCTCAAGGGGCTGCTGATCTGGGGCGCCGGCTCGCTGGCCCAGAACGGCTGGGACGACGCCGCCTTCCTGGCGCCGCGGCTGGCGCTGGGCGCCCTGGCCGCGGCCTGGCTGATGCGCCCCCTGGCGGTGCTGGAGCTCGACGAGGCCGGCGCCCGGAGCCTCGGCGTCTCGCTCAAGCACCTGCGGCTGGCCGGGCTGGGCCTGGCGGTCTTCCTCACCGGCTGCGTGGTCAGCGTGGTGGGCATCATCGGCTTCATCGGCCTGGCCGCGCCCAACATCGTGCGCCTGGCCGGCGCCCGCCGCCTGGGGCCGCGGCTGCTGTGGTCGACGCTGCTCGGCGCCCTGCTGCTGGGCACCACCGACCTGCTGCTGCAGCGCATGGCCGGCACCCTGCCGACCCTGATCCCCACCGGGGCCACCACCGCCGCCCTGGGCGCGCCGCTGCTGCTGTGGCTGATCCCCCGGCTGCGCCTGGGCGGCACGGCCCCGCCCCGGGAGGCCCGCGCCATCGCCAACCGCCACCCGACGCCCGCTCGCCTGGCCACCGGTCTGGCAGCGGGCCTCGCCGGCGTGGCGGTGGTGGCGCTGCTGGCCGGCCAGGCGGGCAGCGGCTGGCAGTGGACCGCACCGGGCGACTGGGCGCTGCTGCAGTGGCGCCTGCCGCGGCTGCTCGCCGCCGGCGGCTGCGGGGTGATGCTGGCCGTCGCCGGCACCCTGATCCAGCGGCTCACCGCCAACCCCATGGCCAGCCCCGAGCTGCTGGGCATCAGCGGCGGCAGCGCCATCGCCCTGATGGGCGCCATCTTCCTGCTGCCCGCCCCCGACAACCTGACCCTGGTGGGCGCCGGCACCCTCGGGGCGCTGGCCAGCCTGGCGGTGCTGGTGGGGCTCAACCGGAAGAGCGGCTTCCAGCCGGAGCGCCTGCTGCTCACCGGGGTGGCGATCACCGCGCTGTTCGAGGCCATCAAGGCGGTGGTGCTGGCCGGCGGCGACCCCCGCGGCCAGCAGGTGATCGCCTGGCTCTCCGGCTCCACCTACTACGTCGACCTGGCCGGCGCCCTGGCGGTGAGCGGCGCCGCCCTGCTGCTGGCCCTGGTCGCCGCGCCGCTGTCCCGCTGGCTGGACATCCTGCCGCTGGGCGGCGCCACCGCCAGCGCCCTGGGCATCCCGCTGGCGCGTGCGCGGCTGGGCCTGCTGCTGCTGGTGGCGGTGCTCACCGCCGGCGCCACCCTGGTGGTGGGACCGCTGTCCTTCGTCGGCCTGCTGGCGCCCCACCTGGCGCGACTGCTGGGCTTCGCCCGGGCCGGCGCCCACCTGCTCGGTGCCGCCCTGACGGGCGCCCTGTTGATGGTGCTGGCCGACTGGCTAGGTCGCCAGCTGCTGTTCCCGGACGAGATCCCCGCCGGCCTGGTGGCCTCGCTGCTCGGCGGCGCCTACTTCATGTGGGGCATGCGGCGCCTGTGAACGCCGCCCGCCCGAGATTCCCGTCCCCCGGCGACTGCCATAGGATGCTGGCCATGCCGACCTCACATGCCCCACGCGGCGGGGCCATGCCCCGCCTGCTCGCCCTGTGCCTCGCCTGCGCCCTGTCGCTCTGGTCACAGCCCAGCCCGGCCCACCCCCACGGCTGGGTGGACGTCTCGGTGCGCGTGGCGATGGACGAGCGCGGCCGGGTCGAGGCCCTGCACCAGCGCTGGCGTCTCGACCCCTTCTATAGCCTGCTGTTGCTGGAGGAGCTGCGGGCCGCCCCCGGCGAGGCCCCGCTGGAGGCGCGCCTCGACCGGCTCGGCGTGGAGATCCGCCGCAACCTTTCCCCCCAGCGCTACTTCACCCACGTCACCCACGACGGCGAGCCGGTGGCCCTCGGCGAGGTCGAGGACTTCACCACCCTGGCTCGGGGCGACCGCATCGAGCTGATGTTTCGCCTGCCGCTGGCCGAGCCCCTGGCGATGCACCAGGCCCCGCTGCGCTACCGGATCTATGACCCGAGCTACTATCTCGAGGTCCTCCACGAGACGGAGGGCGACAGCCCCCGAGCGGACGCGCTGCGGGTGACCGGGGCCGACTGCGCCACGCGGGTCATCGCCGCCGACCCCGATCCGGCCCGGGTCGCCGAGGCGGCGCGCCTCGACCGCGACGAGCAGGCACCGGAGGGGCTGGGCCGCTTCTTCGCCGAGACCGGAGAGATCCGATGCGATTCCCCCTGACTGCCGCCGCCCGGCACGCGCCCGGACGCCCGCCAGCTCGGAGGTGGTCCCGGCCGGTCGGCCTGGCGGCCCTGTCGATGGTGGTGATCGCCCTGGCCTGGTTCGCCGGCGGCCAGGACATCGGGCTCCAGCTGGTCGCCTGGCAGCGCGACCTCCACCGCGCCCTGACGACGGCGATCGCCACCCTCGACGCCGTCCCGACCGCGACCGCCTGGCTGAGCCTGCTCGGGCTCAGCTTCGGCTACGGGGTCTTCCATGCCGCCGGCCCCGGCCATGGCAAGGCGGTGCTGAGCACCTACCTGGTGAGCCAGGGCGGCGCCCTGCGCCGCGCCCTGTGGCTGTCCTGCCTGGCCTCGCTGCTGCAGGCCCTGGTCGCCATCGCCCTGGTCACGGTGCTGGTCCATGGCCTGGGCTGGCTGACCCGTCAGGCCATGGGCTCGGTGGCCTGGCTGGAGCAGGCCAGCTTCCTGCTGGTGGCCATGCTGGGAGGCTGGCTCACCTGGCGGGCACTGGCGCACGCGCCTCGCCCCCGGGAGGCCGCCCGTGACCATGATCACCATGGCCACGCGTGCGACTGCGCCCATCACCTGACGCCCCGCCAGGCCGAGGACTGGCGGGGCGCCCTGGCCGTGGTGACCTCGATCGGCATGCGCCCCTGCAGCGGCAGCGTGCTGGTGGTCGGGGCCGCCTCCCTGCTGGGCCACTACTGGGCCGGGGTGCTGGCCGTGCTGGCCATGGCCGTGGGCACGGCGCTCACGGTCTCGGCACTGGCCCTGGCCAGTGTGATGGCCCGGGGCTGGGCCGAGCGTCGCCTGCAGCGTTCCCGGTACGCGGCGGGCGCCGCCCGCTACCTGCGCCTGGGCGGCCTGGCGGGCGGCCTGCTGATCCTGTTCCTGGGGCTGACCCTGTTCATGACCGGGGTTCGCGCCCCCGCCACGGTACCGCTGCTCGACGCGGCCCCCGCCCCCGCCCCCTCCGCCTCGCCCTTCGGCGGCTGATCTCCCCCGATACGCGCTCTCCCGGTCTCCCCTTCCCACGACACGAACAAGATTCCCCTCGGCGCGTAAACCGCGCCGAGGGCATCCCCCGCCGCCGCCGATATTGCGACGCTAAATGCAAAGCATTATCATTTTTCTCCTTAATAACAACAACGCTCGGCAAGAGATCATGGGCACCGGCCATAACAAGCATCGCCATGCCTTCCATTCAGGATCGAACAAGGGATCTTTCCAGACATGCCCATCACCCACCCGCCGCGTCCCAGGCGGCTGCTGCCGCTCATGCTGTGTTCCACCCTGCCCGCCATGGCCTTGGCACAGACCTCGACCAGCTCGGGCACCGAGCTTGCCGACGGCAACGGCGCCGAGATGAACCCGCTGGTGATCACCGCGACACGTAATCGCAGCAGCGAGGGCGAGACGCCGCAGAAGGTCACCATCATCACCCGGGAGCAGATCGAGCAGCAGCTGGCGATCACCCAGGACCCCGGCCAGGTGCTCAGCAACCTGATTCCCTCCTACTCGCCCAGCCGGCAGAAGCTCTCCAACGCCGGCGAGACCTTCCGCGGCCGCTCCCCGCTGTTCCTGGTGGACGGCGTGCCCCAGACCAACCCGCTGCGAGACAGTGCCCGCGACAGCTACACCATCGACCTGTCCATGGTCGAGCGCATCGAGGTCATCCACGGCGCCAGTGCCGAGCACGGCCTGGGCGCCACCGGCGGCATCATCAACTACGTGACCAAGCGCCCCGACGGCGCCGGCGTTCGCCAGCATGCCGGCATCCGCCTGACCAGCGACGACGACTTCGAGTCCGAGGGCTTCGGCCACAAGCTGGACTACCGCCTCAGCGGCCAGACCGGCGACTGGGACTACGTGGTGGCCGCCAGCCGCCAGGAACGGGGCGTCTTCTACGACGGCAACGACGAACTCGTCGGCATCGCCTATCCCGGCGAACTCCAGGACTCCGAGAGCTACGACCTGCTGGCCAAGGTGGGCTACTGGCTCGATGACCAACAGAGCCTCGAGGCATCGATCAACCATTTCGATCTCGAGGGTGGCGACGACTACGTGCCCGTGAGCGGCGACCGCGAGGCCGGCGTGGCCACCACGGCGCGCCGGGGCAACCCCGACGGCGACCCGGGCTACAACGAGGTCACCACCGCCCGGCTGGCGTACTCCCACGCCGACTGGTTCGGCAACCAACTGGACGCGCAGCTTTACCGCCAGCGCTTCCGCGCCCAGTTCGCCACCACGCCCTACTTCCCCTATCAGGATGGCGACGGCAATACCCTCTACGATCAAACCCGCAACGAATCCGACAAGGTCGGCGCCAAGTTCACCCTGAGTCGTGATGGCCTGCTGAACGACCGGCTGACCCTGACCACCGGCCTCGACCTGCTGCAGGATGACACCCGCCAGATGCTCGTCCATACCGAGCGGACCTATGTGCCGGAGACCCGTTTCCGCAACCTGGCCGCCTTCCTGCAGGGCGATATCGACCTGACCGACTCGCTGCGCCTGCATGCCGGCGTGCGCCAGGAGCAGGCCGAGCTCGACGTCGACGATTTCAGCACGGTCGATCGCAGCACCGACGACGGTGATCCCAAGGACGTGACGCGCGACCTGGTGGACGTCGAGGGCGGCAACCCGGACTTCGACGAGACGCTGTTCAATGCCGGCATCGTCTACCAGGCCACCGACTGGGCCCAGCTCTACGCCAACTACTCGGAAGGCTTCGGCATGCCCGACGTGGGCCGGGTGCTGCGCGGCATCGAGACACCGGGCCAGGACGTCGACGGCCTCCTGCAGCTGCAGCCCATCGTCACCGACAACCGCGAGATCGGCGCCCGCTTCGACTGGGATCGCTACGGCCTCGAGCTGAGCTACTACGAGTCCAACTCCGACTTCGGCGAACGCCTGACCTACGACCAGGCCTCCGGCACCTGGGTCGGCAGCCGGGAGAAGACCGAGATCCAGGGCCTCGAGGTCACCGGCGAGGCCCAGGTGAACGATGCCCACCGGCTGCGCCTCACCTACACCCATGCCGAGGGCGAGTCCGACACCGACGGCGATGGCAGCGTGGATACCGAACTGACCGGCATCAACATCGCGCCGGACACCCTCAAGCTGGCCTGGAGCGCCGCCTGGACCGACAGGCTCTCCTCCCACCTGCAGTACAGCCACTACTTCGATCGCAGCGTCGACGACCCGGAGCTCGAGTTCGACGGCTACGGCCTGGTCGATGCCTCGCTGGCCTACCGCCTGCCGGTGGGCCGCACCAGCCTGGGCGTGGAAAACCTCACCGACGAGGACTACTTCACCTACTATTCCCAGGCCGCCCGGAACAGCGACGACTACTACTTCAAGGGCCGGGGGCGCACCCTCACCCTGAGCTACCAGCTCGACTTCTAGGGCGACGATTCCGTTCGCACTGGCTTGCTTGGCGGCGCCACCCGGCGCCGCCTTTTTTGACCCCAAACATTCGATAATGCTTTGCATTTACCTTTGCATGCTGAGATCATCACCTGCCTCGGTCCGCGGCGCTTCGCTTGCCTGCCGTGCCGGCCATGTGATTCGCCGAGTGAGAGCCCATGTCGCACCCTGCCGGACAGGCGGAAAGGTGCTGATCAGTGTGCTGCCGGGCACCTTTGCCGTCAGCCTCCACAACAGCGCCTGGAAGCTGGCCGTCGCCGACCCGATGGCCACCTTCGATGTCGGTGCGACAGGTATCAGCCGGGTGGTGACGCTGTCCATGATCGCCGTGGCCATGACCATGCCGCTGACCGGCTACCTGGCCGACCGCTTCGGTCGCAAGCGCATCTACCTGCTGGGCCTGTCCGGGTTTCTGACCGGCTCTCTCCTGGCGCGCGGGCTCCAGGGCGTGGCGGCGGGGCTGATGATTCCGCTGTCGCTGGTCTTCTCCGCCTATCCCGAGGAGCGCCGCGGCCATGCCAGCGGCCCCTGGGGCTTTGCGATGATGTTCGCCCCGGCCATCGGCCCGAGCGCCGGTGGTCTCCTGCTGGAGGGCCGCGACTCGCCCGGCCAGGCGGCGCCCTCCACCGACACCGCCGAGTCAGCCCCGATGTCCGTCGATGCCAGGAGATCGCCATGAACGCGCACACAAGGCCCGGAAGCCGCTGGCTGGCAACGCTGCTGGTGTTGCTCGCACCTTGGCTCGCCGCGCCCGTCCTGGGCGACACCGGCGGCGCGCGCCTCGTCACCCATGCGTTCGGCGATACCCGCCTGTCCGCCACGCCACAACGCATCGTCACCCTCTACCAGGGAGCGACCGACAGCGCGGTGGCGCTCGGCATCACGCCGGTGGGCGTCGTCGACTCCTGGCTGGAGCCGCCGATGTATCGCTACCTGCGCGACGACCTCGCCAGCGTCGAGCATGTCGGCCTGGAGACCCAGCCCAACCTGGAGAAGGTGGCCTGGCTGGCCCCCGACCTGATCGTGGCCACGCGCTTCCGCCATGGGCGAGTCCGGCCGCTGCTCGAGCAGATCGCGCCGACGGTCGCCAGCGACACCGTGTTCGACTTCGAGGCTACGCTGAGGCTGGTGGCCGAGGCCACGGGCCGCGAGGCACGCGCCCGCGAGCTGCTCCACGACTGGGACGCTCGGGTGGCGGACTTTCGCCGGCGCATCGCCGCGGCGCTGGGCGATGCCTGGCCGCAGAAGGCGGCCGTGGTGCGCTTCAAGAGCGACCATGTGCGCCTCTATTCCACGGGGTTCGCCGGCTCGATCCTGGAGGAGCTGGGCTTCGAACAGCCGACTGCCGTTCGGGATCAGGGCTGGGGCATGAAGCTGACCAGCGAGGAGAACATCCCGGTCCTGGATGCCGACGTGCTCTTCGTGCTCCTCGAGCCGGACGATCCCGCCATCGCCCGGAACTACCGCCACTGGACCTCCCACCCCCTCTGGCAACGGCTGGAAGCCGTGCAAGCCGGGCGCGTCTTCGAGGTCGATACGGTGAACTGGATCATGGGCGGCGGCATCCTGGCCGCCAACGCCATGCTGGACGACCTCTATGCCCATTACCGGCTGGCGACGCCCGGAGGCCCCGCGGAACACGTCTCGGCCCTGCCCGACGCTGCCCGCTGTTCGACGGCCGCGGCTCCCCGGCCCGAGCTCCCGGAAGAAGAGGAGGCCACCGCATGCTGAACAGTCGCCTCGCGCGGGGCCTGGGCCTGCTGTTGGGCCTGGCACTGACCGCCTCGGCCTTCACCGCAAGCCTCATGCTGGGCAGCACACCGATCGCCGCCTCGACCTTCGCCGAGGCCCTGGTGGACTACGACCCGTCCCGGGCCACCCACATCATCATCCACACCGAGCGGCTGCCGCGGGCGCTGCTCGGAGCCCTGGTCGGCGCCAGCCTGGCCATCGCCGGGGCCCTGATGCAGACCCTGACCCGCAACCCCCTCGCCTCGCCGAGCATCCTGGGCATCAATGCCGGGGCCATGTTCTTCGTGGTCATCGCGGTCTCGCTGCTGCCGCTGCATGCTCCGGCCGAGATCGTCTGGGCAGCGCTGCTGGGCGCGCTGGTGGCGGCCTGCCTGGTGGTCACGCTGAGTCGCGGCCGCCAGGGAGAGCTCTCGCCGCTGCGGGTGGTGCTGGCGGGGGTGGCCGTGACCGCCATGTTCGTCTCCTTCAGCCAGGGGCTGCTGATCATCGACCGGCAGAGCTTCGAGGGGGTGCTGTATTGGCTGGCCGGCTCCGTGTCGGGGCGCGAGCTGCCGCTGGTGATGCCGCTGCTGCCGCTCTTCGCCGCCGCCCTGCTGCTGTGCACCCTGCTGGTCCGGCACGCCAACGCCCTGATGCTGGGCGACGACATGGTGCAGGGGCTGGGCCTGCGCGCCGGCACCGTCAAGCTGCTGCTGGGCCTGGTGGTGATCCTGCTCGCCGGCGGCTCGGTCGCGCTGGCGGGCATGATCGGCTTCGTCGGCCTGATCGTGCCGCACATGGCGCGTGGCATCTTCGGCGTCGACCATCGCTGGCTGCTGCCGGCCTGTGCCCTGCTGGGCGCCAGCCTGCTGCTGCTGGCCGACGTGTCCTCGCGCTTCTTGATGCCCCCGCAGGAGGTGCCGGTGGGCGTCATGACCGCGCTGATCGGCACGCCCTTCTTCATCTACCTGGCGCGCAGGAAAGGGGCCTGATCATGGCGCACGCACTCCCCCTCGGCCGAACCGGCGACGCCGCCGGCGATGCCCGCTACGCGGCCATCGTGACCCTGCTCGGGCTGTCGCTGCTGGCCAGCATGGGCCTGTCGCTCACCCTCGGCAGCTTCCCCACTCCGCCGGGCCGGGTGTTGCATGCCCTGACCGACCCAAAGGACAGCGACATCGCCTTCATCGTCTGGGATCTGCGCCTGCCGCGCATCCTGCTGGCCACGCTGGTCGGCGCGGCCCTGGCCGTGGCCGGGGCCATCCTGCAGGGCATCGTGCGCAACCCACTGGCCTCGCCCGACGTGATCGGCATCACCGGCGGGGCCGCCCTGGCCGCCGTGGCCTTCCTGGCACTGTTCGGCGGCGTGCTGAGTGCTCACTGGCTGCCGGTCGCGGCCCTGCTCGGCGCGCTGTGTGCCGCCGCGCTGGTCCTGAGCCTGGCCTGGCGGCGCGGCATCACGCCCTCGCGGCTGGTGCTGGTGGGTATCGGGCTCTCCGCCGCCATGGGGGCGATGACCACCCTGCTGATCGTGCTCAGCGACGATGCCGCCGCCATGGTCGCCTACGTGTGGCTGACCGGCAGCCTCTATGCGGCCCAGTGGCAGGACGTGGCCGGCCTGGTGCCCTGGTTGCTGGTCGCCATTCCCCCGTGCCTGGCCCGTTCTCGGCACCTGGATGCCATGGCACTGGGCGACCAGGTGGCTCGGGGACTGGGCGTGAACATCCTGCACAGCCGACTGGTGCTGATGGCCTGCAGCGTGGCGCTGGCAGGTGCGGCGGTGGCCTATGCCGGCGGGCTCAGCTTCGTGGGCCTGATCGCGCCCCATGTGGCGGCGCGCCTGGTGGGTCATGGCTTCGCCCGACTGGCGCCCGTCTCCGCCCTGGTCGGGGCCCTGATCGTGCTGCATGCCGACCTGCTCGGCCGGGTGGCCTTCCTGCCCGCGGACCTCCCCGCCGGCATCTTCGTCTCGGGCGTCGGCGCCCCCTTCTTCGTCTACCTGCTGCACCGCACCCGCCACCGACGGCACTGAGGGGCGGCCCTCCGGGAGGCGCGGCCTCGAGCGACGCCCAGGGATTGAAAATGAGAATGCTTTGCCTTACGTTGCTTCGCTCCGCCTTCTTCACCCGCGAGATCCGCCGATGTCCCCGATCCCTGCCAGACCGCCACGACTGACGGGCGAAGCCCTGCATGCCGGCTACGAGGCCCGTCCCGTCCTGGACGGCGTCGACCTGGCGGTCCCAGAGGGCAAGCTGACGGTGCTGCTGGGCCCGAACGGCAGCGGCAAGTCGACGCTGCTGAAGACGCTGGCGCGCACCCTGACGCCCGATGCCGGGCGCGTCCTTCTCGACGGCCAGGATATCCATCGTCGCGATACGCGGGAGGTGGCACGGCGGCTGGGGATCCTGCCCCAGGGCCCCTCCGCCCCGGAGGGGCTGACGGTCCGCCAGCTGGTCGACATGGGACGCTTCCCGCACCGGCGGCTGTGGCGCCAGGATGCCGGGCGGGATGCCCGCATCGTCCGGGAGGCGATGGCCGCCGCCGGCGTCACGGACTTCGCCGAGCGCAGCGTCGATGCGCTCTCCGGGGGCCAGCGCCAACGCTGCTGGATCGCCATGGTGCTGGCCCAGGAGACGGACCTGATCCTGCTCGACGAGCCCACCACCTTTCTCGACCTGCGGGTACAGGTCGACCTGCTGGAACTGCTGGTGTCCCTGGCCCACGACCGGGGACGCACCCTGCTGGTGGTGCTCCACGACCTCAACCTGGCGGCGGCCTACGCCGATGTCCTGGTCATGATGCGGGATGGTCGCATCCTGCGCCAGGGCCCCCCCGGCGAGGTCTTCAGCGCCGACAACCTGAAGAAGGTGTTCGATCTCGACGCCAACGTCATCCACGAGCCTCGCACCGGCAGCCCGGTGTGCGTCCCCACCCAGTCGGGCCGCGTCCGCTCGCGTCGCGAGGCCCTGCGAGGGGTCGGCGCATGAACCGCCGCTTCTGTGCCGTCGAAAGCGCCGCCGTCGGCGATCCGCTGGCGGGCACCGCCACCCACGCCGAGCGCAACCTGCTGCTCGCCTGGCCGCGGGCCAAATGGTGCCGCAGCCTGCGCCAGGCCAGCGACATGCCCGAGACGGTCGTCGAGCGACTGACGGCCCTGGCCGAGTCGGGGCGTCGGGTCAACCTGATCCATCGCCATGACCGACCCACGCACCGCCACCGCATCTACCTGATGCCCGAGAATCGCGGCTACGAGGTCGAGCGCGAGGCCCTGCCCGACTTCCTGGACGCCTTCGGGCGTGGCGAGTCGTTGGCCGCCTGGGAGGTCGCGCCGCCCAGCGGGCCACTGCTGCTGTGCTGCACCCACGGCAAGAAGGACAAGTGCTGCGCCAAGTTCGGGTTCGCGGCCTACAAGGCCCTGGCGAGCACCGCGGCCCGTCACGAACTGCCGATCGAGATCTGGGAGAGCAGCCATCTGGGGGGCTGTCGCCTGGCGGCCAGCGCCATGGTCTTTCCGGCCCTGCGCAAGTACGGACGCATCGGCGAGGAGGACGTCCTGCCGCTGCTGGAGGCCGAGGTCGGCGGTCGGCCCTACCTGCCCTGCTATCGCGGCGACGCCAGGCTCACGCCGGTGCAGCAGTGCGCCCAGATCGCGGCGCTGGGCTGGCTGGCGGCGCACGGACACGACGCCTCTCTGCGCCTATTGGATGACGACGGCGATGGCCGGACCCGGCGGCTGAGGTTCGGCTGGCGGGAGGGCGAGCTGAGCGGCCGGCTCGTCGTACACTGCCGGAGCGACACCCTGGTCCGCCTCGATACCTGCGCCGATCTCGAGGCAGCCGGCGCCACCCCCAGCGAGGTGTGGCGCGCCATCGACATCACCGCCGACGCCGCCCCTGATCGCCGACCCTAGCGACGCGACCGCCCCGGCTCGAGGATCTCCCGGGCCAGTTCGCGGCCGGCCGGGGTCAGGGTCAGCGCCTCGCCGGCGCGCTCGATCAGGCGGCGCTCGCGGCTGCGCGCCACCACCCGCCGGGCCTTGGCGTCGTCCCACAGCAGGTGCTCGCGCAGCGCCCGGGTGACGTTCTCCTCGTGCTGCTGGGGGCTGCCCTCGTGGTTGTAGAGGTGCACCGCCAGGGTGCGGATCTCGTTGAGCCGGCGCTGGCCGCGGCGCCGCCGCCACTGGGCCACCAGGCCATAGCGAGGCCCGGCGAGGAACGCCAGCAGCAGGAAAACGCCGGTCATCACCGCCATCATCCCACCGATGGAGACGTTCCAGGCCACCGCCAGGCCGTAGCCGCTGACGCTGGCGAGGATCGACACCAGGGTGCCGTAGCCGAACATCAGCCACAGCCGGTCGGTGAGCAGGTAGGCGGTGGCCGGCGGGACGATGACGAAGGCCACGAACAGCACCGCGCCCACCGCATCGAAGGCCGCCACGGCGGTGCCGCTGGTCAGCAACAGCAGGCCGTAGAACAGCACCCCGGGCGCCAGGCCCAGGGCCCGGGCCAGCCCCTCGTCGAAGGTCGCCAGCTTGAGCTCCTTGTAGAAGGCGCCCACGAAGGCGGCATTGAGCAGCGTCATGGCGCCCATAGACAGCAGCGCCTGAGGCACCCGATAGTCGCCGAGGGTGACGGTATCCAGCCACACGAAGCCGATCTCGCCGAGCAGCACCGTATGGGTGTCGATGTGCACGTCCCGGGCATAGAGGTTGAGCAGCAGCACCCCGATCGAGAATAGCACCGGGAACACCAGGCCGATGGCGGCGTCCTGCTTGACCCGGCGGGTGCGCACCAGCAGCTCGGTGAGCACCACCGTGAACACGCCGGTCAGGGCGGCGCCGAGGATCTGCACCGGGCCGCTCTGCCGGTGGGTGAGCAGCCAGACGATGACGATGCCGAAGACGATGGCATGACCGATGGCATCCGAGAGCATGCTGTTGCCGCGCAGCACCAGGAAGGTGCCCACCAGGGTCGAGGCGATGCCCACCAGGGCCCCCACCAGCATGATCAGCAGCGGCGGACTGTCGAACAGCGCGGCCAGCATTAGTCGCCCTCCCCGTCGATCGCGGCGAGGACCCGCTCGGCCTCGAGACGCCCGGCCGGGGTCAGCAGCCAGCGCCGCGGCGGCCCGGGCTCGCCCGGCGGTGCCTCGCCCCAGGCCACCAGGCCGCGCCGCTCCAGCTTGCGCAGCGCGGTGCGCGTGCCCAGGCCGTGATAGGTGTCGAGCAGCCCCTGCTCGGAGCGGAACACCGGGTCGGCATGGTGGGCGGCGAGCCGGTAGAGGGTGGTCAGCACCTGCTGCTCGCGCAGCCGGCGCCGCCCCCGCCACAGCCGCAGCGCCTCCCATACCAGGCCGCGGCCCGGGGCCAGGCCGATCGACACCAGCACCATGCCGGAGACGCTGAGGATGATCAGCGGGCCGGTGGCCAGGCCCCGGGACAGCGCGCTGAGCAGCGCGCCGGCCACGCCGCCGACCACGCCGATGGCCGCCGCCAGCCCGACCATGCCCTCGAGACGCCGGCTCCACTGGCGGGCCGCCACCGCCGGGGCGATGACCATGGCCGCCATCAGCACCACACCGACCATCTGCAGGCCGACCACCACGGCCAGCGCGATCATCACCGTCAACAGCACCTCCAGCCATACCACCGGCATGCCCAGGGAGGCGGCGAACTCGGCGTCGAAGGTGACCAGCTTGAACTCCTTCCACAGCGCCGCCACCAGCGCCAGGGCCAGCGCCGTGACGCCGGCCATGATCCACACGTCCGAGCGCAGCGTGGCCGCCGCCTGGCCGAACAGAAAGGCGTCGAGGCCCCCCTGGGCGGCGTTGTTCATGCCCTGGATATGGGTCAGCAGTACCACGCCCAGGGCGAAGAAGGTGCTCAGGGCGATGCCCAGGGCGGCGTCGGTCTTGAGGCGGCTCATGCGCGTCAGCAGCAGCATCAGCAGCGCGGCCAGACTGCCGGTGATCAGGGCCCCGGCCAGGATGCTGCCCAGGTGGCGGCCGCCGGCGATCAAGAAGCCCAGGCAGACGCCGGGCAGGGCCGCATGGGACATGGTGTCGCCGAGCAGGCTCTGACGGCGCAGCACCGCGAAGCTGCCCAGCACGCCGCTGATCAGCCCCAGCAGGGCCGCCCCGGCCATCACGTTCTGGAGGGTGTAGTCGCGCAGCAGCGCCAGCAGCTCGCTCATCGGCCGTCGCGCTCCCCGCCGGCGAGGAAGCTGGCCTCGTCGAGCAGGGCGATCTGGCCGCCGTAGGCTCGCCGCAGGTTGTCGGCGGTATAGGCCTCGCGCACCGGTCCCTGGGCGACGACCCGCACGTTGAGGATCAGCAGCCAGTCGAAGTAGCTGCGCACCGTCTGCAGGTCGTGGTGCACCACGATCAGCGTCTTGCCCTGGTCGCGCAGGCGCCGGAGGATGTCGACGATGGCGCGCTCGGTGGTGGCATCGACCCCGGCCATGGGCTCGTCGAGGAAGTAGACGTCGGCCTGCTGGACCAGCGCCCGGGCCAGGAACACCCGCTGCTGCTGGCCGCCGGAGAGCTGGCTGATCTGGCGCCCGGCGAAGTCGGCCATGCCGACCTGCTCCAGGGCGGCCAGGGCCTCGTCGCGCTCGCGGCGCCCGGGGCGCTTGAGCCAACCCAGCCGGCCATAGAGCCCCATGGTCACCACGTCCAGGGCGGTGGTGGGGAAGTCCCAGTCGACGCTGGAGCGCTGGGGCACGTAGCCCACCCGCCGCCGCCGTGCCTTGTAGGGCAGGCCGAACAGCCGCACGTGGCCGGCCACCGCCGGCACCAGCCCCAGCACGCTCTTGATCAGGGTGCTCTTGCCGGCCCCGTTGGGGCCGACGATGCCGGCCATGACCCCGGGCGGCACGTCGAAGTCGATGTCCCACAGCACCGGCTTGCTGTGGTAGCTGACGGTCAGGTCCTCGACGTGCAGGGCGAGGTCCGGCTCATGGAGGCCGGTGGCGCTCATGAACCGGCCTCCGCCGGACGCTGCCAGCGCTCGGCCCAGCCGTGCAGCGCCTCGGGCAGCGGCGCCGGCGTGCCGCCCAGCGCCTCGACGATGTGGCGGGTGTTGGCGTGCAGCATGCCGATGTAGGTGCCGTCGGCGGTGCCCGCTTCGCCCATGGCGTCGGAGTACAGCTGGCCGCCGATCGCCACCTCCTGGCCTCGCTGGCGGGCGGCGTCGATCACCGCCTGGACGGTGCGCGGGTTGATGGTGGTCTCCACGAACACCGCCGGCACGCCACGCTCCACCACGATATCGGTCATGGCGCGGATATCCGCCACCCCGGTCTCGGTCTCGGTGCTGATGCCCTGGATGCCGGCCACCTCGATGCCATAGGCCCGGCCATAGTAGTTGAAGGCGTCGTGGGCGGTCACCAGGATGCGCTGGCCCTCGGGAATGCTGGCGATGCTGTCGCCGACCCAGGCGTGCAGGGCCTCGAGCTGGCGAGCATAGGCCTCGGCGTTGGCGCGGATCCGCGCCTCGCAGGCCGGCCGCGCCTCGCTGAAGGTGTCGGCCAGCACCGGCAGGGTCTCGGCCCACAGCGAGACGTCCATCCACAGGTGGGGATCGATGCCGTAGACGTCCTGGACGGTGATCAGGTCGGCGGTGTCGATGGCGGACGGCGCCACCGCCAGGGTCGGCTTGATCTCGGCGAAGCGCCCCAGCACCTCGCCCAGCTGGCCCTCCAGGGAATAGCCCGAGTAGAGGATCGTCTCGGCCCGCTGGAAGGTCGCCACGTCCCGGGCGCTGGCCTGGTAGAGGTGCGGGTCCACGCCGGGGCCCATGAGGGTGGTCACCTCGACGCACTCGCCGCCGACCCGCTGGGCGACGTCGCCGAGCATGCCGATCGTCACCACCGTATCCAGCGGCTCGGCCGCCTCGGCCGTGCCCAGCGTCATCGCCAGCCCCAGGGCCGCCCATCGGATTCGCATCGCTCGCCTCCCTCGTTGGTCGCCTTGCACCGCCCGCTGCGTCATCGCCTTCACCTTAACACTTCGTTACCCGTTTCCCGGAACCCTGGCCGCGGCGGCGGACACCAAGCGTAGGCGACGCCCGCCGGCGTCGCCCATGGACACCGACACAAGGAGAGATGCCATGTTCCGCGACACGTCCCGCCCGACGGCCCTCGCCGGCGCCCTGCTCGCCGCCGGCCTGACCTGGGCCGCCGCCGCCCAGGCCGCGCCCCAGGGCCTGTACTCCGCCGACGAGCTGCTCGACGCCGACGTCTATACCCAGGCGGACCCCGAGCGCTCGATCGGCGAGGTGGAAGACGTGCTGCTCGACGACGACATGCGCCTGCGCGCCCTGGTCATCGACTCCGGCAGCCTGCTCGACCTGGGCGAGAAGCAATACGTGGTCGAGGCCGACCAGTTCAAGGTCGAGACCCGCCATGGGGAGCGCCTCGAGGACATCGAGTACCGCGTCACCCTGAACCTCGACGCCGCCAGCCTGCGCGACCAGCCCGAATACACCGACGGCTGGTGGAACCAGGCCCGCCAGCGCATGCGCGACGCCTGGGCCGATACCCGGGAGGGGGCCGCCAGCGCCTGGGAGACCACCCAGGAGGGCGCCTCCACCGCCCTGGACCGCATCGGCCAGGCCCTGCAGAGCGCCGGCGAAAGCGCCCAGAAGGCCGCCGAATAGTCCCTCCGCCGGCCCCGACCTCCCCGTCCGCCTCCTCGCGCCCCGCTCCGCCGGGGCGCGTCGCGTTCAGGCCCGGCGCAGGTCGGCCAGCAGCGGCGCCCCGGTGGCCGGATCCGGCACCAGGGTGCAGGCCACGCCGTAGAGCTCGTGGACCAGCGCCTCGGTGACCACCTCCGCCGGCGGCCCCTGGGCGACCACCCGGCCGTCGCGCATGGCGACCAGGTGATCGGCGTAGCGGCAGGCGCTGGCCAGGTCGTGCAGCACCAGCGCCAGGGTGCGCCCGTCGGCGGCCAGCCGGCGCACCAGCTCGAAGACCTCCAGCTGATGGCCCAGGTCGAGGGCCGAGGTCGGCTCGTCGAGCAGCAGCAGCGGCGTGCGTTGGGCGATGGTCATGGCGATCCAGGCGCGCTGACGCTGGCCGCCGGACAGCGCCTCCAGCGGGCGCTCGGCCAGGGCCTCCAGCCCGGCGGCGGCCAGGGCTTCCGCCACCGCCTGTCGATCCTCCTCGGACCACTGGCGCAGCCAGCCCTGGTGCGGCTGGCGGCCGAAGCGGATCAGGTCGCCCACGGTCAGGCCCTCCGGCGCCGTGGCCTCCTGGGGCAGCAGCGCCAGCCGCCGGGCCAGCTCCCGGGCCGGCAGCCGCCGGATGTCGCGGCCGTCGAGCAGTACCGCGCCGCGGTCCGGCGCATGCAGCCGGGCCAGGCCGGCCAGCAGGGTCGACTTGCCGCAGCCGTTGGGGCCGACGATGGCGGTCACCCGGCCCGGCGGCAGCTCGACGGCCAGGTCCTCGATGATCGGCGTGCGACCGTGGCTCAGGCTCAGGGACGCGGCCTGCAGGCGTTGGGGGGCGTTCATGTCGATGTCCTCTTGACCGGACGCAGCAGGATCCACAGCAGCCAGGGGCCGCCGACCACGGCGGTGACGATGCCCACCGGCAGCTCGATGGGCGCCAGCAACAGCCGCCCGACCAGGTCGGCCAGCACCATCACCAGGGCGCCGGCCAGCGCCGAGGCGGTGAGCGGCACGCCGCGGGGCGAGGCCAGGGAGCGGGCGATCTCGGGGCCGATCAGCGCCACCATGCCCACCGGGCCGGCGACCGCCACCGCCAGGGCGGTCAGCAGCACCGAGAGCCCCAGCACCTGGGCGCGCCGGCGGCGCAACCCCACCCCGAGCCCACGGGCCACGGCGTCGCTGAAGCGCATCAGCGACAGCGAGCGCGACAGGGCGACGGCCAGCGGCCAGCCCAGGGCCAGGCCGAGGGCGAGCAGCGTGACGGCGCCGGCCGGGCGCGCGTTGAGGGTGCCCACCGTCCACGGATAGGCGGCGTTGGCGGTGTCGATGTCCACCCGCGCCAGCAGCAGTTGGGTGACGGCCCCGCACACCGCGCCCACGCCGATACCGGCGACGATGAAACGATAGCCACGGGTGTCGCCGCCGCTGGCCACGCCGAAGGTCACGGCCGCGGCGGTGGCGGCCCCGGCCAGGGCCATGGCCGAGGGCGCCAGCGAGGTTCCCAGCCCCACCATGGAGGCCACGGCGAAGGCGGTGGCGCCGTTGTCGATGCCGATGATGCCGGGGGTGGCCAGGCGATTGCGGGCCAGGGTCTGCATCAGGCAGCCGGCCAGGGCCAGGGCCGCTCCGGTCAGCCAGGCCGCCAGCAGCCGCGGCAGGCGCAGCTCGCGGATCACGAAGGCGGCCATGGCATCGCCCTCGCCGCACAGCGCCGCCCAGGCGCCGACGGGCGACAGCCACTGCTGGCCCAGGCACAGGTAGGCCAGCGAGGCCACCAGCAGCGCGGCCAGCAGCAGCAGGCCGACGGCCAGCGCGCGGCGCTCGACCAGCACGTGGCGCCCGCCCAGAGCCAGCCGCCAGCGGCCGGGGGGCGGCGGCACGGCCTGGGGCGCCGCCGGGGCGGCGGCGCGAGGCGATAGCGGGAGGGTCTCGGACATGCGGGCTCCGGGTTACAGGGTCGGCAGTCGGCGAGCACGCACCACGGCGACCAGCACCGGGGCGCCGATCAGCGCGGTGAGCACCCCCAGCGGCAGCTCCGAGGGCGCCACCACCCGCCGCGACACCACGTCCGCGGCGAGCACCATCAGCGGCCCCAGCGGCAGGCACAGCCACAGGGTGCGGCGGATGTCGGGGCCGGCCAGGGCGCGGGCGGCGAAGGGCACCACCAGGCCGACGAAGGCGATCGGCCCGGCGATGGCGGTGGCCGCGCCCACCAGCAGTGCCACCGCCAGCACCACCAGGGCCCGCACCCGCCCGGGCCGATGGCCGAGCCCGGAGGCGACCCGCTCGCCCAGCGCCAGCGCCGCCAGCGGCCGGGCGATCAGTCCGGTGACGACGAGCGCCAGCGCCAGGCTCGGCAGCACGGCGACCAGGTCCTCCAGGCGCCGGCCGGCCAGGCTGCCGACCACCCAGAAGCGGATCTCGTCGGCGGTGCGCTGATCGAACAGCAGCAGCAGCGAGGTCAGCGAGGCGAGCAGCGCCGAGAAGGCCGCGCCGGCCAGCACCAGACGCACCGGGTCGTCGGCCAGGCCGCGCAGGCGCACCACGCCCATCACCGCGAGGCAGCCGACCAGGGCGCCGAGCTGGGCCACGGCGACGCGCAGGGTCGCCGCGCTGGCGCCCAGCCACAGCGCCACGGCCACCGCGAAGGCGGCCCCGGCGCTGACGCCGAGCAGCCCCGGCTCGGCCAGGGGATTGCGCGACACCGCCTGAAGCAGCGCCCCGGCCACGCCCAGGGCCAGGCCCACGGCGATGCCGATCAGGGTGCGCGGCAGACGCAGGGTCTCGACCACGAAGCGCGCCTCGTCGTCACCGTGCCCGACCAGCACGGCCAGGGCGCGGGCCGCCCCGACCTCGCCGGCCCCCCACAGCAGGCTGGCCAGCGCCGCCAGCGCCAGCAGCCCGGCCAGCATCGCCATGACACGGGCAAGCCCCGCCGATGGGCGGGGCTCGGACGAGGCGGCGGCGCCCCGAGCCATCAGGGCAGCAGCGCCGCTTCGATGTCGTCGAGGATCGCCTCGGCGGCCAGGGGACCGCTGGCGCTGGTCCACAGCTGGCCGTCCACCGGCACCACCCGCCCGGCCTCGACCACCGGCAGGCGGGCGAAGGCCGGGGAGGCCTGGGCCACGGCCAGGGCCTCGCCGCCCTCCTCGTTGAGGGTGGCCAGGAACAGCCAGTCGCCCCGCAGGGAGGAGAGGTTCTCCAGGCTCAGCGGGTCGCTGTGCGGGCCCTGGCCCTCGATCAGGCCGGCAGCGTCGACCTCGAGACCCACGGCGGCGAGCAGGCCCGAGGAGAACAGCCGGTCGGCCATCACCAGCGGCCCCTGGGGCATCCAGCGCACCAGGTTGGCGGTCCCCGCCTCGGTATCGCCCAGGTCCTCGCGCAGCTCGGCGGCGCGGGCCTCGACGCCGGCGATGGCGTCGTTCACCGCCGAAGCGCGCCCCAGGGCCCGGCCATACTGGCGGGCCTCGACCTTCCAGGCGTCGGGCGTGAGGCCCGGGCTGTCCGGCACCACCGTCGGCGCGATCTTCGACAGCAGCGCGTACTGGGCATCGGGCAGGTGCGGCCCGGCCAGGATCAGGTCGGGCCGCTCGCCTACCACCGCTTCCAGGTTGATCTCGCGCACCACGCCGACGATCGCCGGGCGCTGGTCGCGGAGGTGCGCGTCGAGGTAGCGGGCCACGTCGTCGCCGCCCCGGGTGGTCACCGCGCCGACCGGCATGACGCCGGCCGTCAGGGAGGCGTCCAGGGCGCCTTCGTAGAGGGTGACCACCCGCTCGGGGGCGTCCGGCACCTCGACCTCGCCATGGGCGGTGTCCAGGGTACGGGCCTGGGTCGGCCCCGCGACGGCGAGGGCCGCCGCCAGGCAGGCGACGGCCCGCAGCGAGGGCTTGAGCAGGGAAACTGGCATGATGGCTCCTTGGCTGGACGACGGCGGCCTGCGAGCCGCGCCCGCGGGCTAATCGCGTAATGATAATGAATATCAGATGCAAATTACCAGGCCGATCGCCGAACATCGCGTTCGACGATCGGCAACGCCTCAGAAGTCGACTTGCACGCCAAGCCACAGCCGGCGGCCGTCCTCGACATAGCCGTACTCGTCGGCGGTGATGTCCTCGTCGAGGAGGTTGTAGAGGCCGGCACTGAGGGTGGCGGCGGGCGTCAGGCGGTAGGCCAGACCGGCGTCCACGAAGGTGTAGGACGGCGCGACGATGGCGTCCTGGGAGGGCCCGGTGGTCGGCTGGCTCTCCTCGCCGCGATAGGAGATCCGGGTCCATTGGCTGAGCCGCTCGCCGGCCTGCCAGTCCAGGGTCGCCGAGAGCTGATGCTCGGGCAGCTGGGTCAGGGGCTCGCCCTTGTACTCGCCGCTCTTCTGCTCAGAATCCGTGTAGGTGTAACTGCCGCGCAGCTCGAAGGCCTCGCCCAGGGGCGCGCTCAACGAGACCTCGACCCCCTGGGTGACCGCCTCGTCGACGTTGACCCGATAGGTCGGATCGCTGCCCCACTGGTTGGGCCCCACGCTGCAGACGCTGTCGGGGCAGGTGACCCGGGTGATCTTGTCCTCGAAGTCGGTGTGGAAGATCGTCATCCCGGCCGCCAGCCCCGAAGGGCCGGCATAGTGCAGTCCCAGCTCCCGGCTCAGCGAGGTCTCCGCCTCCAGGTCCGGGTTGCCGTAGATGTTGCCGCCGCGGCTGATCTGGCCCCAGCCGGGGCTGGTGGCCCGCAGGTCCGGGGCCCGGAAGCCGCTGGACACCCCGCCCTTGAGGGTCCAGCGCTCGTCCAGGCGCCACACGCCGTAGAGGCGCGGCGACCAGTGGCTGCCGTAGTTCTCGTCGTGATTGAGGCGCACGCCGCCGGTCAGCGAAAAGGCCTCGGCGAGCCGCCACTCGTCCTCGGCGAACACCGCCCAGCGCCAGCGGGTCAGCTCGTCGAGGTCGGACGTCTCGGACTGGTTGCCACCGTCCTCGAGGCGCTGCTCCTCGTACTGGGCGCCCAGCGTCAGGATGTGCTCGCCCAGCGGCAGGACGCCCTTGGTGTTGGCCACGGTGCTGCGATAGTTCATGTCCCGGGACGGGTTGTCGACCGTTTCCTGCTGCAGGTAGCTCTCGGTGCTGCCGAAGCCGAAGTGGCCGTCATGGCTCAGCGCGAAGTGGCGGCGGCGATAGTCCTGCTCGGAGCGTTCCGCGGGCCGGCCCCGGCGCATGGTCGGGATGGACTCGCCGGGATGGGCGATGCGCCGCTGCTGGCTGTAGCCCGCCTCCAGGCCGAGCTCGTGGGTGGCGTCGGGGGTCCAGCTGAGCTTCGCCGTCCCGCTGGCCAGGCGCTGGTCGTTGTAGCCCTCGAGGATGTCATCCTCGTCGCGCTGGTCGTACTGGCCGTAGACCTGCAGGCCCAGCCGGTCGGCGACCAGCGGACCGGCCACATGGAAGCGGCCGTTGTAGGCGTCGCCCGAGGCGGAGTCTTCCTGGATCGTCATGCTCGTGGAGACCTCGCCGCCCCACGCCTCGGGAACCTTGCGGGTGATGACGTTGATCACCCCGCCCAGGGCGTCGGAGCCGTACAGCGAGGACATGGGCCCGCGGATCACCTCGATGCGCTCGATGGCCGACAGCGGCGGCAGCCAGCCCTGCTCGATGCCCGGGCCGTCGCTGTTGGGCCGGGTCTCCCGAGAGCCCTGGCGCCTGCCGTCGACCAGGATCAGGGTGTACTTGGCGGCCATGCCGCGGATGCTGATGTCCGAGGAGGAGCCGCCACCGGTGACGGTCACCCCGGGGACGTCGCGCAGGGCATCGGTGACATCGCGATAGGCCCGGTCCTCGAGCCGCTCCCGGGGGATCACGCTGATCGAGGCCGGGGCGTCCTGCATCTGCTGTTCGAAGCCCGCGGCGGTGACCACGATATCCTCGAGTCGCGCGGTGTCCTCGGCCATGGCGGCCGGCGCGGCCAGGCCGGCGATCGCGGTGGCCAGCAGGGAGCGAGCATGGGGCAAGGGCATGGAAGGGGTCTCCTGACGATCCCGCCGGCGCCTCCGGCCGGCGATATGAATAAGAATGTTTATTATTCATATTCTTCCACACTGTCACGCCGGCGTCCTCGCACGCCGCGTTGCAGGATACGCAACAGCCAACGCGAATGATTTTCAGCCATCGCTGGGGTACCATCCCGCCCGAACCCTCGACCCGCCGCCTGCGATGACCGATCTCGACGAGCTGCACGCCTTTCACAGCGTCATGACCACCGGCAGCCTGACCGTCAGCGCACGCCGGCTGGGCGTGGCCAAGTCGACCCTGAGCCGCCGCCTGCAGCAGCTCGAGGGCCGGCTGAACCAGCCGCTGATGCGCCGCCAGTCGAATCGCCTTGAGCCCACCGAGGCCGGCCGCGTCTTCCACGACTACTGCCGCCGCCTGATCGCGCTGGCCGACAAGGGGCAGCAGGCCCTGGACGAGCTGCGCGAGGAGATCAGCGGCGAGCTGACGCTGGTGGTCCACGAGGCGCTGGCCCGCAGCTGGGTGGCGCCGGCCATCGAGGACTTCATGAGCCGCCACCCGGGGCTGCACCTGACCCTGGCGACGCGCGAACGCCTCCCGGAGGGGGAGGCCGACGGCTCGGTGGTGATCTGGTACGGCCGGGTGGGCGAGACCTCGCTGCGCCAGGAGCCGCTGGCGCACCTGCCCCGCGGCCTCTACGCCCATCCCGACTACCTGGCCCGCCACGAGTCGCCGCGCCACCCGCGGGACCTGGACGGCCATGCCTGGATCGACCTGCTCGGCGAGGCCGGCCGGGGCCTGGTGCTGCGCCACCCCCGGCAGGGGGAACACGACGTGAAGCCGCCGGGGTCCCGGCTGCGCGTCGACCGGCTGGTGCTGCAATCGGATGCCATCGCCCGGGGCCGGGGCCTGGGGATCCTGCCGATCTGGATGGCCGAGCGCCGCCGCGCCGCGCACCCCGGCGACCTGGAACGCTGCCTGCCCGACTGGCAGGCCCCGGCGGCGCCGGTCAGCCTGCTCTACGCCCACGGGCACCGGCCGCGCCGGGTCACCGCACTGCTCGAGTTCCTGCGCGAGTCCCGCCCCGCGGCCTGGCAGACGCTGCCGGACCGGTGAGGCACCGGCCCGGCGAGGCCTTGTGCGACGCGGGGCTCAGGGCATCGCCGCGTCACGCGCCTGCTCGAGCCAGCCGTCGACCCGTTCGCGGTTCGCGGCGATCCACTCCTCGGCATGGCGCTGGATGTCCTCAGCGCTGTCCTCACCGTCGAACATCCTGGCGTTCTGGGCGAAGATGTCGTCGACGGGGATCCGCGCCACCTCGAACAGCCGCGCGGCCGCCGGGTTCGCCGCGGCGAAGTCGCTGTTGACCACCGGGCGGATATCGTTGGCCGGCCAGCCCAGGTTGCAGGGATCCTCCGTGCACCCGGTCACGCCCTCGACCACGGTCTCGTCCTCGAATTCCTGCTGGTCGGCGGGCAGGTCGGCCTCGTCCACGGTGATCCAGACCACGTCCTTGCCCGGCTCGAGCAGCCCCACCGTCCAGTTGGGGGTCCAGGTATAGAAGAAGATCGGGCCGCCCTCCTGATAGCGCCCCAGGGCATCGGCCATGGAGGCCGAGTAGCCGGCCTTGATCGGCTCGACGTGCTCGCCGAGGCCGTAGGCCTCGAGGTGGTGCGAGATCACCAGCTCGCAGCCCCAGCCCGGCGGGCAGGCCACCAGCTCGGCCTTGCCGTTGCCGTCGCTGTCGAACAGCGCGCGGATCTCGGGATCCTTGAAGTCCTCGAGGCCGGTGATGCCATGGGCCTCGGCGGTCCGCTTGTCCACCAGGTAGCCCTGCAGGGCGCCGCCCTGGGCCACGTAGCCGATCAGCTCGGCGCCCGGCTCGAAGGTGGCGCGATAGGTGTTGTGCAGCGGGAACCAGCCGTTGACCCAGAAATCCACGTCGCCCTGGGCCACGGACTGGTAGAAGGGCGGGTTGTCGAGGGTGGTGGGTCGATCGACCTCGTAGCCCAGCTCTTCCAGCAGGTGGCTGTAGACCGCGGCCGGAAACCAGCCGGTGTCCCAGGTGGCCCGGGCCGGCGTCACGTCCACGCCCTCACCCGGCAGGTGCTGGCCGCCCTGGGCCGGAGCGGCCCACAGCGCCAGGGCCAGGGCCAGCCCCGTCCACGGCAGGCCGGTGATGCCTTGGTGTCGTGCGTTCATCGCTTGCCCTCCCCTTGTGGCGCCCCGCGGACGGGGCGATTCATGGAGCCCGATCCCTGCGCATCTTGCCGAGTCCCTGGCAAAGCAGTCGCTTGAAGGAACGTCGCCCGCCGGTGCGGGCATGGCCGCCCTCGCCCAGCGCCTGGGTGACCCGGTCGAGCAGGATCGCCAGCAGCACGATGCCGATGCCGCCCAGGCTCGCCCGGCCGATGTCCAGGCGGCCCAGGCCGGTGAACACCGTCAGGCCCAGCCCGCCGGCACCGATCAGGGCGGCGATCACCACCATCGACAGCGACAGCATCAGGGTCTGGTTGAGGCCCGCCATGATGGTGCGCAGGGCCAGCGGGATCTGGATCTCGAACAGCAGCTGGCGCCGCGAGGCGCCGAAGGCCAGCCCCGCCTCGATCAGCTCGGCCTGGACCTGGCGGATCCCCAGGTTGGTCAGGCGGATCATCGGCGGCAGGGCGAAGATGATGGTGGCGATCACCCCGGGCACGATGCCCACCCCGAACAGCATCACGATCGGCACCAGGTACACGAAGGGCGGGATGGTCTGCATGATGTCCAGCACCGGCCGGATCAGCGCGGCGAAGCGGTCGCTGCGAGCGGCCAGGATGCCCAGCGGCACGCCCACCATCACGCAGAAGGCCACCGCGGTGATGATCATCGACAGGGTGATCATGGTCTCCCGCCAGATGCCCAGCAGGTCGAGGAACAGCACCGTCGCCAGGGCGAAGATCGCCACCCGGCTGCCGGCGGCGCGCCAGGCGATCAGCGGCACCAGCAGCACGAACACCGGATAGGGCAGCCACAGCAGCAGCGCCTCCAGCCCGCCGAGCACCTGCTCGATGGGCCACTGCAGGGCCTGGAAGGCGGGCCGGAAGTTGGGCACCAGCCACTCCTTGACGACCACCTCGATCCAGTCGTCCAGCGGCAGGGTGTAGAGCTCGGAGATGCGAGTGGCCATGGTCACGCCTCCTTCGCCGGGGCGGGCTCGCGCGTCGACGCGGCGCCGTCGCCGTTGCCGGCCAGCAGGGCGAAGACCCGCAGCGGCTCCAGGGTGCCATGCAGCCGGCCGGCCTCATCGAGCACGGCGATGGGCAGCCCCTCGGCGCAGGCCCCGTAGAGGCCGATCAGCTCCTGGTCGGCCCCGGCGACGGGGAAGTCGCGGCGCATCCGTTCGCCCAGCCCCGGCCCCTCGTCGTTCGCCAGCTCGTCCCGGGTCAGGATGCCCTGCGGGACGCCGTCCGCGTCGACGACATGGATGGCCGACAGCCCGGCCTCCTCGCAGCGCCGACGGGCCCGAGCCGGCGCCTCGTCCGGGGTAACGGCGGGAGCCGACTTCGCCAGGCGGCCGGCGCGGAACACCCGGCCGCGATCCACGTCCCGGGTGAAGGCGGCGACATAGTCGTCGGCCGGGGCCGCGACGATCTGCTCGGGGGTGCCGGTCTGCACGAAGCGGCCATCCTTCATGATGGCGATGCGGTCGCCGACGCGCAGGGCCTCGTGCAGGTCGTGGGTGATGAAGATGATGGTCATGTGCAGCCGCGCCTGGAGGGCCAGCAGCTCCTCCTGCATGTCGCGGCGGATCAGCGGATCCAGGGCGCTGAAGGGCTCGTCCATCAGCATGATATCGGGATCCACCGCCAGCCCGCGGGCCAGCCCCACCCGCTGCTGCATGCCGCCGCTGAGGTTGTCCGGCGGCACCTCGGCATAGGCCTCCAGGCCCACCTGGGCCAGGGCGCGACGCGCCTTGTCGCGGCGCTCGTCGGGCGCGACGCCGCGGACCTTGAGGCCGAACTCGACGTTCTCGCCGACCGTCTTGTGGGGGAAGAGCGCGAAGTGCTGGAAGACCATGGACAGCTTGTGGGCGCGCAGCTCGCGCAGGGCCTCCGCGGACAGCGACACCACGTCCTCGCCGTCCAGGCGGATGGCGCCGCGGGTGGGCTCGATCAGGCGATTGAGGCAGCGGATCAGGGTCGACTTGCCGGAGCCCGACAGCCCCATGACGACGAAGATCTCGCCGGGCTCGACCGTGAAGGAGACATCGGCGACCGCGGCCACCGAGCGGGTCTCGGCGTAGATATCGTCCTTGGACTCGCCGGCCTCGGCGCGCCGGATCGTCGCCTCCGGATCCGCGCCGAAGACCTTGTAGAGATGATCCACCACGATCTTGTGGTGTCGGGCGGGGGTCGCATCGTCGGTCGTCATCTCGCCCCCTTCGCGGCTCGGGCGATCGACGGGGCGGCGCGGCTTCGCGAGGGCGGCGTCCTGCCTGCATCCGGAGAGGAGGCACCGTGCGCCGGCGGCCCGGGCATGGTTGACGACAAGAGATTTGTATACAGGAACCTAGCCGCCGGTCACCGGGCCGTCAAGGCGCGCACCGTGCCTCGAAACCGTTCGGTTGCTAAGATATATGCCTCTGCGACCGGCCAGGAACGGACATGGGACTTCGCGAAATCGCCATCGGCGGCCTCTACCTCTCTCCCCTGCTGCTGCATGCCCTGTTGGGCATTGGCCTGGCGCTGATCGGGCGCGCCCTGCTGCACCGCTGGCTGGGGGCCCGACGTCCCTGGTTCGAGGCCTGGTTCGACACCGCCCTGTTCGTGATCTGCACCGCCGCCGTCACCTACCTTTCCTCCATCGCCGCCGGGACCGTCTGATATGCGCACCCTGCTTCGAAGCCTCGTGACCCTGGCCGTCGTGGCGATCGCCGTCGCCGCCGGCCTCTGGCTGTGGCACTACTATCTCTACACCCCCTGGACCCGCGACGGCCGGGTCCGCGCCGACGTGGTCAGCGTGGCGCCGGACGTCGCGGGCCGGGTGATCGAGCTGGCGGTCGACGACAACCAGCGCGTCGAGGCCGGCGAGACGCTGCTGCGGATCGATCCCGCGCGCTACCGGGCGGCGGTGGACAAGGCCGAGGCGGTGGTCGCCCGGCGCCGGGCCGAGCTCGAGCTGCGCGAGCACGAGGCCGCGCGGCGCAACCGCCTGAGCCGCCAGGCGATCAGCGACGAGAGCCGCGAGACGGCGCGCATCGACAGCCGGGTGGCCGAGGCCGCCCTGGCCCAGGCCGAGAGCGCCCTGGACCGCGCCCGGCTCGACCTGGCGCGCACCACCGTCACCGCCCCCACCGCGGGTCACGTGCTCAACCTCCAGCTGGCCGAGGGCAACTACGCCGCCGCCGGCACGCCCGTGCTGGCGCTGATCGAGGCGGACTCCTTCTACGTCACCGGCTACTTCGAGGAGACCAAGATGCCGCGCATCGCGGTGGGCGACCCGGCGCGGGTGACGCTGATGAGCGGCGACGTCGACCTGCGCGGCCATGTCGAGAGCATCGGCCGGGCCATCGCCGATCCCAACACCGCCCCCGATGCCCAGCTGCTGCCGCGGGTCGATCCCACCTTCAGCTGGGTGCGGCTGGCCCAGCGCATCCCGGTGCGCATCGCCCTCGACGAGCTTCCCGAGGAACGCGCGCTGAGCGCCGGCATGACGGCCTCGGTGCACATCCTCGACGCGGCGGAGTGAGGCGCCCATGTCGCCCTGGTTCGAGGCCTACCTGACGCCGTCCTCCCGGGCCGTGCAGTTCGCCGTCAAGGCCAGCCTGGCCATGCTGTTGGCGCTCTACGCGGCCCTGTGGTGCGACCTGGAGCGCCCCTACTGGGCGCTGATCTCGGCGGCCTTCCTGCAGATCCGGCCGATGAGCGGCATGGTGATCGAGAAGGGGCTCAGCCAGCTCACCGGCACCCTGGTGGGCTGCGGCGCCGGCATCGCCATCATGGCGCTGTTCGCCCAGGCCCCGGTGCCGGCGCTGACGACCCTGACCCTGTGGCTGATGCTGTGCACCTACGGCAGCTCGCTGATGCGCAACAACGCCTCCTACGGCTGCATCATGGGCGGCGTCACCGCCATGCTGATCGTGGTGATCGGTGCCGGCCGCCCGGAGGGCATCTTCGCCATCGCCGTGGCCCGGCTCTCGGAGCTGGCCCTGGGCGCGGTGGCCGCCACCCTGGTCAGCGCCCTGCTGTGGCCGGTGCGGGTACGCGACCACCTGGCCGACCAGGCCGACCGGGTGCTCCTCGAGGCCTTCCGGCATGCCCGGCTGCGGCTGACCGACAGCGACGACCCGGCCGCCCTCCAGGCCACCCTGACCGGCAGCCTGGGGCCGCTGACCCAGCTCGAGTCGGACAGCCAGGCCGCCCGCTACGAGGGCCCGGAGGGCGGCGGCCGGATTCGCGCCAGCCATGTGCTGACGCGCCGCACCCTGCGGCTGATGGCCACCCTGCACGCCCTGCAGCAGCTGCTGCATCACCATGGCCGGCGCCTGGCCCCGGCGACCCGGCGGCTGGTCGAGGCCTTGGCCGAGGGCCTGGGGGCCGCGGCCGAGGACGAGGACCACGACCGGGCCCGCCGACGCCTGCAGGCGCTGCGCCACCAGGCCATGGACTGCCCCGACGAGGCGCTCTCGCCGCTGGAGCTGCGCGTGGTGCTGGGGCTGCGCGAGATCCTCGGCCATGCGCTGGTCATGCTTGATGCCCGGGCGGCCATCGGCCGCCCCGGGGGCATGCGGCTGCGCGAGGCGCCGCTGGCCTGGCATCGCGACCACCTGGACGCCGGCCTCAACGCCCTGCGGGCCGGCGGGGTCTTCGCCACCCTGGCGGCCTTCTGGCTGGCCACCGGCTGGACCAACGGCCAGGTGGCGATGCTGATGGGCACCCTGGGCTCGGCCTTCTTCGCCAGCCGCGACGATCCGGTGACGGTGAGCCTGATGTTCGCCAAGGGCATGCTGGCGGCGATCCCCAGCGCCTTGCTGTTCGGCCATGTGCTGCTCGCCCAGGCCAGCGGCTTCCCGCTGCTCGCCCTGCTGATGCTGCCGCCGCTGTTCCTGGGCCTGCTGGGCTCGGCCAGCCCGCGGCTGACCGGCTACTGCCTGGCCTTCACCATCGGCAACATCCTGCTGACCATGCCCGGCAACGGCATGGACTTCTCCTTCGACGCCTTCCTCAACCGCGCCATCGCGGTGATGATCGGCCTGGGCACGGTGGTCACCGGCTTCCGCCTGCTGCCGGGGCTGGGGCCGGCGCTGCATCGCCGGCGCCTGGTGGGGGCCATCGCCCGCGACCTGCGGGCCCTGCCCGAGCGACGCCTCGCCGAGGCGGAGACGCGCTTCATCGGCCACATGGCCGACCGCCTGCTGCACCTGGCCCGCCACGACGACCTGCTGCCGGAGGAGCGCCGCCACCTCTTCGCCCTGGGCCTGACCGGCCTCGACGTGGGCTACGCCTGCCTGCAGCTGCGCCGCCGGCTCGACGACCTGCCGGGCGCGGCCCTGGGCGAGGCCCGGCGCGCCTTCTTCGCCGCCCTGGCCCGCGCCTTCGCCGACAGCGCCCGGGGCGAGACCAACGAGGCGGTCCGTCGCACCGGCCGGACCCTGATCGCCGCGCTCGACGACCAGGCCGCGCTCGCCGAACGGCGGCGCGCCATGCTGGCGGGGCTGGTGGAGCGCCTGGACCTGGCGCTGCGTCGACAGGCCCGCCGGGCCCGGGAGTCGCGGGCCGCGCCGCTGCCGGCGGCGGCCTGACGGCGGCGGGGCCGGCCGCGTCGCTCACACGGATAGGAGACTCGCCATGTTCGCCGAACTGTTCGCCGTGATGGCCCCGGTGCTGGCCGGGGCCGGCCTGGGCTTCGGCTGGGTGAGGCTGGGCCACGACTTCCCGGTGGCCTTCGTCACCCGCCTGGTGTTCAACGTGGGCACCCCCTCGCTGGTGCTGGCCTCGCTGGCCGATGCCGAGATCGACGCCGGCAGCTTCGGGCGCACCATGCTCGCCACGGCCCTGGTGCTGCTGGGCATGGGCGCGGCCACCGTCCTCGTCGCCCGGCTGCTGCGGCGCGACTGGCGGGTGCTGCTGGCGCCGATGATGTACCCCAACACCGGCAACATGGGCCTGCCGGTGGTGCTCTATGCCTTCGGCAGCGCCGGCTTCGCCTTCGGCATCACGGTGATGGTCACGGTGACGCTGTTCCAGTTCACCCTGGGCTCGCTGATGGCCGGGCGCGGCCACCCGCTCAGGATCCTCGCCACAACGCCCACGGTATACGCCATCCTGATCGCCCTGGCGCTGCTGCTCACCGACACCGCCCTGCCCCGCTGGCTGGCCAACAGCGTCGAGCTGATCTCGGGCTTTACGGTCCCGCTGATGCTGATCACCCTCGGCGTCTCGCTGGCCAACATCCAGGTCCGCGGCCTGCGCTCGGGTGTCGGCTTCAGCCTGCTGCGGCTGCCGCTGGCGGCGAGCCTGGCCTGGGCGGTGGGCGCGCTGCTCGAGCTGCCCGCCACGGCCCACGCCATCCTGATCCTGCAGATGAGCATGCCGGTGGCGGTGTTCAACTATCTGTTCGCCCAGAAGGCCCGGCGGCAGCCGGACTACGTGGCCAGCCTGGTGTTCTGCTCGACCCTGCTGTCGCTGCTCTACCTGCCGGTCCTGCTGGCCCTGCTGATGCGCGCACCCCCTATACTGTGAGGCGTCGTCCGTTCATGGAGGTCTCGGATGCGCCCGCACCACCGCTGGCTGGCCACCGCCCTGCTGGCCGCCACCCTCACGGCCCAGGCCGATGAGCGCCCCCTCGTCACCCGCCACCTCGCCCTCTGCCTGACGCCGATCGCCGCCGGCCTGGCCCACCCCTGGGGGCTGGTCATGCTTCCCGACGGGCGCTTCCTGGCGAGCGAGCGCGACGGCCGGCTGGCGTTGATCGACGACGGCCGGATCACCCGGCTCGCCGGCCTGCCCGAGGTCTCGCCCCGGGGCCAGGGCGGCCTGCTCGACCTGGCCCTGCACCCGGACTACGGCGACGGCGAGCACGACTGGCTCTACTTCACCTGGAGCCGGCCGGGCCCCGGCGGCACGGCGACCGCCCTGTCCCGGGCCAGGCTCGGCGACGGCCGCCTCACCGACCTCGAGCCGCTCTTCGTCCAGGATCGATTCTCGACGCCGGGGCGCCACTACGGCTCGCGGCTGGCCTGGCGGCCCGACGGCACCCTGCTGATGAGCATCGGCGATCGCGGCGTCGATCCGTCGCGCGCCCAGGACGGCGGCGACCATGCCGGCAGCATCCTGCGCCTCACCGACACCGGCGGGGTGCCGGCCGACAACCCCTTCGTCGACGATCCCGAGGTGCGCGACGAGATCTTCAGCCTCGGCCACCGCAACCCCCAGGGGCTGATCGTCGCCGGGGACGGCACCGCCTGGTCCACCGAGCATGGCCCGCGCACCGGCGACGAGCTCAACCGGCTGGTGCCCGGCGCCAACTACGGCTGGCCGGAGGTCACCCTGGGGCGGGACTATGTCACCAACCTGCCCCTCGGTCGCGACAGCGCCCCGGGGATGCGCGACCCCGTGCATGCCTTCTCGGGCCGCTTCGCTCCCTCCGGCCTGGCCCGGGTGACCGGCGAGGGCTTCGCCCCCTGGCGGGGCGACCTGCTGGCCGGCGGCCTGCGCAGCGAGACCCTGCTGCGGCTACGCTTGGCGGGCGGGGCGGTGGTCGAGCGCGAGGCCATCCTGGAAGGCGAGATCGGCCGCATCCGCACAGTCCGCCAGGGCCGGGACGGCGCCCTCTACTTGCTCGACGACGATCCCGGAGGTAGCCTCTGGCGGCTGTCGCCGGCGCCCCCGAGCGCCCAGGGTGCGCCCCGTTGCGCCGACTGAGCCTGAACTGTCGGCATCGGCGCCAAATTTGAACGTTTATTTAATAAACGCTAGGGTATGGCGCCTCGCTTCGCGTCAACGCAGCCGCACGGCATGCTTGTCGACACCCAACCCCACAACCCATTTCCCGATCGCGTTCCCGCCGCGACCGGGCGCCGACCAAGGCACCGCCAATGAGTGACAACCGAAACGTCAAGATTCGGGTCCGCAATCTCAGCAAGGTCTTCGGCAGCCAGCCGAAGAAGGCGCTGGAATTGCGTGACCAGGGACTGAAGCGCCCCGAGATCCTCGACAAGACCGGCCAGACCCTGGGCCTGTCCAACATCGACTTCGATGTCTACGAGGGCGAGCTGCTGGTGATCATGGGCCTGTCCGGCTCCGGCAAGTCGACCCTGATCCGCTGCCTCAACCGCCTGATCGACCCCACCGAGGGCGAAATCGTCATCGACGGGCAGAACATCCCGAGCCTCAAGGAGAAGGAGCTGCTGGAGTGCCGCCGCCGCCACTTCTCCATGGTGTTCCAGAACTTCGCCCTCTTCCCGCACCGCACGGTGCAGCAGAACGCCGAGTTCGGCCTGGAGATCCGCGGCATCGACACCGCCGAGCGCCGCGAGATCGCCCGCAACGCGCTCAAGCAGGTCGGCCTGGACGGCTGGGAGGACGCCCTGCCCCGCCAGCTGTCCGGCGGCATGCAGCAGCGCGTCGGCCTGGCCCGGGCCCTGGCCAATGACGCCAGCGTGCTGCTGATGGACGAGGCCTTCTCGGCGCTCGACCCGCTGATCCGCGGCGACATGCAGCAGGAACTGCTGCAGCTCCAGCACCGCATGAAGAAGACCACCGTCTTCATCACCCACGACCTCGACGAGGCCCTGAGCATCGGCGATCGCATCGTGCTGCTCAAGGACGGCGAGGTGGTGCAGATCGGCACCCCCGAGGAGATCCTCACCAAGCCGGCGGACGACTATGTGCGCCGCTTCATCGAGGGCGTCGACAAGTCGCGCATCCTCAGCGCCGAGAGCGCCATGCGCAAGGTGCGCTCCACCGTGCGCGACACCGACGGCCCGCGCACCGCGCTGCGCAAGATGCGCGAGCACAGCCTGGACTCCATCTACATCCTCGACCGCGAGCGCCGCCTGATCGGCCTGATCGACGCCGATGCCGCCAGCCAGGCGCTGGAAGACGGCAAGGAGACCGTCACCGAGGTGATGACCCAGGAGTTCCGCAAGGTCACCCGCGACGAGCCGCTGCACAATCTCTTCGCCATGTTCAGCGAGAACCGCTTCCCCATCGCGGTGGTGGACGACAACCAGGTACTGCAGGGCGTGGTCGTGAAAGGCGCCGTGCTCGACGAACTCGCACAGGCAGGAGATCACTGATGGCTATCGAATTTCCGCGCATGCCGCTGGGCGACTGGATCGAGGGCGGCCTCAACTGGCTGACCAGCGAATACTCCGCCGTGACCCGCGGCATCTCAAGGCTCACCCAGACCGGCATCGACGGCCTCAACGACGCCCTGATGTGGCTGCCCGACTGGTCGCTGCTGGTGATCATCGCCGCGCTGTGCTGGTGGCTGGCCAACGTGCGCCTGGCCATCGGCGCGGTCGCCGGCCTGGCGCTGATCTGGAACCTGGGCCTCTGGGACCCGATGATCGAGACCCTGACCCTGGTGGTGATAGCCACCCTGGTGGCGGTGGTCATCGCCCTGCCGGTGGGCATCGCCGCGGCGCTCTCCGAGCGGCTCTACCGGACGATCATGCCGGTGCTCGACTTCATGCAGACCATGCCGGCCTTCGTCTACCTGATCCCGGCGATCCCGTTCTTCGGCATCGGCTCGGTGTCGGCGATCTTCGCCACCGTGATCTTCTCCATGCCGCCGGCGATCCGCTTCACCACCCTGGGCATCCGTCAGGTCCCCACCGACCTGGTCGAGGCCGCCGACGCCTACGGGGCCACCCGCGGCCAGAAGCTGTTCAAGGTCCAGCTGCCGCTGTCGCTGCCCACCGTGATGGCCGGCATCAACCAGACCATCATGCTGGCCCTGTCGATGGTGGTGATCGCCGCCATGATCGGCGCCGACGGCCTGGGCAGCGAGGTGTGGCGCGCCATCCAGCGCCTGCGCCCGGGCGACGGCTTCGAGGCCGGCATCGCCGTGGTCATCCTGGCCATGCTGCTCGATCGCCTGACCCAGTCGCTGCGCAAGCAGAAGGCCTGACGCCTCTCGCCCCGCCCCGGTTGCATCCCGGGGCGGGGATCTGCATGCTTTGGAGCGCATTCCTCATAAAGGCTTACCTAATGACCAAGCAACCGATGCGTCTCGCCGGCCTGGCCCTGATCGCCGGCGCCGGCCTCAGCGCCGCCACCGCCCAGGCCCAGGACAAGGGCACCGTCCACCTGGCCTACGTCGAGTGGGCCTCCGAAGTCGCCTCCACCAACGTGGTGCGCGCCGTGCTGGAGCAGGCCGGCTACGAGGTGGAACTCACCTCGCTGTCCGCCGCCGCCATGTGGCAGTCGGTCGCCTCCGGCGACGCCGACGGCATCGTCGCCGCCTGGCTGCCCACCACCCACGCCGATTACCTCGAGCGTGTCGGCGACCAGGTCGACGATCTGGGCCCGAACCTCGACGGCACCAAGCTCGGCCTGGTGGTCCCGGCCTACAGCGAGGCGAACTCCATCGCCGACCTGAACGAGCACGCCGAGGACTTCGAGGGCAAGATCACCGGCATCGATCCCGGCGCCGGCATCATGAGCCTCACCGAGGACGTCATCGACGCCTACGATCTCGACCTGGACCTGCAGAGCGGCAGCGGCGCCACCATGACCGCGGCCCTCAAGAGCGCCATCGAGAACCAGGAAGAGATCGCGGTGACCGGCTGGACGCCGCACTGGATGTTCGCCCGCTGGGACCTCAAGTACCTCGAGGACCCGCAGAACGTCTACGGCGGCGCCGAGCAGATCCACACCATCGTCCGCGACGGACTCGAGGAGGACCTGCCGGGGGCCTACGCCATCCTGGACGCCTTCGAGTGGACCCCGGAGCAGATGGGCCAGGTCATGCTCATGAATCAGGAGGAAGACGCCGACCCCTACGAGAACGCCAAGCAGTGGGTCGAGGAGAACCAGGAGCTGGTCCAGGAGTGGCTGCCGGAGGCCTGATGCCTCCCGCCGACATTCCGGCCAACCAGCAGGGGGAGATGCCGCAAGGCATCTCCCCCTCTTGTTTGCCGGCACGGCCGGCTGGCGCGTCGCCCGGCTCTCCCCCAGGCCGTCGGCGGCCGAACCGCCTCTCCCGACACGCACATGCCCACCCCGGCGCGGGCCGGGATGGGCAAGCCCTCGCGAAGCCCCTGCCGGGGATCAGCGCGGCAGGTAGCCGTCGGCCTTGAGCGAGGCGGTCGCGGCCTCGATGCTCTCGCGCAGGGTCGCCACCACGAAGTCGACGTGCTCGCGACTCAGGATCAGCGTCGGGGAGAGGATGTTCATGTGCGCCAGCGGCCGCACGATCAGGCCCCGCTGCTGGCACTCGTCGGCGATCCGGTTGCCCACCTTGGCCTCGGGGGCGATCAGATCCTTGGTCGTCTTGTCGGCGACGTTCTCGAGGCACATCATGAACTTGCGGCCACGGACATCGCCCACGATCTCGAGATCCTCGAGCTCGTGGAGGCGTCGCTCGAAGTAGTCGCCCACGTCTTCGACGTGCGCGCACAGCCCCTCGCGCTCCATGATCTCGATGTTCTTCAGACCCGCCGCGCAGCTCACCGGATGGCCGGAATAGGTGAAGCCATGGGTGAAGATGGCGCCGTCGGCCTGGGGCTTGCTGATCACCTCGTAGATGCGGTCCGAGAAGATGGTCGCCCCCAGCGGCAGGTAGCCGGAGGTCAGGCCCTTGGCGCAGGTGATGATGTCCGGGACGATGCCGAACTCGTCCTCCGAGGCGAACATGTGGCCCAGGCGGCCGAAGGCGGTGACCACCTCGTCGGAGACGTAGAGGACGTCGTACTTGCGGCACACCTCCAGGGTCTTCCGGTGATAGCCCTCGGGCGGCACGATGACGCCGCCGGCGCCCATGATCGGCTCGGCGAAGAAGGCCGCCACGTTGTCCGGGCCCAGCTCGAGGATCTTGTCCTCCAGCTCCTGCACCTTCTCGTCGCAGAAGGCCTCGAGGCTCTGGTCCTGGGGGCGGCGATAGGGATTGGGGCTGGAGATGTGATGCACCAGCTGCCGGTCGATGTCGAAGCCGATGTGGTCGACCTCGACCCCGGTGATCGACATCGCCATGTAGGTGCTGCCGTGGTAGCCGTCGATGCGCGAGATGATCTGCTTCTTGCTCGGCTGGCCGAGCTGGTTGAAGTAGAAGTGGATCATGCGCACGGCGGTGTCGTTGGCCACCGAGCCGCCGCAGCCGTAGAAGACGTGGTTGAGGTCGCCCGGCGCCAGCTCGGCGAGCTTGGCGGCCAGCCGCGCGGCCGGGGCCGTGGTGTGGTGGCCGAAGGTCGAGAAGTAGGGAATGTCGCGGATCTGCTCGGCGACGGCCTCGGCGATCTCGTCGCGCCCGTAGCCGATGTTCACGCACCACAGGCCGCCGATGCCGTCCAGGTAGCGCTTGCCGTCGGCGTCCTGGAGGGAGACCCCGTCGGCCTGGTGAAAGACCATGGACCCGGTCTCCTTGAAGGTGGAGAAGTCGGTCCAGGGGTGCATGAAGTGATCGCGATCCTTCTGCCAGATTTCCTGCTTGTCGAATTGGGCGGATGCGTTCTGACTGGTCATTGTGATTCTCCTTCGGGGTCGGGAGGCGCCGCGGGGCGCCTCCCGGGGTTGCCTGTGGCGCCGGGGGTCAGCGCTTGGCGATCTCGTTCAAGGGTTCAGGCTTGAACAGCGGCTTCTTCATCACCAGCTTGATCCAGGCCACGGCGATGACGCTGACGATGCCCAGCACCACGCCGGCGTTGGTGAAGATCTCCGCGGTCAGTTCCGGCGCCGGCGAGGCATAGACGATGGCGTAGACCATGCCGGCGATGCCGATCAGCTGCGGCAGCGGGTAGAAGGGCGAGCGGTAGGGGCGCTCGGCGTCGGGATAGCGCAGGCGCAGGGCGATGACGTTGACGTGGGCGATGATGTAGGCGATCAGCCAGGCGATGGCGGCGGAGATCAGCAGCAGGCCCACGGTGCCGGCGTCGTTGCCCCAGATCAGCAGCGGCAGGCCGGTGATGGCGGCGGTGAACAGCACCGCGACCCAGGGCTCGCGCGTCTTCCGGGTCTTCCAGCCCAGCACCGGGAAGGCCTGGCCCTGTTCGGCCATGCCCTGCAGCATGCGCGGCACCGCGGCCAGCGAGGTGTTCACCGTGCTGCAGGTGGCGGTGATCGCCGCCACGGCCAGCAGGAAGGTGCCCGAGCCGCCGAAGGCGGCGGAGGCATACTCCAGGTGCGGCAGCTCGGCGGTCATCAGCACGTCCCGCGGCAGGTAGAAGAGCGCGCCCAGGCAATAGAGGGCGAAGACCGCGAAGATCACCGTCAGGCCCAGGTACATGGAGCGCGGGATATAGCGCTCGGGTTTACGCGCGTCGCCGACCAGCGGGCAGACGAACTCGGCGCCCACATAGCCCCAGATGGCCAGCGCGATCAGCGTGAAGGCGCCCTCGCCCAGGTTGAAGCCGGCGGCCAGCTCGCCGGCCTCGAAGGCGTGAGGCGCGAAGCCGCCGGTCAGGGCGCTGACGCCGAGCAGGGTCAGGGCCACCACCATGGCGAAGGCCAGCAGGTTCTGCAGCTTGGCGAAGACGTCGATGCCCAGCAGGTTGAGCACCGTGAAGGCGCCGAGGATGCCGAAGGCGACGTAGTGGGTGCCCTCCACGGCCGGATAGAGCACGCCGAGCAGGAAGTTGACCAGCAGCAGTTCGGCGGAAAGCGCGAACATGGCCACCACCACATAGCCCGAGAACACCGAGAGGATCGCCGGGAAGTGTCCCAGGGCCACCTCGGTGTAGGCGCTCAGGCTGCCCGCCCGGGGCACCAGCAGGGCCAGTTCGGAGAAGGAGGCCGCGTAGCACAGCGCCAGCAGCCAGGCGATGGCCAGCGGCACGATGAAGGCCGAGCCGGCGATGCCGACGCCCTGGAGCATCAGCACCATGACGCCCTGGGACACCACCAGGCCGACCGCGACGGCCATCAGGGACTTGAGCCCCAGGACGCCGCGGGCCTGCTTGCCGGCGGCCGTGGGCGCGGCCGCATTGGGTACGGTGTGTTGCATTGTCGTCAACCCTCTTGTTGTTGTGGGGTCATCCGCCCGCCGGCGAGGCACCGGCGGGCGTGATCGGGGTGGCTCAGAGGCGCACCCAGGTGGTCTTGAGCTGGGTGAACTTGTCCAGGGCGTGCAGCGACAGGTCGCGGCCGAAGCCGGACTGCTTGTAGCCGCCGAAGGGCGTGGTGAAGTCGATGGCGTCCACGGTGTTCACCGAGACGGTCCCCGCGCGCAGGCGGCGCGAGATGCGGTGCGCCCGGGACAGGTTCTCGGTCCACACCGAGGCGGCCAGGCCGTAGATGGAGTCGTTGGCGATGGCCACCGCCTCGTCCTCGTCGGCGAACTCGATCAGCGCGGCCACCGGGCCGAAGATCTCCTCCCGGGCGATGCTCATCTGCGGGGTCACGCCCTCGAACAGCGTCGGCGAGACGAAGGCGTCCCGCTCCTCGCCGCTGGGCGCCTGGCCCAGCGCCAGGCGGGCGCCCTCTTCCAGACCCAGGGAGATATAGCCGCGCACCTTGCCGGCATGGGCGGTATCGATCAGCGAGCCGACGTCGGTGGCCGGGTCCAGCGGGTCGCCGACCACCAGCTCGGAGGCGGCGGCCACGAAGCGCTCGACGAAGGCCGCCTTGGCGTCGCGCTGGACCAGGATCCGCGAGTTCGCCGAGCACACCTCGCCCTGGTTGAAGTAGATGCCCTGCACCGCGGTCTTCGCCGCGGCGTCCAGGTCGCTGTCGGCGAACACCAGGTTGGGGCTCTTGCCGCCGCACTCCAGCCACACCTGCTTCATGTTCGAGCGCGAGGCGTACTCCAGGAAGCGCTTGCCGGTGGCGGTGGAGCCGGTGAAGGTCAGGCAGTCCACGTCCATGTGCAGGCCCAGCGCCTCGCCGGTGATATGGCCATGGCCGGGCAGGACGTTGAAGACGCCGTCGGGAATGCCCGCCTCGGTGGCCAGCTGGGCCAGGCGCAGGGCGGTGAGCGGGGACTGCTCGGCGGGCTTGAGGATCACGCTGTTGCCGGCGGTCAGCGCCGGGGCCAGCTTCCAGGCGGTGATGTCGAGGGGGAAGTTCCACGGGATCACCGCGGCCACCACGCCGACCGGCTCGCGGGTGATGGTGGCCAGGTTGTCGCCGTCGGTGGGCGCCACCTCGCCGTAGAGCTTGTCGGTGGCCTCGGCGTACCAGCCGAAGCAGCCCGCGGCGCCGGGAATGTCGAGCTCGAAGGCATCGCGGATCGGCTTGCCGGTGTCCAGGGTCTCGAGCAGGGCGAGCTCTTCCTGATGCTCCATCATCAGCGCCGACAGGCGCTGCAGCACCGCCTTGCGGTGGGCCGGCGCGGCCCGCGACCAGTCGCCGGCCTCGAAGCTGCGCCGCGCCGCGGCGACCGCGCGCTCCACGTCGTCGACGCCGCAGGCCGCGACCTCGGTCAGCGCCTCGCCGCTAGCCGGATTCCAGGTGGTCAGGGTCTCGCCATCGTCGGCCTGGACGCGCCGGCCGTCGATGAAGGCCCCGTCCGGCAGGGTCAGCCGGGAGCGCAGGTCTCGCCAGAAGGACAGATCGTGTGCCGCCATCGGGAGGGTCTCCGTTGTCAGTGTCATTGTTGTCGAGGTCGTCTCGGCATCTATTGCGACCTTGAGGTCACGATAGCCCCGAGCTTTTGGTTAATTAAAATATTTTTACTCGAACAACAGCATCATATTTTCCTATGCAGACGGCCGCGTGCACGGGCCGGGATGCCATCCCTGGCGGGGGTCATGCGAAGGCGGATCGTCCCTGGGTCGCGCTCAGGCGCCGGCCGGCTGAGCCTGACCGTCGCCGAGGCGGGCGAAGACTTCGCCCCGGGCGTCGGGATCCCGGGCCAGGCGGTGCATGGCCTCGGCCGCGGGACTGAGCCGCAGGCCGCGCAGGCAGGCGATGCCCATCGACAGCGGCGGGGCATCGTCCTCGAGCCGCAGCGGCGTGAGGCCGCCGCCGTCGAGGGCCTCGAAGGCCGACAAGGGGGTATTGAACAGCGAGAAGCCGAAGCCGTTGGCCACCAGCCCGCGCAGCATGTCCATCGACTTGGCGCGGTGGGACACCGCGGGCGAGAGGCCGTGGTGGGTGAAGATCGACAGGAAGTACTCACGGCTCAGCGGCCAGTCGAGCAGCACCATGGGATAGGCCACCAGCTCGGCGAGGCCGATGCTGTCGCGCCCGCTCAGCGGGTGGTCGGCGGCGACCACGGCATAGGGGGGAAAGCGGTAGAGCGGCGTGAAGTCGATCTCCTCGGGGACCTGGAGATCGTAGGTGAAGGCCAGCTCGTAGTCGCCCTGCCCCAGGCCGCGGACGATGTCCACCTGGTTCATCTCGTCGCAGTAGAGGCTCACCGCGGGGTGGCGATCGGCATAGCGGCGCAGCAGCTGGGGCAGAAACACCGGCGCGAAGGTGGGAAAGGCCACCAGGCGCAGCTCCCCGCCGATCTCCTCGCCCAGCGACAGCGCGTACTTCTCCAGGCCCTCGGCGTCGCGCAGCAGTTGGCGCGCGCGCTGCATCAGTTGCTTGCCCGAGGGCGTCAGCGACAGCCCCTGGGCATGATGGCGCACGAACAGCTGCAGCCCGGTGACCTCCTCGATCTGCTGGATGGCCGCGGAGATCGAGGGCTGGGAGACGTGCAGCTTGCGGGCCGCCTGGGTAACGCTGGACAGCTCGCCGGCCACCACGAAGTAGCGCAGCTGCTTGAGGGTGAATTGACGCATCGACTCGCCACCGCCGCTGGGAAGGGACGCCGCCCCGCGACGCGCGGTGCGGCGCCTCCCAGCATACCAGCTGCCGGGGCCGGACGTCCCGGGCGAGCCCCGGCCAGGCGCTTCACGCCGGGTCGGCGGCCAGCAGCTCGCCGGCGGCCAGGCGCCGCCGCGCCTCGAGGCCCGAGAGCGCCTCGATCAACCGGGCCAGGAAGGCCTCGCAACGGGCCAACTGGTCGCGGGTCACGAACTCGTCGGGCTGGTGACCCTGCGCCATGCTGCCGGGGCCGCAGACCAGGGTCGGGATGCCCAGCTCGCGATGGAAGAGTCCGCCCTCGGTGCCGTAGCCGATGCGCTCCAGCTCGCCGGCGTCGAGCAGCGAGAGGATGAAGGCCACCAGGGCGTGGTCGTCGGCCATCGACAGGCCCGGGTAGTCGCTCAAGCGCTCCAGCCGAATGCCCGCCTCGGGGAAGGTCTCGCGCATCTCGGCCTCCAGGGAGGCGGCGACGGCCATCAGCTCGCCGAGCAGTGCCTCGGGGTCGTCCTCGGCGACGTTGCGGATCTCGATGTCCAGGCGACAGTCCTGGGGCACGATGTTGAGCGCCGCCCCGCCCTGGATGGTGCCCACCTGCAGGGTGGTGTGGGGAATCGCGAAGCGCTCATCGAAGGGGCCGCGGGTGGCCTTGGCGGCGGCCGTCTCCTCGACCCAGGTGGCCAGGCGGGCGGCGGCATGGATGGCGTTGACGCCCTCGGGGGCCATGCCGGAATGACAGGCCTTGCCGCGCACGTGCAGGCGAACGGCGAGCTTGCCCTTGTGGGCGGTGGCCGGGCGCATGGACGTCGGCTCGCCGACCAGGCAGGCCGCCGGACGCACCGGCTGGTGGGCCAGGTCGGCGAGCAGGGTGCGCACGCCCACGCAGCCCACCTCCTCGTCGTGGGAGAAGGCCAGGTGCACGGGCGCCGCCAGGTCCGCCTCGACCAGGGCCGGCACGGCGGCCAGCATCGCGGCCAGGAAGCCCTTCATGTCGGCGGTGCCGCGGCCGTAGAGGCGCTCGCCCTCGGCGGTCAGGCGGAAGGGCTCGACGCGCCAGGCCTGGCCGGTGACCGGCACGGTGTCGGTGTGCCCGGAGAGCATCACGCCGGGGCGGTCCACCGGGCCGATGGTGGCATAGAGGTTGGCCTTCTCGCCGGTCGCGTCGGTCACCCGCCGCGAGGCCACGCCGTGGCGAGCCAGGTACGCCTCGATGAAGGCGATCAGCGGCAGGTTGGAGCGATGGCTGGTGGTGTCGAAGGCCACCAGCTCGGCGAGCAGGTCGACGACGCTGTCTTGGGACATCAGGAACCCCCGGTGGTCAGGGAAGAGGTAAGACGGCGGCCATGGGGCCATGGCCGCCTCCGACCGGCATCGGCGCACGACGATCAGCGCGCATCCCCCGGCACGCCGTAGGACGGCGAGTCGTCGGGGCGCACCGCCCGCAGTACATAGGCGTCGCGCTGCGGCAGGTAGTGCTCCCAGACCATGCGCAGCTCGCTGAGCGGCGCCACGTGCCAGTCGACCCGCAGGTCGACCACCGGCCAGCTGGCCCGATCGGTGACCTTGAGCCCCGCCGAGAACACCGGGCCCATCTCGCCGCCGGCGGCGAGGCCGGCGTCCATGGCGGCCAGCAGGCGCTCGGCCAGCTCGCCGTCGTGGGACTCGAAGGCCGCGACCATGGCGTCGATGACGGCCTCGTCGGCGAGCATGTTGCCGCCGGCCACGCAGTCCCGGCCCTGCCGGGTGGCGTGGATGCCGAGGGTCTCGGCGCCGCTGTGCACCGCGCTGCGCCCCTCGGCGTCGAGCACCTGGAGCTGGCGCCACTCGGGGTGCGCCTCGTGCTCGACGAGCCGTGCCAGCACGCTCTCGGCATCGCTCCCCTCCTCGAGCAGCCGCACGCCCAGCTGGCCGAGCTCGGGATTGGTCACGTTCTGGGTCAGCACCGCCCCCTTGCCGGGGGCGATGAAGGGGCAGCGGCTGGCCACGCAGATGCTCGAGGAGCTGATGGCGGTGCCGAACTGTCCGGTCTGGCGGCAGAAGCCGGCGATGGAAAAGGTCATGCGTTGCCCTCCTCGTCGTCGGGGATCACGGCGATGACGTCGATCTCCATCAGCCATTCGGGCTGGGCGAGGCCGGCCACCACCAGGCCGGTGGAGATCGGGAAGACGCCCTTGAGCCAATTGCCCACCTCGCGATAGACCGGCTCGCGGAATCGCGGGTCGGTGATATAGGTGGTGGTCTTGACGATATGGCTAAGGTCGGACCCGGCTTCCTCGAGCAGCTGCTTGACGTTCTTCATCGCCTGCTCGGCCTGGGCCCGCGGATCCCCGAGGCCGACCAGCCGGCCCTCGAAGTCGGTGCCCACCTGGCCGCGGACGTAGACGGTGTTGCCCGCCCTCACCGCCTGGCAGAGATCGTTGTCCAACGCCTGGTTGGGGTACGTCGCCTTGGTGTTGAACATGCGGATTCGGGTGTGCGTCGGCATCAGTTGACCCTCTCTGCGCTGGTGTCGTCGGTGGATGACTCGGCTGCCCCGGGCGTGTCCTGGCACTTGGTCGCCTCGTGGTAGGCCAGGTACTTGCGCTGGGTGGCGATGTGGTCGGCGATGTGCTTGGCGTCGTGCCAGACGCCCCAGATGAAGCTGGAGCCACGCCGCGACAGCCAGGGCAGGCCCACGAAGTAGACGCCCGGCTCGCTGGACACCCCGCGCTGATGCTGCGGCTTGCCGTCGTCGTCGAAGGCGTCGACGTCCAGCCAGCCGTAGTCCACCGAGAAGCCGGTGGCCCAGACGATCGCGGTCACCCCGGCCGCCTGCAGGTCCAGCTCGCGCAGCGGCTCGGTCACGCAGGCGGGATCGCTCGGGATGCGCCGCGCCTCGGGCTCTTCCGGCAGGTCGAGGCCGTTGCGGGCGGCGTAGTCGTCCGCGGCATCCAGCATCGCCAGGTAGTTGGCATCGCCCCGGGCCAGGTTGTCGGCCAGATCGCCCTCGAAGGTGACCACGCCGTCCGCGAAGGCCTGGGTGCGCCCGACCAGCGTCATGCCCCGGTGCGCCAGCTCGCGGAAATCGATCGTCTTGCCGCCGTCGGCGCCGCTCACGGCGATGGTGACGTGCTCGGTGCCCGGCTTCATGACCTCGGCATCCCACTCGCCGAGCACGCCCAGCCACCAGCAGAAGTCGCGTCCGCGGTAGGCGCGCGGCGGACGGTCATGGGGGCCCACCGAGAGGTAGACCGACTTGCCGGCCCGCTGCAGCTCCTCGGCGATCTGCACCCCGGAGGAGCCGGCGCCGACCACCAGCACGGCGCCCTCGGGCAGCTGCCGGGGATTGCGGTACTCGGACGAGTGGATCTGTACGAGGCGCTCGTCCTCGGGGGCGATCGGCGGGATCACCGGGCGCTGGAAAGGCCCGGTGGCCGCGACCACACGATGGGCCTCGATCACCCCCGTGGAGGTCTCGACGGTGAAGCCGGGCCGGCCCTGGTTGCGCTCGACCTTCCTGACCTCCACGCCGGTGCGGATGGGCGCGCCGATCTTGCGCGCATAGGCCTCGAAATAGGCCGCCACTCGCTCCTTGGGGGCGAAGGCATCGGCGTCGACGTCGTCGAACTCCATGCCCGGGAAGCGGTCGTGCCAGGCCGGCCCGTTGGCCACCAGCGAATCCCAGCGGCGGGTCCGCCAGGCCTCGGCGATGCGGTCACGCTCCAGCACCAGGTGGGGCACCCCCAGGTTGCCCAGGTGCTCGCTCATGGCCACGCCGGCCTGACCGCCACCGACCACCAGGGTGTCGGTGTACTCTTTGTCGAAAACGGGCTCGGTCATGGGAAGATCTCCTTGTTGTCTTGTGGGATCCACCTTAGGAGTCGGCCCTGATTAAATAAAATATATTTATTTTGTCTTCAGAATCATAAAATCCTATTCAAGGCGCGCACTCTCCCGCGCCTCGCGCGGGCCGGCGTCAACGCTGTCGGCTCCGGGCGCGGAACGCCATGTCGCTGTCGCCCTCGACCACGCGGCCGAGCTGATACCCGGCTTTGCTAATTGACTGTTATCAGCACTCGCAATCTCGATTAAAATCGCTTATCCGAGGCCGCCGACCCCTGGCGCCTCTGACCGCTACATGACACAGGGATGGTGTAGGGTGGGCGGCGCCGACCGAGGGAGCCGTTGAAAGCGCGGCTCCCGGAAACGCCGTCGAGCGGCCACACTAGTCTCATCACCCGACTCGCAACCCACAAGGAGTGCAGGCATGTTCAACAAGATCATGGTGCCGGTGGACCTGGCCCATATCGAGGTCATCGAGCCGTCGCTGAAGGTCGTCGCCGACCAGGCGCGGCACTACGATGCCGAGATCTGCTATGTCGCGGTCACCGCCAACACCCCCGGCAGCGTGGCGCGCACCCCGGAGGAATACCAGCAGAAGCTGGAGGCCTTCGCCCAGGAGCGCGCCAAGGTGCATGGCCAGCCGGTCAGCGCCCGCGTCATCACCAGCCCGGACCCCATCGCCGACCTCGACGACGTGCTGGTCGAGGCCATCGACGAGGTCGGGGCCGACCTGGTGATCATGCCCACGCATCCCCCGAAGCATCTGGATATCGTCATTCCTTCCCATGGCGGCAAGGTGGCCACCCATACCACGGCCTCGATCTTCCTGGTACGCCCCGGAAAGGACTGACGCCTCCAGCCACATCCTGAATCGACGTCGACAAGGAGAGATCCCGTGACGAACGACAACAAGGCGCAAGAGCCGGCCGTCGGGGAGGGCATTCCCGCCCCCGAAGGCCCGGCCAACCTCATCGATACCGATTACGTGATCGGCCAGGACAACATCACCGCCTCGCCGCTGGGCGTGAATGTGGACCTTCACGGGAAGGTGTTCACCGTCTCCTCGCTGGTGATCCTGTTCTTCGTGATCATCACCCTGGCCCTGCAGGATCAGGTGGAGCCGATCTTCAACGCCATCTTCGGCGTACTGACCGGCAACCTGTCCTGGTTCTTCCTGCTGGCCGCCAACATCTTCGTGGTGTTGGCCATCGCCTTGATCTTCACCCCGATGGGCAAGGTGAGGATCGGGGGCGCCCACGCCACCCCGGACTTCAGCTATGCCGGCTGGTTCGCGATGCTGTTCGCCGCGGGCATGGGCATCGGCCTGATGTTCTACGGCGTCTCCGAGCCGCTGACCCACTTCGGCACCGCCATGGGCGGCACCACCGTGGAAGACGGGGTGCGTACCGACTGGTCGCCGCTGGGCGCCGCCGCCGGCAACCAGGAAGGCGCCATCTCGCTGGGCATGGCCGCGACCATCTTCCACTGGGGGCTGCACCCCTGGGCGATCTACGCCATCGTCGCCCTGTCCCTGGCCCTGTTCTCGTTTAACAAGGGCCTGCCGCTGACCATGCGCTCGATCTTCTACCCCATCCTGGGCGAGCGCGTCTGGGGCTGGCCGGGCCATGTCATCGACATCCTGGCGGTCTTCGCCACCCTGTTCGGCTTGGCGACCTCGCTGGGCCTGGGCGCCTCCCAGGCCTCGGCAGGGCTGGGCTATCTGTTCGGCGTGCCCGACTCCAACACCACCATGGTGATCCTGATCATGGGGATCACCCTGGTGGCCCTGGGCTCGATCCTGCTGGGCGTGGACAAGGGCGTGCAGCGCCTCTCCCAGCTGAACATGGTCCTGGCCTTCCTGCTGCTGGTCTTCGTGATCTTCGTCGGCCCGACCCTGCTGATCGCCACCGGCTTCTTCGAGAACCTGGTGTCCTACGTGGTCCACCTGCCCGGCCTGTCCATGCCGTTCGGGCGCGAGGACGCCAACTTCAGCCAGGGCTGGACCGCCTTCTACTGGGCCTGGTGGATCTCCTGGTCGCCGTTCGTCGGCATGTTCATCGCCCGCGTCAGCCGCGGTCGTACCGTACGCGAGTTCCTGGTCGCCGTGTTGCTGGTGCCGTCCGTGGTCTCGGTGCTGTGGATGACCGCCTTCGGCGGCACCGCCATCGACCAGGTCATCAACGACGGCTTCCAGGGCGTCAAGGAGGCGGCCCTGGAGCTGCAGCTGTTCGTGATGCTCGGCCAGCTGCCGCTGACCGCCGTCACCTCCTTCGTCGGCATCGTGCTGGTGATGGTGTTCTTCATCACCTCCTCGGACTCCGGGTCCCTGGTGATCGACTCCATCACCGCCGGCGGCAAGGTGGACGCACCCAAGCCGCAGCGCGTGTTCTGGGCGTTGATCGAGGGCGCCATCGCCATCGCCCTGCTGCTGGGCGGCGGCCTGACCGCCCTGCAGACCGCGGTGATCACCACCGGCTTGCCGTTCACCCTGGTCCTGCTGGCGGCCTGCTACGCCATCGTCAAGGGCCTGATGAGCGAGCCCAGGAGCGTCTGAGACCGCCCGTACCGAGCCGGCCTGGCGCCGGCTCCCCGAGCGTGATCGCCCCGCCCCGTGCGGGGCGATCTTTTTTTGATTCCTCGCAGATCAGCGTGGAACCGGTGAAGTCGTGGGTACATTGCTTGCTGCTGGCGAGCCACTGAATACGCCGGGCGCCTGAGGCGCCATCGCGCAATGCATTGCGCTCCCACGACACCGATGGGGACCTGATGCTGATAAAAAACGCCGCCCGGGAGGACCCGGGCGGCGTTGCGGAGTGGCCTCGGCGCCGGCGCGCTCACGCCTCGGCGAAGGGATTGCGCAGCACGATGGTCTCGTTGCGATCCGGGCCGGTGGAGATGATGTCGATGGAGGTGCCCACCCGCTCCTCGAGGAAGGCGATGTAGGCACGGGCGTTGGCCGGCAGGTCTTCGACGCGCTTGACGCCCAGGGTGGACTCGGTCCAGCCGGGCAGGTCCTGATACACCGGCTCGATGGCCTCGTAGCCTTCGGAATCCACCGGGGTGTCGAGGACGTCGCCGTCCTTGCTGCGATAGCCCACGCAGACGCGGATGTTCTCCAGGCCGTCGAGCACGTCGAGCTTGGTCAGGCAGATGCCCGACACCGAGTTGATCTGCACGGCGTGGCGCAGGGCCACGGCATCGAACCAGCCGCAGCGCCGGGCGCGGCCTGTGGTGGCGCCGAACTCGTGGCCCTTCTCGGCCAGGTGGCGGCCGTGCTCGTCGAACAGCTCGGTCGGGAAGGGGCCGGAGCCGACCCGGGTGGTGTAGGCCTTGGTGATGCCCAGCACGTAGTCGAGGTACAGCGGCCCGACGCCGGAGCCGGTGGCGGTGCCGCCGGCGGTGGTGTTGGAGCTGGTCACGAAGGGGTAGGTGCCGTGATCGATGTCCAGCAGCGAGCCCTGGGCGCCCTCGAAGAGGATGTTGTCGCCGGCCTTGCGCACGTCATGGACCAGGCTCACGGTGTCGCAGACCATGTCGCGCAGCTCGTCGGCCATGCGCATGGCGTCGTCGAGGACCTCCTGGAAGTCCACCGCCGGCTCGCCGTGGTACTTGGTCAGCACGAAGTTGTGGTAGTCGAGCACCTCGCCGAGCTTGGAGGCGAAGCGCTCGCGGTGCAGCATGTCGCCCAGGCGCAGGCCGCGACGCGCGACCTTGTCCTCGTAGGCCGGGCCGATGCCGCGGCCGGTGGTGCCGATCTTGGCAACGCCGCGAGCCTTCTCCCGAGCCTGGTCGAGGCGCACGTGGTAGGGCAGGATCAGCGGGCAGGCCGGCGACAGGCGCAGGCGCTCGCGGACCGGCACGCCCTTGCCTTCCAGCTCGCGGATCTCCTCGATCAACGCCTCCGGCGACAGCACCACGCCGTTGCCGATGACGCAGGTCTTGTCGTCTCGCAGGATGCCCGAGGGGATCAGGTGCAGGACGGTCTTCTCGCCGTCGATCACCAGCGTATGGCCGGCGTTGTGCCCGCCCTGAAAGCGCACCACCGCGCCGGCGGACTCGGTCAGCAGGTCGACCACCTTGCCCTTGCCTTCGTCACCCCACTGGGTGCCCAGTACGACTACGTTCTTGCCCATAGTGCTCTCGTCTCTCGTTGCTGCGCCGCCGGTCTCGGGGCGGTGCCGGTATCGTGTCTGTCGACGTCAGGCCCGCTCGGAGGGCGACGCCAGGGAAACCACCTGCCAGCCGCCGTCGACGGGGACCAGGCGCCGCTGGCAGCGGTGCTCCTCGGGGCCGGTGCGCTGGCCCGGCAGCGCCTGGACCACGCGCTCGCCCTGCCGGCGCAGGGCATTCACCGCCTCCGCCAGGCCGTCGCCCTCGGCCGGGGCCCAGATGCCGTCGTGACGCGGCTCGCTGGGCACCAGGGTGGCCAGCTGCTTGAGCTCCAGGGAGAAGCCGGTGGCCGGCCGGGCGCGGCCGAAGGCGCGGCCGGTGTCGTCGTAGCGGCCGCCCTTGGCCAGCGCCTGGCCGTAGCCGGGCACGTAGGCGGCGAACATCATGCCGGTGTGGTACTGGTAGCCGCGCAGCTCGGCCAGGTCGAAGTAGAGCTCGACCTCGGGGTGCTCGGCGGTCACCCCGGCGTGCAGGGCCTGCAGCTGGTCCAGGGCCGCCCAGACCGCCTGGGGCGCCTCCTCGAAGGCCTCGCGAGCCTCGTCCAGCACCTCGGGGCCGCCGTGCAGCTCGCCCAGGGCGCGCAGCATCGCCGCCAGGGCGGGATCGTCGACGCTGGCGTCCACCCGGGCGGCCAGCTCGCCGGGCGACTTGAGCTCCAGGGCCTCGAAGATGGCCCGCTCCTGCTCGCGGCCGAGATCGGCGGCCTCCACCAGGCTACGGTAGATGCCGATGTGGCCCAGCGCCAGGTGCACCTCGCCGGCACCGGCGGCCTGCAGGCTGGTCAGCGCCAGGCGCAGGATCTCCAGGTCGGCCTCCAGGCCGGCATGCCCGAACAGTTCCACCCCGACCTGCACCGGGCTGCGTCCGCCCTGATGCGGGTCGGCCTTGGCGCGCAGCACATTGGTGCAGTAGCACAGCCGCACCGGGCCCTGGCGCTTCAGGGAGTGGGCGTCCATGCGCGCCACCTGGGGGGTGACGTCGGCGCTCACGCCCATCATGCGGCCGGTCTGCTGGTCGGTCAGCTTGAAGGTCTGCAGATCCAGCTCGGTGCCGATACCGGTGAGCAGGGAATCGAGGAACTCGGCGGGGGGCGGCATCACCTGGTCGTAGCCCCAGCGATGGTAGAGGTCGAGCAGCGCCCGGCGCAGCTCCTCCATGCGGCTGGCCTGGGGCGGCAGCACCTCGTCCATGCCGTCGGGCAACAGCCAGCGGTCAGCGATGGTCATGTCGTTCTTCCTGCAAGACGGTGATTGGGCCTTCGACAGGCCTCGCGGCGAGACGTGGCGGGGCGCCGGAGGATTGCCGGGGGAGTGGAGAGGCCACAAAAAAACCGGGCCACGCCCGGTTACAGGAGTCTATCACGTTTGGGGGCGGGATGAACCCCGGGACGGGGCGGCGGCGCCGCCCCGCCCGACCGTCACTCCCCGGTCTGGGGACGCGGCGACTTGAGGTACTGGAAGAAGTCGCTGGACGGGTCCAGCACCAGCATGTTGCCGTCGCCCTGGAAGCTCGAGCGATAGGCATTCAGGCTGCGCCAGAAGGAGAAGAACTCCTCGTCCTGGCCGTAGGCCTGGGAGAAGATCGCCGCCGCCTCGGCGTCGCCCTCGCCCCGCAGCGTCTCCGAGCGGGCACGGGCCTGGGCCAGCAGCACCTGGCGGCGCCGGTCGGCGTTGGCGCGGATGCGCTCGGCCTCTTCCTGGCCCTGGGCGCGCCACTCGCGGGCCTCCCGCTCGCGCTCGGAGCGCATGCGGTCGTAGACCGCCGAGGACACATCCTCGGGCAGGTCGATGCGCTTGACGCGGATGTCGAGGATGGCCACGCCGAGTTCTTCGCGCATCAGCTTGTCGAGTTCCTGGGTAGGCCCGGTCATCAGGTCATCGCGCCTCTCGGAGATGATCTGCGAGAGGTTCAGGCGGCCGAACTCGTTACGCAGGCTCTCGTCGACCCGCGGCTGGATCAGCCGCACCGCCTGCAGCTCGTCCCCGGCCGTGGCCTCGTAGTAGCGGGTGGGGTTGATCACCTGCCACTGGACATAGGAGTCGACGATCACCGCCTTCTGCTCCAGGGTCAGGTAGCGGCTGGGATCGGTGTCCAGGGTCAGCACCCGGGTGTCGAACTTGCGGATGGTCTGGGTGATCGGGATCTTGAAGTGCAACCCGGGCTGGATGTTCTCCTCGACCACCTCGCCGAAGCGCAGCTTCACCGCGCGCTCGGTCTCGTCCACCACGTAGAGGCTGTTGCTGGCCAGCCAGGCCACGGCGGCCAGGCCGCCGACGATGAGCAGGGATCGATTATTGATCATCATTAACGGCCCTCCCTGCGGATTCCGTTGCTGCTGGCATTGCTGTTGCGGCTATCGCTGTCGGACTGGCTCGAACGCAGGCGCTCGAGCAGCCCCGGGTCCAGCGATTCCCCATCGTCGCCCTGGCTGGCCGCGCCGGTGGTACCGCGACTCAGGCGGTCCATGGGCAGCACCATCAGCGGCGCCTCGCTGTCGACGTCGACCATCACCTTGGCGGTGTCGCCGTAGACGTCGGACAGGGCGTCGAGGTAGAGGCGCTCGCGCATGATCGCCGGGGCATCCTGATACTGGGTCAGCAGGGCATTGAAGCGGTTGGCCTGGCCGCGGGCCTCGGCCACCACGGACTCGCGATAGCCCTGGCCCTGCTCGACGAGCCGCTGGGCCTGGCCCTGGGCGGCCGGGATCACGGCGTTGGCGTAGGCCATGGCCTGGTTGATGGTGCGCTGGCGATCCTCGCGGGCGCGGATGACGTCGTCGAAGGCGTCCTGCACCGGATCGGGCGGCGCGGTGGACTCGACGTTGAGCGTCTGCAGGCGGATGCCGGTGCCGTAGCTGTCCAGGTAGGACTGCAGGCGGCTGGCCACCGCGGTGCCGAGGATCTCGCGGCCGGAGGTCAGGATGTCGATCATGTCGGTGCCGCCGACCACGTGTCGCAGGGCCGAGTCCAGCGCATTCTCGAGGCTAAGCCCCGGGTCACGGACGTTGAGCACGTAGCCGCGAGGATCGGCGACCTGGTACTGGGCCGACATCTCGACGGAGACGATGTTCTCGTCCTGGGTGAGCATCGACTGGGTCTGGGTGATCGAGCGGACCCGGGTCACGTTGACCATGCGCACGTCATCGATCAGCGGCGGGTTCCACTGCAAGCCGGGGGTGACCACCTCCTGGAACTTGCCGAAGCGCAGCACCACGCCGCGCTCGGACTGGTCGACCAGGTAGAAGCCGGAGGCCGCCCAGATGGCCAGCGCCACGATCAGCAGCAGCCCCGGGAGGGCGAAGGCGTTGCGCGGCTTGCCGCCACCTCCACCGCCGCCGCCACGGCCGCCGCGCTTGCCGCGGCCGCCCAGCATGCTGTTGAGCTTGTCCTGAAACTTCTTCAGGGCCTCGTCGAGGTCGGGCGGCCCCTGATTGCCGCCGCCGCGGTTGCCACCGCCGCCATTGCCGCCACGGCGCCCTCCCCCGCTCCAGGGGTCGTGCTGGTTGCCGCCACCGGGCTCATTCCAGGCCATACGTCGTCTCCACTCTGCGTTGCGTTCCGCCGCGCCACCGGGCGACGGGCATCGGTTGCGATCCTTGTGGTGCCGGCCGGGACGAGCCCGCCGGCACCCGAAGGCGACTCATTGTTCCCAAAGGGGGCGCTCCTGCAGGGCCTCCGGCAGGTAGTCGTCGGCGCGCTCGCCGAGCCGGGCCATCAGCTGCAGGAAGTCGCGCCGGGGCAGGCGCACCTCCAGCAGGGTGCGGCCCGCCTCGTCGAAGCGCTCCTGGCGCACCGCCCCGAGCTCGTGCAGGCCGGCCCGCAGCTTGCCCTGCTGCGGCTCGAGGGTGACGTCGAAGTCGATGATGTCATCGGCCAGGCACTCGGACAGCGCCTGCTCGAACAACGCCAGCCCCTTGCCGTCCCGGGCCGACAGCCAGACCGTCTCGGGGCGGCCGTTGGCGTCGCGCTCGATGCGCGGCGCGCTGTCGAACAGGTCGATCTTGTTCATCACCTTGAGCGTCGGCACCTCCAGGGCGCCGATCTCGTCCAGCACGCCTTCCACCTGGCCCACGTTGAGCTCGCGGTCCGGGTCGGCGGCGTCGATCACGTGCACCAGCAGGCTGGCCTCCGCGGCCTCCTGGAGGGTGGCCTGGAAGGCCTCCACCAACTTGTGCGGCAGGTGCCGGATGAAGCCCACGGTGTCGGCCAGCACCACCGGCCCCACGTCCTCGACCTCCAGGCGCCGCAGCGTCGGGTCGAGGGTAGCGAACAGCTGGTCGGCCGCATAGACCCGGGAGGCGGTCAGGGCGTTGAACAGCGTGGACTTGCCGGCGTTGGTGTAGCCGACCAGGGACACGCTGGGGATCTCGGCCCGGGAGCGGGCACGACGATTCTGGTCGCGCTGGCTGCGCACCTTGTCCAGGCGCTTGTGGATCGCCTTGATGCGGCCGCGCAGCAGGCGACGGTCGGTCTCGAGCTGGGTCTCGCCGGGCCCGCGCAGACCGATGCCGCCCTTCTGGCGCTCCAGGTGGGTCCAGCCGCGCACCAGGCGGGTCGACATGTACTCCAGCTGGGCCAGCTCGACCTGCAGCTTGCCCTCGTGGGTCCGCGCCCGCTGGGCGAAGATGTCGAGGATCAGCCCGGTGCGGTCGAGCACCCGGCACTTGAGCGACTGCTCGAGGTTGCGCTCCTGGGAGGGGCTGAGCGCGTGGTTGAAGATCACCAGTTCGGCCCGGTGCGTCTGCAGCGCCTCGCGCAGTTCCTCGACCTTGCCCGCCCCGATGAAGGCACGGGGATCGGGACGACTGCGCGAGCCGGTCAGCAGGGTGGCCGGCTCCGCGCCGGCCGAGCGCACCAGCTCGAGGAACTCGCCGGCATCCTCGCGCTCCTGCTCGTCCTGGAAGTCCACATGGACGAGAACCGCCGTTTCACCGGCGTCGGGACGTTCGAAAAACAATCAGTACCTCACGCGTTGCTCTCGGACTGCGCGCCGGCATCCGGGGCCGGCAGGCGCACGTTGCGCGACGGCACCACCGTGGAGATGGCGTGCTTGTAGACCATCTGGCTGACCGTGTTGCGCAGCAGGATGACGAACTGGTCGAAGGACTCGATCTGGCCCTGCAGCTTGATGCCGTTCACCAGGAAGATCGATACCGGAATGCGCTCCTTGCGCAGGATGTTCAGGTACGGATCTTGAAGGGACTGCCCTTTGGACATGTTGCTCTCCCTGAGTTGTCTCAGATGTTGATCTTGATGTGCTCGTCCCACTCCGGGACGACACGGGTTGACCGACGGGCGCGATCGAACGGCCACTCGAAACGACCATCTTACGCTAAGTCCCGAATTCGCGCACGAGTTTCAGGACCTCGCCGAGCGGGTCGTCGCCCAGGCTGTCGACCCAGTGCAGCTCGGGCCAGCCGCGCATCCAGGTCAGCTGGCGCTTGGCCAGCTGGCGGGTGGCGACGATGCCGCGGTGGCGCAGCGTGGCGCGGTCGATCTCGCCCTCCAGATGCGCCCAGGCCTGGCGATAGCCCACGCTCTTCATGGCCGGCAGCTCCGCGCTCAGGTCGCCGCGCTCGCGCAGCGCGGCGACCTCGTCGAGGAAGCCGGCCTCGAGCATGGCGTCGAAGCGCGCGGCGATGCGTTCGTGCAGCACGCCCCGGTCGGCCGGCGCGAGCCCTATCGACAGCGTGCGCCAGGGAAAGGTTTCCGGACGCTGCTCGTTCCACAGCTCGGTGAGCGAACGCCCGCTGACGCGATACACCTCCAGGGCCCGCATCAGCCGCTGGGGGTCGTTGGGATGAATGCGCCCGGCGGCGGTCGGATCGACCCGGGCGAGCTCGGCATGCAGGGCGCCGAGGCCCCGGCGGGCGGCCTCGCGCTCCAGCTCGGCGCGCACCTCGGGAGCCGCCGGCGGCAGGTTGGCCTCGCCCGCCACCAGGCGCTGGTAGTACATCATGGTGCCGCCGACCAGCAGCGGCACCCCGCCAGCATCGGTGATGGCGGCCATCTCGCGGCGCGCGTCCCGGCGGAAGTCGGCCGCGGAGTAGGGGTCGGCGGGGTCGCGGATATCGATCAGCCGGTGCGGGGCCCGCGCCCGCTCCTCGGGGGACGGCTTGGCGCTGCCGATATCCAGCCCGCGATAGACCATCGCCGAATCCACGCTGATCAGCTCGCAGCCCAGGCGCTCGTGCAGGGCGATGGCCAGGTCGGTCTTGCCGGCCGCGGTGGGGCCGATCAGGAAGATCGCCGGGGGGCGGGTGTCGCTCATGCTCATCGTCGTCGTTTACTGGCCGCGCAGGAAGAGGCGGTCCAACTCCTTCATGCCGAGTTCGGTCCAGGTGGGCCGGCCGTGGTTGCACTGGCCGCTGCGCTCGGTGACCTCCATGTCGCGCAGCAGGGCGTTCATCTCCTCCACCGTCAGCTGGCGGTTGGCGCGCACGCTGCCGTGACAGGCCATGGTCGACAGCAGCTCGTTGATATGGGCCTCGAGGCGGTCCGAGCGGCCGTAGCGCTCCAGGTCGCCCAGCATGTCGCGGACCAGCGGCTCGACGTCGGCATCCACCAGCAGCGCCGGAACCTGGCGCACCAGCAGCGTCTCGGGGCCGGCCACGTCGAGCTCGACGCCGAGGCGGGCGAAGGCGTCGCGCTCGGCCTCAGCGGTGGCCACCTCGGCGGCGCTGGCGGCCAGCGACACCGGCACCAGCAGCGGCTGGGCCTCCAGGGCCCCGCCGTGCACCTGGGCCTTCATGCGCTCGTAGACGATGCGCTCGTGGGCGGCGTGCATGTCCACCACCACCAGGCCACGCTCGGTCTGCGAGAGGATATAGACACCGTGCAGCTGAGCCACCGCATAGCCCAGCGGCGGCGCCTTGGTGGCGTCCGCCTCGGGCATCGCCGGCCGCGGCGCGACGCCGGCGCCCGCCTCGTCCCGTCGCTCGTCCAGCGCCACGTCGGCGGCGGTGCCGCCGGCCCCGGGCGCGGCGGGCTGGGGCGTCAGCAGGCTCTCCTCGTGCTCCGGGTGCAGGGCCCGATAGCCCTCCATGAAGGCCCGCACCCGGTCCGGCGTGACCTTCTGCTCCCCGCTCTCCTCGCGCCCATGCAGCGCCATGGGCTGCTGCCGCCAGGCCGGCTCCGGCGCGGCCTCGCGCACCTCGCCGCCGGCCGGCTCGGGCGACGGCGTCTCGCTGCCCGACTCGCCGCCTTCCTCCGCGCCGGCGCTCGCCCCGGCCCGGGCCTCGCCCAGCGCCCGGTGCAGGCTGGAGAACAGGAAGTCGTGAACCATCCGGCCGTCGCGGAAGCGCACCTCGTGCTTGGTGGGATGGACGTTGACGTCGACCACCGTGGGGTCCACCTCCAGGTAGAGCACGAACACCGGATGGCGACCGTGGAACAGCACGTCGCGATAGGCCTGGCGGATGGCATGCGCCACCAGGCGGTCGCGCACCACCCGGCCGTTGACGAAGAAGTACTGCTGGTCGGCCTGGGCCCGGGAGTGGGTGGGCAGCCCCACCCAGCCCCACAGCCGCAGCCCGCCGGTCTCGATATCCAGGTGCAGGGCGTTCTCCAGGAAGGCGCGGCCGAGCAGCGCCTGGAGGCGTCGCTCGTGGCCCACCAGGTCGCCGCCGGGGCGCAGCTGGTGGATGGTCTTCTGGTTGTGGCGCAGCACCCAGCCGACGTCGAGCCGCGACAGCGCCTGGCGCCGGAAGGCCTCCTCCACGTGGCCGAACTCGGTCTTCTCGGTGCGCAGGAACTTGCGCCGGGCCGGGGTGTTGAAGAACAGGTCGCGCACCGTCACCGAGGTGCCGCGGGGGTGCGGCGAGGGCGTGACCCGGGGCTCCATGCGCCGCCCCTCGACCACCACGCGCCAGCCGCCGGTGGGGTCGTCGTGGGTGTTGGAGACCAGCTCCAGGCGCGACACCGAGCTGATCGAGGCCAGGGCCTCGCCGCGAAAGCCCAGGCTGGCCACGCCCTCCAGGTCGTCCAGCGAGGCGATCTTGCTGGTGGCGTGGCGCGACAGGGCCAGCGGCAGGTCGTCCTCGCCGATCCCGCGGCCGTCGTCGCGGACCCGGATCAGCCGCGCGCCGCCGGACTCCAGCTCCACCTCGACCCGGCTCGCGCCGGCGTCGATGGCGTTCTCGACGAGTTCCTTGACCACCGAGGCCGGTCGCTCCACCACCTCGCCGGCGGCGATCTGGTTGGCCAGTCGGGGGTCGAGAACCTGGATGCGTTGGCTGTCTGTCATATCACTCCTCAAGGACGCTACGGGCTACGGGCCGCGAGCTGCGAGCGTTTGCCAACCAGCCCGATACGACGGAGACGGCCCGAAGCCCGAAGCCCGAAGCCCGAAGCCCCATTCTTCCAGCTTCCAGGCGCGCAGCGCCGCTCTTCAGGCTTCCAGCTTATGAACGGGGTATCCGCAGCACCTGCCCGACCCGGATGACGTCGCCGCTGAGCTCGTTGGCCTGGCGCAGCTGGGCCACCGGCACCCCATGGCGGGCGGCGATCTCGGAGAGGGTGTCGCCGGGCTGGATGCGGTACTCGTTGCCGGCGGTGTCGCGACCCTGGTCGCGCCGCCAGGCCAGCAGGCTGGCCGGCGGCGGGTTGCGCCGGAAATGCGCGCGGATGCCGCCGAAGACCGCGTCCATCATCCGCTCCTGATAGCCGGCGTCGAGCAGCCGGCGCTCCTCGTCGGGATTGGAGATGAAGCCGGTCTCCACCAGCAGCGAGGGGATGTCCGGCGACTTGAGCACCACGAAGCCGGCCTGCTCGACCCGCGACTTGTGCAGGTCGTTGACCCGCCCCAGGCGGTCGAGCACCTGGCCGCCGATGGTCAGGGAATCGTTGAGGGTCGCGGTCATGGTCAGGTCGAGCAGCACGCCGCGCAGCACCTCGTCCTTGTCGTCCAGGGAGAGGTTGCCGTCCACGCCGCCGATCAGGTCCGCGCGGTTCTCGGTGGCGGCGAGCCACTGGGCGGTCTCCGAGGTGGCGCCGCTCTGCGACAGCGCATAGACCGAGCTGCCGTGGGGGCGCGGACTGCGGAAGGCGTCGGCGTGGATGGAGACGAAGAAGTCGGCCTTCTGCTCCCGGGCGATGCGGGTGCGCTGGCGCAGCCCCACGTAGTAGTCGCCGTCGCGGATCATCACCGCCTTGAAGCCCTCGGCGGCATCGATCTTGCGGGCCAGGCGCTCGGCCATTTCCAGCACCACGTCCTTCTCGCGGGTGCCGGAGGGCCCCATGGCCCCCGGATCCTCGCCGCCGTGGCCGGCGTCCACGGCGATGATGATGTCGCGCTTGGGATGCGGCCGCGCGGGCTCGAGCGCCGGGGTCGCGGCGTCGGGATCGCGGCCCTCGGCGACGGCCTCGGCCTGGGCCCGGTCGGCGGCGATCTCCTGTTCGCGGATCATCGCCTCGATGGGATCGATGGGATCCTCCACGGCGCTCTCGCCGGGATACTCCAGGTCCACCACCAGGCGGTGGCCGTACTGCTCGTTGGGGGCCAGGGTGAAGTGGCGCGGCTCGATCGCCCGGGACAGCTCCAGCACCACCCGCAGGTCGTCGCCGTCGCGGATGCCGGTGCGTACCTCGCGGATGGCGCTGCCCGACAGGTCGAGCCGGGCCACGTCGGCCTGCAGGCGCGTGTCCTCGAGGTCGATGACCAGCCTACGCGGGTCCTCCAGGCCGAACACCTCGGCCGAGGCCGGCGAGGACAGGTCGAACACCAGCCGCGCGTGGTCCGGCGCCGCCCACAGGCGCAGGTTGTCGACGCTGGCGGCGCCGGCCCAGGCCGGCACCAGCAGGGCCAGCGACAACAGGCCGCCGAGCAGGCGACGGGGCAGCACTCCCTTGCTCATGAGGCGCGTTCATCCTCCTCGAGCCACTGGCCGGCCAGTTCCGGCGCCTCGGCGAGCCGCTCGATCACCCGGCGCCCGCGGTCGCCGCCGGCGGTCAGGGTGGCGCGGCGGCCCTCCCCCGCCAGGCGCAGGTGCACCACCAGGTCCGGGGCCGGCAGCCAGCCCTCGCCGCGGGCCGGCCACTCGATCACGCACAGGGCATCGTCGGCCAGCAGGTCGCGGCCGCCGATGAACTCCAGCTCCTCGGGGTCGCCCAGGCGGTAGAGGTCGAAGTGATGGACCCGGACGCCCTCGAGCGCGTAGGGTTCCACCAGGGTATAGGTGGGGCTCTTCACCGCCCCGAGATGGCCGTAGGCGCGCAGGATGCCCCGGGTCAGGGTGGTCTTGCCGGCGCCCAGCTCCCCCTCCAGGTAGAGGCGTCCCCGCCCCTCGAGGGCCCGCCCCAGGGCCTCGCCGAAGGCCACCTGGCGGGCTTCGTCATCGAGTCGCAGCTGCATCGTCTTCGCCCATCGTCGGGTTGACCAGAATTCGCGCACAGGATGCCAGATCGCCGGCCAGCAGGCCACGCTCGCCGGCCGCGGCGGCGGCCCCGTCGGCGGCCAGGGCGTGCACCAGCACGCCGACCCGGGCGGCCGCTTCCGGGGCCAGCCCCTGGGCCCGCAGGGCGCCCAGGATGCCGGACAGCGCATCGCCCATGCCGCCGCTGGCCATGCCGGGATTGCCGTAGGGGCAGACCGCCAGCCCCGAGGGGCCGGCCACCAGGCTGCCGGCGCCCTTGAGCACCACCACGCCGCCGTAGCGACGCCGCAGCTCGGCCGCCGCCGCGGGGCGGTCGGCCTCGACCTCGGCGGCGCCGATACCCAGCAGGCGCCCCGCCTCGCCGGGATGCGGGGTCAGCAGCCAGTCGTCGCGTCGCTCGCCGGCGAAGCGCGCCGCCAGCAGGTTCAGGCCATCGGCGTCGATCACCAGCGGCCGGCCGGCCTCGAGGGCGGCCTGCAGCATGGCCTGCCCCCAGCTGCCCTGCCCCAGGCCCGGCCCCACCACCAGCACATCGGCCTGCGCCGGCAGCTCACCGAGGTCGGCGGCGCCGCGCACCCCGTGCACCATCACCTCGGGGCGGCGCACCAGGCTCGCCGTGACGTGCTCGGGGGCGGTGGCCAGGCTCACCTTGCCGGCGCCGAGCCGCGCGCAGTGCTCGGCGGCCAGCAGCGCCGCGCCGCCGAAGCCCGGCGCCCCGCCGAGCACCAGGGCATGGCCGGCGTCGCCCTTGTGGGCGTCCCGGGGACGCGGCGGCAGCGCCGCGGCGATCATCGAGCGGTGCAACAGCTCGGCGGCGGGCGCCACGCCCGCCGTCGCCGCCTCGGGGGCGTCGAGGTCACGGAAGACCACCGGCCCGGTCAGCGCCGGGGCCCGGCCGGTGTGCAGCCCCAGCTTGTCGCCGATGAAGGTGACGGTCCGCGCGGCCCTCACCGCCACGCCGAGCTCGGCGCCGGTATCGGCATGGACCCCGGAGGGAATGTCGATGGCCAGCACCGGCCGGCCGCAGGCATTGATCGCGGCGATGGCCTCGCGGAAGTCGCCACGCACGTCCCCGGACAGGCCGGTGCCGAGCAGCGCGTCCACCAGCACCTCGCCGGTGAGCGCCAGCCCGGACCGCCAGGGCACCAGCTCGACCCCGGCCGCGGTGGCCATGTCGGCGGCTCGTCGGGCATCCCCCGAGAGCGCCTCGACGGGCTTCAGGGCCACGCGCTGGACCTCGAGCCCCTCGGCGGCGGCCAGCGCGGCCAGCACATGGCCGTCGCCGCCGTTGTTGCCGGCGCCGCACAGCACGCTCAGCCGGCGCGCCTCGGGCCAGGCCCGGCGCAGTTCCCGCCAGGCCGAGGCCGCGGCCCGCTGCATCAGGGCGAAGCCCTCGATGCCGGCGGCGATGGTACGACGATCCAGCTCCCGGACCTGGTCGGCGCGATACAGCGCCCGGCCCGGGGCGACGCGGGTGGACTGGGACGAGCCCGCCATGCGCTGTCTCCCTTGAACGCGATGCTTTACCATGGAGTGTGTCGTTTCTCCCGCCGCCCGCCAAGCGTCGCGGCCGCTTTCCCCACGGTGTTTCCCGAATCATGACCCAGCCGTCCCCGCAGGGCGACGCCCCCGACCTCGACCATCTGGCCATGCTCATCAAGACCTGGGGCCGCGAACTCGGCTTCCAGCAGGTGGGCATCACCGACGTCGACCTGGCCGAGGACGAGGCCCGTCTGCAGCGCTGGCTCGACGCCGGCCACCACGGCGAGATGGGCTTCATGGCCAAGCACGGCACCAAGCGCACCCGGCCCGAGGAACTGGTACCCGGCACGCTGCGAGTGATCAGCGTGCGCCTGGACTACCTGCCCCCCGAGGTGGAGACGACGAAGATGCTGGCCCGGCCGGAGAAGGCCTACGTCTCCCGCTATGCCACCGGCCGCGACTACCACAAGCTGATGCGCAAGCGCCTGGCGACCCTGGCCAAGCAGATCCAGGCCGAGATCGGCCCCTTCGGCTACCGGGCCTTCGTCGACTCCGCCCCGGTGATGGAGCGAGCCCTGGCCCGCAAGGCCGGGCTCGGCTGGTTCGGCAAGAACGCCATGCTGCTCAACCCCAAGGCCGGCTCGATGTTCTTCCTCGGCGAGCTCTACACCGACCTGCCGCTGCCGGTCGACGAACCCTTCGAGACCGAGCACTGCGGCCGCTGCAGCGCCTGCCGCACCGCCTGCCCCACCGACGCCATCGTCGAGGACAGGGTCGTCGACGCCCGGCGCTGCATCTCCTACCTGACCATCGAGCTCCACGGCGCCATCCCCGAGGAATTCCGCGCCGCCATGGGCAACCGGGTGTTCGGCTGCGACGACTGCCAGCTGGTCTGCCCCTTCACCCGCTTCACCCGCGCCAGCCGGGAGCCCGACTTCGCGCCCCGCCACGACCTGGACCGGGTCGATCTCACGGCGCTGTTCGCCTGGAGCGAGGAGGAGTTCCTGGACAAGACCGCCGGCAGCCCGATCCGGCGCATCGGCTACGAGCGCTGGCTGCGCAACCTGGCGGTGGGACTCGGCAACGCCCCCTGGAGCGAGGCGGTGGAGGCCGCGCTGCGCGCCCGGCTGCCCTACCCCTCGGACCTGGTCCGCGAGCACGTGCGCTGGGCGCTGGCGCGGCAGAAGGAGAAGCGACAGCGGCTGATCGCCGCCAGCTGAAAGCTGGAAGCTGGAAGCTCGAAGCTCGAAGCTCGAAGCTCGAAGCTCGAAGCTCGAAGCTCGAAGCTCGAAGCTCGAAGCTCGAAGCTCGAAGCTCGAAGCTCGAAGCTCGAAGC